>DATLSI010000159.1:0-8585 GCA_035534255.1 Ktedonobacteraceae bacterium | reverse complement strand
TTGGCGCTGCTGATCGGCAGCCCGACACGAGTGCAGGAAATCTATGTGCGCGCAACCGACGCCTCCGGTGAAATGCGCCGCGTAACAGACTTCAACGAACCACTACTCAGCGAAATTGCCCTGTCAACGCCAGAATACATGTCCTACAGCGGAACTGATGGCTGGCCGATGGACGGCTGGGTGATGAAGCCACAAGACTTCGACCCAACCAAGAAATATCCATTGATCGTCGAGATACATGGCGGTCCCGCCACGCAATACGGCTATGGCTACTTTCACGAAATGCAGTTGCTGACGGCTGCCGGTTACGTCGTGCTGTATACCAATCCGCGTGGCAGCCTCGGCTACGGGCGTGACTTCTCGCTGGCGGTGCGCGGTGCATGGGGCGAGAAAGAGTCGCTGGACATCATGGCCGGCGTGGATGCGCTCATTCAGAAGGGCTACATCGACGAGCAGCGCATGGGTGTCACTGGCGGCAGCTATGGCGGATTCATGACCAACTGGCTCATCAGCCATAACGACCGTTTCAAAGTGGCCGTCACCGACCGCAGCGTCACTAACATCGCCTCGGACTTCGGTTCCGGCGATTTTGGCTGGACATTCGCCGACGACGAACTGGAGACGACGCCCTGGGATGACCACGAGAAGTACATGCACATGTCACCCATCAGCTACGTGAAGAATATTCACACCCCACTGCTCATCATCCATAGCGAACAGGACCTGCGCTGCAATATCGAGCAGGCCGAACAACTCTTCGCGGCGCTGCAATATATGGGGCGCGAAGTGCTCTTCGTGCGTTTCGAGGGCCAGAGTCACGGCATGTCACGCGGCGGCCATCCCAAACTGCGCGTAGAGCGTCTGAAGCATATTCTGGGATGGTTTGAAAGCCACCTGTAGCGCAACGTAGGGACAGGGACGCGGGGCTGGGCGGACGCGGGGGCCTTGCGCCTGTCCCCGTTCGCTAAGGTTGCAACATGCCAATCTTATTGCTGCCCGCCTCGGTAAACCACAGCGTTTGATGCGCGTCAACCACCACGCCAAGCGGCAGGCTGCCGGCAGTCGGGATAGTATAGTACACGAATTTGTGGGCGGATACATCCAGGCGAGCTATCACGCCGATGGCCGAGACCGTCACCCAGACCTCGCCTGTTGGCGAGATAGTCACGCTATAAAGTCCGCCGGGGTTGCCATTGGGTGATGGCGCGTAATAGCGCGTAATTGCCCCTGTCGCGGGGTTGAGAGCGACCAGCAGGCCAGAGGCGAACGCGGTAGTCCAGATCATACCATGCCCGTCGCTGGCTATTTCCATCAACGCTACGTTCTCCCCCGGCACCGTGTAGTAGCGAATTGCGCCCGTCGCCGGGTCAAGCCTGCCAATGTGATTGATAGTAGCCACGGTGAACCACACGTTCCCTTGCGGATCAACCGTAATGCCATAGGGGTCCAGAGCCTGGGCATCCTTTGAGGTGAGCAATGGATACTGCCGAATTGAGCCGTCGCGCGGGTCAAGCCTGCCGATAGCATTGGCATTCAGTTCTGTAAACCAGATGTTGCCGTGGCTATCGATAGCCAGGTCATTGGGAGCTGCTGGCAGCGTGAGCGTCTTGCCCGCGTTAGCCGGGTCTGGCTCGTTAAACGTGGGAAGCTGGTACAGGTGAAATTGCTTGCTTGCGGGAAAATAATGGCCGATATAGTTGGCATCCTGTTCCGCGTACCAGATAGTATCGTCTGCCGCGACCGCTACGCCCATAATACCGTTGGCACCGCGCGGGGGAGTAATCTGTAAAAATGTTCCCGTGCGTGGTTCAAACATGGCAAGGTAGTTGCGATTCATCTCACCGAACCAGACACGCCCCTCGTGGTCAATGGCCGGGCGCATCATGCCGCTGTTATCCTGTGGGAGCGCGTATTCCCGAAATTTTCCGGTCGCCAGCACTGATGGTGTCGTTGTTGGCTGTGAACTCGCGGTCGATGTATCGATCGGGCCGACAGGCTGTGTAGCAGTAAAGGCATCGCCACACCCCGCGAGAAGAACCAGCAAAATGAGCCATAGAAGTCCATACAGGCGTTTCATATCTTCTTATTATCCCGTTAATATTTCTCTGATGTCCGGCCATCCATAGGCCACCTCATCTACCAGATTCCACAAACATACCAGCCACGCCATCATCTACCGCTTGCAACAGACGCGCCTTAACCAGCGTATTTTGCCAGTCGCGATCAGCAGGGCCGGGTAGTCTTTCAAACTCGACGCGCAGGTAGTTATCGGTCAGCCCTTCCCAATGCCCATGTTTGACGCCTTCGATAAGCACTTCGAGCGTTTCGCCAAGAAACTTTTCGCGGAAACGCCGCATATCCTGCTCGTTCAGGGTAAGCAAACGCTCGCTGCGCGCCTTCTTGACTTCATCTTTGATCTGCCCCTTCATACGCGCCGCCGGAGTCCCCTGCCGGGGCGAGAAACGGAAGACGTGCGCTTTGGCGAACTGCAAATCAGCCGCGAGGCGGTAGGTCTGTTCAAAGTCCTCATCGCTCTCGCCGGGGAAGCCGGTGATGATGTCGGTACTGATAGCGATGCCTGGAACGAGGTATTTGGCGGTTTCGATGATGGCTCGATAGCGCGCGCTGTTATAGCGACGTGCCATGCGGCGCAAAATGACGTCGGAACCGCTCTGCATGGGCAGGTGCAGGTGGCGGCACATGCGCTCATCCCGCCATAGCTCCAGCCATTGCAGGCGAAAATCTTCCGGTTCGAGCGATGAGACGCGAATACGCGGCATCTCGGTTTCGCGCAACAAGGCCGCGATCAAGTCGCCCAGGTCTAGCTTCTCGTCATCATCGGGATGGTAGTCGCCCAGGTGGATGCCTGTCAATACCACTTCCTGGAAGCCCGCTCGCACCTTGCGCCGCACGTGTTCGACTACCGAGGCGATGCTGCGACTGCGCGATCCACCACGCACATACGGCACGATGCAATAAGTGCAGCGGTTATCACAGCCATCCTGCACCTTCATCTGCACGCGAGTACGTGAATACAAGGGGGGCCGGGCAATACCTGTCGCATTCGTCGCTTCAACAGAAAGTATGGAGGGGGATATATTATCGGGCTGCGGTTCGTCATCCGTGCCAACGCGCTCAAGGTCGATATCGCTGCCGATATGCTGCGCGTCGATGGGCAGGACGGGCAATGCTTTTACAGGCTTGCCACTCGTTCTCGTAAGAGGCTCCGTCGCTTCTTGAACTTTTTCCCTCGTGCCCGCGTTCCACTTTGCTTCAATGGCATCAACCAGCGATTCTTTGGCGCTGTTGCCAACTACCAGGCCGACACCGGGCAGAGCCGCCACAGCCTGTGGGTTGAGTTCCGCGTAGCAGCCGGTGACAACCAGCAGCGCGCCGGGACGGTGGCGGCGCGCCTGCGAGATCATATTGCGCGAGCTGCGATCTCCCATGTGTGTGACGGTGCAGGTATTCACGATGTAGATATCAGCCGCTTCGTTGAAGTCGCGCTGCGCGAAACCTGCCGCGCTCATCTGCTCGCCAATCGCCTCGCTATCGGATTGGTTCACCTTGCAGCCAAGCGTGGCAACGGCGAAAGTAGGGGTGGGTGTATTGTGATCGTTCATACGTTACGCTCAACCAGCGGAGCTTGCGATTCAAGCATGGTCTTATGTACTAGAGGAAAGGTGAACCAGGCACAGCCCAGGCCAAAGAGCGCGCCGGTGATCACGCGCAGGAGCGCCGTGCTTTCGCGCAAGCCGAACAACTGCGTCGTGCCGTCCCAGGCCATCGGCAGCGCAAGCAATACCAGCAGCCACCAGGGAATGCCCGGCAAGCGTTTTTTCGTGAATACGAAGATCGCGCTCGTAACGAACAGCGTGCTATAAATAGCTGTGCAGCGGACGCATAAACCGCACTGGTGACCGCAGATATAGGGCGAGTGCGATGGAATTTGCCCGCAAAGCAAGTGCATGGCGAAGAATATTTGCTTTGACAGGCGATCCAGGCCAAAATAAGCAAGGAAAGGCACGCTGAATGCCGCCAGTATAACCAGGCCAAGTAACCCCATAATGAGTGCGGCCCAATGATCGTAGAAAAAGAGGCCGACCCATTTCACTACTGTGAAAACTTTGCTCGTCGTGCGATGCTTGCTCTGTGGATAGACCTGGGCCATTTGTTGCCAGTATTGTAGAGCCATGGTATCTTTCCTCTAGAAGTGATTTAGCGTAAATGGAAAGCTTTCGCCAGGTCGCGAAACTCGATACGTCCTTCCAGCACAGTATCTTCGCCATCGATAATGATTACTGGAATGCGATAACGATATTGTTCAAAGATCTTCAGATCGCTACGAATGTCGATTTCGGTCAGGTCAAATTGGGTGAGAGCGGCGATATCTTCGAGCATATCACGCGCTTCCTCGCACAAATGACAGCCGGCTTTGGTATAGAACGTCACCTGTAATGACGATAGTTTCTCAGGTCTTGTCACAAAAATTACTCCACAACCCCAGGGTGCTTAACTGCTCTTATCATATCATAACGGCGAGAAACTGAATAGCAGTTAGCAGAGCGTAGCGGAGTTTTCCAAAAAGAAACAGGGACGCGTCGTTCGCGCCCCTGTTGTTGCATCAGCAGTAACGTGGTGGTGGTGGACACATCCAGGCTATAGCATGACTGCTTCGCACAGATGCAGACGGCGTCGCGCCCACACGCGCAGCAGTCCAGCTGAACAACACGGCAAGCAACAACAACGCTAGAATGACCAGCACAAAAGCCTTCTTCATCGAGATAACCATGAAAAACTCCTTCTCTTCCTGCTCGCTTCTCGCGATACATTGCCAAACTCGGAGGAGGCGCATTTTGCCTCTCCACATAACAGGTGTGAGAAAGAGTTGAAAAACTTGCAATTAAGCGCAAATTATTTCGCAAGGATGTTTTTTTACATGAAGGTGCTTTGTGTTTTACGGCAGACTAACGTCAATTATTGTAGAAAAGGTACATTCACGAACATCTCTACCACCGGGGTAGATCAAGGGGTTACGTTCTCTGCCATCGAAACGTGACGGACTGACAATGGAAAGGTCAAAGGGAGAGATATGATCGAGCCGTGTAGTGACCTCGAACAAAGCATTCGCAACGCCGCGGTAATAGCTATCCGGCGTTGCGCGCAAGGGTTGCTCACAGTTGATATGGTATCAAGGCAGGTCAAAGAGGAGTTAGAAACACAATCACACAACGAACCCGCAGAAAATCAAGCTCCTCAAAAACTCTTGAACCGCCTGGCATTGCGTTTTTGTAGTCGTATATTATACCTGGCCTGTTGTTCCCCGCACGCGGAAACGCGCAATTGCGCATATACCAACCTCAATCGCTACCTTGAACAGTCCCTACATCGCTCAAACTATGCACATTTCCTCGCGCAACATGCGGATGCTGCCCAGGACGTGGTGCAAGAAACGCTGAGGATTGTGCAAATTGCTTGCATGCGCTACCCTCCTGATGGACCTGACGACCCGGCAGCCTTCCTGAAGTGGACGCTTACCATCTTGCTTCGCCAGGCATATGCTTTTGCCACAAAAAGCCAGCAGGAGACGACGCTATCGCTGGACGCTCAATGCGATGCGTATACTACCAGCCAAATTGAGGATCAACAAAAATATGAACCAGAAGCTCAATTTGACTCGCAGGAATTGCAAGAGGCGCTCAAAAATGCTATTCTATCACTAAGCAATCTGCGCTATCAGCAGGTTCTTTTCGGAACTTTTCTGGCCGGAATGGAAGAGCGTGAACTAGCCACGCTTTTGGGGGTACAGGTTCAGGAAGTTTACCTCTGGCGGCATCGAGCAATAAAGGCGCTCCGCAGCAAACGCGAAGTGGTAGATGCTCTACGGGCATGGCTGCGGTAGCAGTAGTTCGCATAAGCGGGTGCAATGGCGCACAGACGCGGCGAACGGGAGGAAGTGAATAACCATGCGATGTGAAGAGCTTTATCACCTGCTAAACATTTACTGGCGGCAGGAAGACCAGGATGTCGCCTTTGGTCTGATAGCTACCCACATCCATAGTTGCCCAACCTGCGCGCGTGGCCTCACCCAGATAGGCAGAGCTTTGATCGCCAGCGACACCCTGACCTGCAAACAATGCCGCGCACGCTTCCCCGCCTACTACGAAGCAACCCATCCAGAATTCCCTCTCGCAAGCATGTCAGAAAGCGCCATGGCTGAAGTCGCCCTCCACCTGGGTCACTGTCGCGCCTGCCGCGAACAATACCAGGAGTTGAGCTTGCTTTCGACATTGGAGGAGGAGGACATATAGCAATACAGAACAGGGCAGGACAATCGCAAGGATTGTCCTGCCCTGTTCTGTATTATTGGAAATTAATCGGTGTCTCTGGCCCGCGCGCGTTCGTTCTGCGTCAGAAACTTCTTACGCAGGCGAATGTTTAGCGGCGTGACCTCGACCAGCTCATCATTGTTGATGAAGTCAAGCGCCTGCTCCAGGCTCATGATGATAGGCGGCGTCAGGCGCACCATAATGTCCGAGGTGGAGGAGCGAATATTGGTTTTCTGCTTCTCTTTACAGATGTTGACCACCATATCCATCGGTCGCGAATTCAGCCCGATAATCATGCCCATGTAAACGGGCGTGCCTGGCTCAATGAAGGTATCCCCACGCTGCTGCGCATTATTGAGTCCATACGTCATCGCCGCGCCCGGCTCGGAGGCAATCATCACGCCCATACGCGTGGTGCCTATCTTGCCCATCCAGGGTTCAAAACCTTTCAGGATGCTGCTCATTGCGCCATTACCCTGCGTCAGCGTAAGGAAAGCGTTGCGAAATCCGATCAGGCCACGTGTGGGGATATGGTATTCCAGGCGCACATTCCCTGAACCGTCGTTGATCATATTGGTCAATTGCGCCTTGCGCGATGCCAGTGTTTCGGTCAGCACGCCGATGTAGGTATCCTTCGTATCGATCACGAGTTGCTCTACCGGCTCAAGAACATGGCCATTTTCTTCGCGGGTAATTACTTCCGGTCTGGAAACCTGAAACTCGTACCCCTCGCGGCGCATGGTTTCAATGAGCACGGAAAGGTGCAGTTCACCACGCCCTGACACGACAAATTCGTCGGCTGAATTGCCATCCTCAACACGCAGGCTGACATTGGTTTCCAACTCGCGGTAAAGACGAGTGCGTAACTGGCGCGAAGTGGGATACTTGCCTTCTCTACCGGCGAACGGGCTGGAGTTCACGCCAAAGGTCATCTTCAGAGTGGGTTCTGTGATGGCAATGGTAGGCAAGGCTTCTGGCGTATCTACGTCGGCGATGGTTTCGCCTATGTTCGCGTTGGCAATGCCTGTCAGAGCGACGATGTCGCCCGCCATGGCTTCCGGCACTTCGACACGCTGCAGGCCCTTGTAGGTCAGCACAAGGTTGATCTTCTGGCGCGACACCACACCGTCGCGGTTGATGTGCGCTACAAAGCTGTTGCTGGCGACGCGCCCGCGCACGATGCGCCCGATAGCATATTTGCCTTTATAATCGTCATAGTCCAGGGCGGCCACCAACATTTGCAGAGGCCCGTCCACATCAACTACAGGAGCGGGGATCGTATTGATGATCGTCTCGAAAAGCGGCTCAAGACTGACGCGCTCGTCATCAGGCTTGTACATCGCCACGCCGTCGCGTCCAATAGCGTACAAGACGGTAAAATCGAGGTGCGCATCCTGCGTCGCCATTTCAAGAAACAGGTCCTGCGTCCATTCATAGACCTGTTCGATACGCGCATCGCGACGGTCGATTTTGTTGATAATCACGATGGGTTTCAGGTTCAGCTCCAGGGCCTTTTGCAGGACGAAACGCGTCTGTGGCATGGGTCCCTCGACGGCATCGATCAGCAGAATGCAGCCATCGGCCATGTTAAGCACGCGCTCGACCTCGCCCCCGAAGTCAGCATGGCCAGGCGTGTCTATGATATTTATTTTGATGCCGCGATAGATTATAGCAGTATTCTTTGCCAGGATGGTGATGCCGCGCTCGCGTTCCTGGTCATTTGAGTCCATAATCAATTCACCCACGTCTTGATTTTCCCGGAAGATGTGGCTCTGTTTGAGCAGACCATCCACCAGGGTGGTCTTTCCATGATCGACGTGGGCTATAATGGCTACATTGCGGATATCTTCCCGCTTCACTAAGTGTTCTGTCCGGGTCATTGCGTCAATTACCTGCATAAGCTTTATGAATAACTCCCCAAAGGCATAAGAAAACCGGACGGCTAGAGTCGCCCGGCGTGTTTGATGACTGTTTACCGATGATCTCAGCTTACATTGTATCCCTTCTTTGCGATTTCGTCAAGTTTTTGGGACTTAGCTGCGCCTCCCCTTGTTCAATGCCTCGTCGATATTGACACAGGCCGTAATCAACGAAAGGTGGGTGACGTTTTACGAGGGTTCACCGGAGTGGTATACTCCCAATAATAATAGAAAGTCTGGTCTTCAGGAGCTTATCTATGTCATTACCTACGCGTATCTTAGCCGTCGATGTCGGCACAGGCACACAGGACATCCTGCTCTTCGAGAGCGGCAAAAC
>DATLSI010000158.1:0-14096 GCA_035534255.1 Ktedonobacteraceae bacterium | reverse complement strand
GCTTTCCGCTCGGACGACGAGAACTGCGGGGCAGACGCGCCAGCCCATCAGAAGAGGGCGGCTTACTACTCGTTCGGCTGTCTTTGGCCAATCGGTCTTCAAGCTCCTTGATCCGGGCATTCGCCTGGGCCAATTGCTCTTGCAACGGGAGCAATTCAGCTACCAATGCTTTGAGGGTTCGATTTTCTTCCCGCAGGGCTTGCAGTTCTTCTTCTTTCGTCATAGGTGTACTTTAATTGATTTCCTCTCCTTTGGCAAGTCTGTAGGAGACCTGAGTAGTTACGACGCTTCTTCATCGAAAGGGGAGATAGATTTGAATTCAACCAAATTTTTGCTATTGCCCTGATAAAGTGCTGCATAGGCTGGATCTGGACGTTCTGGCGTGACTTGTACGAGTGGCGATAGACAGGTAAAGAAGTTGGCCCGATTGAGATAGCTCATGGCATCGTTCGACTCGCCATCAAACACGAGCGAAATCTGTAACCCCCTTGCCACCAACTGATTTGCTAGAGAGAGGAGTCGTACTGCCGCATCGACCATTACTTTACATGACGGAGAAAAGCGAAATATGATACTTGAATGCCCAGTCAGGGGTACATTGAACACTCGCTGTAATGACTGCTCAAATACATTTGCTGTGATCCATCCATCTGTAAAAGTAACGGTACTTTCTGTAAATGTTGACCGCCCCAATATCTTCCCTTCACTTACTCTTATGCTATAGAGAGAAACAACGATCTAAACTGATCCCGCTGCTGTTCTGACTGAAGGATACTATCGGCAAGAATAACATAGAAATGAAACTCATTACAACTTTCTATCCCAATTATCCTACGATGTGTTTGAAACTCAAGATATCTCTCCTTACTCCGACATGTGAAGAGGTAAAAATGCTGGGAACATGTCGGAGTCTTTGAGCGCTGTGACTCATTCCGGGGCGTAACTCTTCCAGTATGTTCCCTCAATTTTTGAAGATTGCTGGAAAGGCTGTAGATACCTTGCATCCACTTTTTTTTGACGGTGAATCCCTTTTCGAGCAGCGAGTGGCCCTTCTATCATAATAACGCTCACACCATGTCAAGACGAGCGCGCAAGAGCCACTTCATTCTGAAATTGACATCATCGCCCCTGAGAGAACACCTGCCTCCCTTGTTTTTTCTGAAGGCATGCTTTATAGTTGCTCCAGAAGCAGTTCCAGTGACGAACAACCTGCCTATGCAAGGTTGCGAACACTTTTGTCAGAAAATGGAATGCGAGGCAGGTACTTACCAGAAAACGTAGGCAGGTGTCCGTTGAACACCTTGTGACACAGAAAAAAACCGCCGTCTCGATCTGTCATCACTGCTCGCTTCCTGTGAAACGGCCTGTGAAGCACTTCGAGAGCGACGGCTCAAAGAGGAGAGCGGGAGACGGGGCTCGAACCCGCGACAGCCTGCTTGGAAGGCAGGAACTCTACCACTGAGTTACTCCCGCTTGCGCAAAGTAAAAATAAACTGCATTGAACCGGTCGGGGTGCGCGGACTCGAACCGCGGACCTCCTGGTCCCAAACCAGGCGCGCTACCAACTGCGCCACACCCCGTTACATCCCCTCAACTACCCTGACCCTGAACGATGTACGCGCAATATAGCATGCTTCTGGCGATGTGTCAAGCTCTAATGATCTTTCTTGCGCCTGTAACGTCGCTTGAGGAGGAAGAGATTCCAGCGTGTCGAGATACTGCTCAAAGGGTTTCGGCGCATCGGCGTGACGTTCCCATAACCACGGGGCTGTCCAGAATAGCGCGTTTGTGGCATGAACGCCAGGATCACCACCATCAACAGGCACACCGCGCTGACCAGCGCAATACCCCCGGTGATTAGATCTCCATTGCCATTGGCGTCATGTTGCGCGAAGGCCCAGCCGCCGGCTATCAGTGCGGCGACCCAGGCGATTACTAAGAACCACTCGGATAAGCCAAAATTGAACGATGGTAAATTACGTTTCTGACCACGCACTCGCTCACGCACAACTGATTTGCGGCGCAGCCGCCGACCCAATCGCGGCTTTGGTGCCGACTGGTCTAGATTGCGCAATATCTCTTCAATTTCGCGCTCGTATTTATTTGGCATTGCAGTTCTCTTCCTTGAACTCGCCGGTACTCTCTGATAACATGATACCAACTTCTAAGCGCATAGACAAGAGTTTAGCCTACCAATATTCCCTAATTTATTCCCTCATTCATCCGTGAGTGATCGAAGCAATCCCCGCACCTTATCTACCAGTTCAAGTGGATGAAAGGGCTTGGTAATATGCACCGCCGCACCCAGATCAATGCTGATCCGCTCGTAAATGTCTTCGGCATGAGCCGTCATTATTATAACCGGCACAGACTGAGTCGCCGCGTTTTTACGGAGGTTGCCAAATATCTGATACCCGTCCAGTCCAGGCATCATTACATCTAATATAACCAGGTCGGGCGTTTGAGTTGCAAGCATATCTTGCAACTGTTGCCCGTTGCCGGCAACAGCGACTTCAAATCCGTTCCTTCTCAACGCGAAGGTGATGATCTCCTGTACCTCTTTGTCGTCATCCACGACAACTATTCGCTGTGGCATATGCTACCCCCGGCTACCTCAATATCACTATATCAGCATCTTTCTTCAATCATTCAATCATATCATACCTTGTTCATAATGTGAGTACAACACTTTCATCCCTTTGCACCTCTTTAGCTAGATTTATCCTCATTCCCACGCTAAATACACGAATTACCCCTCATAAATGTTGACGACCCTTATTTGCTCTGCTATCATATTGTATGTAACACTCAATTGAAGAATACTGGCAAGAAGGAAGATGGCATGCCAAGGTCTACCTCTCCAACATGGCAATCCGTTTTGCAGACGATCATTGAAGTACCAGGAGAGCGCCAGCGCCTGGTAAATGCTCTGGGCATCAACCCGATGACACTTAATCGCTGGTTAAAAGAGGGTACTCAACCCAATCGCAACCACTTGATCGCGCTGTTGCAAAACGTCCAACCGCAGCATCGCCAGGAGTTGCGTGATGCGATGAAACACAGTATTCTCGAAGTCGAAAACTGGACCAGAGATGAAGATCCCGCCCAGATTACCACAGAATTTTATATCCAAATTTTGAACGACCGCGCCTCGCTCATCGAAGTTATCCGCAGCCGCGAACTGCTGAATAAGATCATCAAGCAGGCTTTGATCCAGCTCGACCCGCATCAAATCGGCATGGCGATCACCCTTGCGCAGTGCATGCCACCGAAAGATGGGAAAATTCGCAGCCTGCGCGAACGTATGGGACAGGGCACACCCCCCTGGATTGCAGACCTGGAAAATCTCTCTATTTTTCTCGCCATGGAGTCGCTGGCAGGCTACGTCGTGCAAAATCAGCGTCCTTCAAGCATCGAAGACCTGAATAAGGAATCACTGCTTCCAGCATACCAGACAGAAAATGAGGTGAGCGCCGCCGCCGCCCCAATCATGCTTGATGGCAACATTGCCGGATGTTTGTTAGCTTCCAGCATCGAAGTTGGTCATTTCACGCAGGAGCGATTGTCGTTACTCAGCGCATTCAGCGACCTGGTTTCCCTGGCGTTGGACCCTAAAGACTTCTATCCGCATGAAATGATTCAGTTAGGGGTTTTGCGCCACCGCAACGCCGACGAGCAGCGCGTCATTTTACGTGATTTCCGCGCCCTTGTCCAGCAGAAATTGGTCGAGAGTTATCACAGCAAAACGTCACTGACATACATTGTGGCTGAAGAGCGCGTCTGGAGAGATCTGGAAGACAAAGTGCTTGTCAGCTAATCGCCCGATCATCCGATCAACCCTCGATACTATACTTCCGTTGCAGATAACGCAACTGGTCAACTTTCGCAAATCCGAGCAAATCGGCTGCGCGCGCGCGATTATGTTGCGTATTCGATAAAGCCCAGCGCACAAAGTACTGTTCCACGCGTCCAACCACCTCTTCAAGTGAAACCTGGCCGGGTGGTCGCAAGTCTAACCACTGTTCCCAGGGGTCAATCTGATTTCCATTGCTGGCATCGATACTCCCGGCAATCTCCCTGGGCAGATGAGCAGGCAGTAACTCATCGCTATTGCTCAAAATCATAGCACGCTCAATCACATTTTTCAATTCGCGCACATTACCCGGCCATTGATACGACAGAAGCAGACGCCGGGCTTCAGCCGATATCTGCCTGACATTTCTGCCGAGCGACTTATTAAAATCATCGATGAAACGCGACGCAAAGAGTAAAACATCATCGGGCCGCTCGCGCAATGGTGGCAGAGGAATACGCAACACTGCCAGGCGATAAAACAAATCCGAGCGAAATATGCCCTCCTTCATCGCCTCTTCCAGATTGCGATTGGTGGCCGCCAGGATACGCACATCTATCTTGACCTCCTTATTTCCACCCAGACGATAGAAGGCCCGTGTTTCCAGCACACGCAGCAATTTTGACTGCATCTCAAACGGCATCTCCCCGATCTCATCCAGGAAAAGCGTTCCCCTGTCTGCCAGTTCGAGCAAGCCGCGCTTTTGCTTTTTGGCATCGGTGAAGGCATATTGCTCATAACCAAAGAGTTCGCTCTCCAGAAGATTACTGGCGATAGCGGCGCAATTCAGGGGATGAAATGGGCCGGACGCGCGCTGGCTCTGGTCATGTATAGCGCGTGCCACCACTTCTTTGCCGGTGCCGCTTTCGCCCGTAATGAGCACCGAAGCCGTATCGCTGCGCGCCACGCGGGCAACAAGATCAAAGACCTCTCGCATACGCTCGCTGTGACCTACGATATAGGAAAAATGATAGTTGTCGCTGCGTTCGTGGCGTAACTGGCGCAGTTCCCTGTGCATAGCACTGGTCTCCAGCCCGCGCCGCACCGATAGTAAGAGTTCCTCTAAATCAAAACCCTTGATGAGATAGTCAAGCGCGCCCATTTTCATAGCGGCTACCGCCGTCTGCACATCTCCATAGGCAGTGAGCATTATGACTGGCAGAGTCTGATCGTTTTTGCGAATTTCGCCAAGAACTTCCAGCCCGCTCATTTTCGGTAAACGCAAATCCAGCAGTACCAGGTCTATCGTGTTTCTCTGTAATTCGAGCAAACCTGCCTCGCCATCCGGGGCGGTATAGACCTCATAGCCATGTTTTTTAAGAAAGCGCGCGAACTGATGAGGTAAATGTGGTTCATCGTCAATAATCAGTATAGTTAAACTCATGACAACTCCTCCTCGTCGACTTGCTCCGGTTTTCCACAATGCTGGTCAGGTAATGGAAGCTGTATAGTGAAAGTAGCTCCATAACCCAGTTGACTTTCGACGAGCAGAACACCATGATGATCCTCGACCAGACGGCGCGAAATAGGTAAACCCAGACCGATTCCATGCGCTTTCGTTGTATAAAATGGTAGAAATATGCGCTCAAGTTGATCCTGAGCAATGCCAGTTCCCGTATCGCCTACGCTAATTTCCACCCAATTTTGAACTTCACCGGGCAATGCCATATCGATGCGCGCACCATTTCCCTGTCTTACCTGGCAGGTGAGCGTAATAATGCCTCCCTCGCTCATTGACTGAAGCGCGTTGATACAGAGGTTCAGCAGCACCTGTTCTATCTGGGCAATATCGATACACACCGCGTGCGCGTCGTGATAGACTCGATGGACGACAACGTTCGCTTCCGCGCACTGCCTTTCGATCAGGGCCAGCACACGCTCGCATACTTCCACCACGCTGCCCTCGATAGCATGCTGAGATCGTGGCCTGGAGAAGAGCAGCAGGTCCCGCACAATAGAGTCTAGCCGCTCTACCTCTTTCAGCACAACCCGCACCGAATCGCGCATACCATCGTCAACCTGCCTCCCATAGTGATACTCGTTCAAAGGCAAAGAAGCATCGTCCGCGAGATCATCCAGAAGCATCTGCATCGACGTTTTGATCGAAGCAAGAGGATTACGCACTTCATGAGCAACACTGGCTGCCATTTCACCTAGAGAGGCCAACCGATCAAGGCGGCGTTTCTCCTCCTCCAGGCGCCGCATAGCGGTCACGTCATTGAAAGTTGCAAGCGCACCCATCATTTGCCCCAGGTCATCGCGCAGGGGCAAGAACATCACATCAAGCGTCATTTCCTGCCCATGACGATCAGCAACGGTGAGCGTCTCCCGTTGAGATGTACCCGACTGGATGACATGCTGGAAGATACGCCAGGGGAATATTTTCTGCGCGGGCTGGCCCATAACTTCGTAGGGATGATATCCAAGCATTACCTGGGCCGCGTGATTAACGGTGGTCATCTGACCTTGCAGGTCAGCAGTAATCAACCCACTTGGTATGCTCTCCAGGATAAGCTCCTTGAAGCGTTGGTCATCCAGCACCTGGCGCAGCAATTTACGCGCCTCGTTACGCGCCTCTACCACATCGGCCACCAACGCGATGTTTTCCAGCACCGAACTGGTCTGATTCGCCAGCACCGAGAGCATCACGACTTCCTCGCGGCGCAACTTCCAGGGCCGGTGATAGGCTCCCACAATGACCCCCAACAATTCTGGCCCATATTTCTGATGACTCGCCACATTAGCGGAATGACCCACAAGACTATCGCGAGAGAATGTCTCAGATCTCAACGACTGTCCGCTACCCCGGCTATTCCAAAGGGGGATGGCAAAAAAGGTCTTGATTTGTGCTGGTAGCTGATTGAAGTATTCATTAGTGAGTGAGTCGCCGGGACGTTCCATGACAAGAGGCATGGAACTCGTCTCCCTCTGCTCGCTCAAGCGGCGCAGCAGTATCTCCTGTAAGGCCGATGGCATCCACGCAACAGTGCCAGGCACAGAAGAAACAAGCACGCAATCACACAGGTCAGCAGAAGCAATCTCCTTAGTGCGCTGCACTATCATGCTTCGCACCCGTTCATGTTCATACAGGGAAGAATGAAATTGCCTGCTAATGCTGTTGAGCAGCGAAAGCTCATGAATACGTTCCCGGTCGCGCTCAAGCAGGCGAGTATTTTCAAGCTGCATCGCCACAACCCCGGCGACCACTTCGATCATTTGCGTCTCTTCGTTTGACCAGCCGTGAGCCTCCGCACGTTCCGTCTGCGGCGCGCCAACTCGCAGATTCAAGGGCTGTGTTTCGGGGGTATTCCTATCACGAATGGCGACGAGTACACCTATACCGCGTTGCCGGTAAAGCAATGGAACAACGACTGTGTCAGGCCAGGTATGATCTGCCGGCGCTGTCACGGCGCGGCGCGTTCGCCAGGCGCGCGCTTCCAGCGTATCGCCATCCAGGTTGATTGGATTGATGTGCGCGACAGCTAGCAGAGAAGGAGACCAACCAGGACTATCATCAAATGATCCGGCAGCAAGCTGTAAGGTTTCACCGGTGCGCTGATAGAGCAACACACAGCGGCAAAAAAGCAAACGCGCAAGTCGGCGAGGTAAACTATCACGCAGCGTGCGATAATCGGTAATCGCGCTCACTTCGTCGAGGAGCGCAGCCAACGTCTCTGTAACGTCCAGATGCTTTACACGCTGTTCCACTTCCATCATCACAATTAACCCCCACCATATACTCATCCCTGTAGACCACCGACATCACTATAGCAGAAAATCATCCAACTTGCACCCCATAGCGTTGCGTCATGAAAAAATTGTCATGTTTGCCTCTGGATTGTCACTTCTTCATTCGTACTTTATAATACAAGAAAACGCAGTAGAAGAGGAAGCAGATCATGAAACCAATCCATGAAACCGCTCAACCCGGCTCTGATACTACTTCGGATAGAACGACACACAAAGTTCACGTGCGAACGCACCTGCTTTCTCGGTTAGCAGCGCTCTTTGGCGTACTGGCTTTGGGCTTGCTCTACCTGCTTCTCCCTGCAAAACTCATCATCGGACCCAACTGGTTGTTGTTGGTAATCGAAGCAGCAGCGATACTTCCAGTGGCAGTGGTCTCTTTGACAATGCAACGCCAGCTTTCGCACACCATGATACGTACACTCGCCCTCGCCTTGCTGGGTATTTTAACGCTCTCACTGGCTATAGGAATAACACTGCTGGTTTTAACCTTACAAAATGAAAAAGGGAACTTCCTGCTGCGTTCGGCAGGCATACTCTGGACCTTTAATCTCCTGGTCTTCGCCCTGTGGTATTTTGAAATCGATGGCGGCGGCCCGCTAAAACGCCACATTGTTGGTCCTCAAGCCACAGATTTTCTCTTCCCACAATATGCATCCGGCAACAGTAGTAACTGGATGCCTCACTTCGTCGATTACATCTTCCTGGCGTTCACCAGCGCGACTGCGCTCAGCCCGGCTGACACCCAACCATTGACACGCACCGCCAAAATCCTCATGATGATCGAAGCAGTCTTTTCTGTGGTCATCATCGTCTTGCTGGCTGCGCGCGCCGTCAATATACTCGGTTAACGGCCTATTTTATACAGAAGGTGACTTCCTCACCGTGGTCATCTTCCTGCCTTTTGACCATACTCCTGGCGGGTGTCGTAGCGGCCACTTCCCGCCCCTGCTTAAATACATGCAGGCGCGCTGGCAGCAGGCGTAACGCTTCAAAAGCGCCAGGGGCGTCCAACACCAGGAAATCGGCGGGTTTGCCCTCCTCAATACCATAGCGATCCTGGATGCGCAGCGTTTTGGCGGCGTTGCTTGTAATCAGGTCCAGCACGTCGTTGATCTCTTCATAACCGCTCATATGGCAGAGAAAGAGCGCCAGTTGGGCAGCCGCCAGCATATCGCCCCGTCCAAGCGGGAACCAGGGGTCCATAATTGAATCATGCCCCAGCGCCACGTTCACTCCTGCTGCCAGCAGTTCTTTGACGCGCGCGATGCCTCGCCGTTTTGGGTAAGTATCAAAGCGTCCCTGCAAGACGACATTATCGAATGGATTGGCTATAACATGCACCCCGGCACGAGCCAGCAGGCGCAGCAGTTTAAATGCGTAAGCGTTATCATACGAATGCATGGCCGTGCAGTGACTGGCCGTCACGCGCCCCTGCCAACCCTGCTGCAATGAATCCGCCGCCATCACCTCGGTGAAACGCGAATGCGGGTCGTCGGTTTCGTCAACATGGCAATCAATGTCGCGGTTGAACTCTTTCGCCAGGTCAAAGACAAAATGCACGTCTTCAACGCCCATATCACGGGTCCACTCGTAATGTGGGATGCCACCTACCACATCGCAGCCCAGTTCCATAGCCCTGCGCATCAACTCACGCCCGTTGGGGAATGACATGATGCCATCCTGGGGGAATGCCACCAGTTGTATTTCGCAGATGTCGCGCACTTCTTCGCGCACCTCCAGCAAGGCGCGCAAAGCGGTCAATGCGGGATCGCACACATCGACGTGGCTACGAATGTACAGCGTACCCTGCGCCACTTCCCAGCTCACCTCTTCCAGCACCCGTTTCTTCACATCTTCGCGTGTCAACGACGGTTTGCGCTCGCTCCAAATCTGGATACCCTCCAGCAGAGTTCCGCTGGTGTTGTAGCGCGGTTGCCCCACCGTCAGTACAGCATCAAGATGCACATGCGCGTCAATAAATGGAGGCGAGACCAGCCGCCCGCCCGCGTCAATCTCGCGCGTCGCATCCTCCGCAATCTCAGCGGCGATACGCGCGAAATTGCCATCCTGGACGGCAATATCGACAAGCCCCTGGCGACGATGGAGTTGGGCATGACGCACTATGAGATCATACGACATTGTGATCCCCCTTCGTGAAAAATATATGTTTGCTTATGGAAAATAGCAGGCAGGCGGTGGATCACCGCCTGCCCTGAAAGCTCTCAGTAAAACGAGATTACTCGCCGCCCGCACCAGCTTCGCCGCGCGGACTCGTATTGAGTTCAATGCGCCGCAGGATAAAGTAGGCAATGCCAGCAAAGACAACGCCCAGCTCAAAGCCAATGTCCATGCCGTATTTACCACCCAGAGCAAAGGCAACCGGGCCAACGAATTTGGTTTGAGCCGCACCCAGAACAACGCCTACCAGTCCAATTGCCATTGAGATAATGGCTGCCCAACCAATAGGAAGTCGGCTCGCGTTGTTCCAGTCATCGACGTTGTACTTACCACGCCGGAAGACGAAATGCTCCAACACCAGGATAATCGACCAGGGGCCAAGCCAGTAGGCGATGAGGAGCAGGAAGTTTTGCAACGTTGATGCAAAGTTGGCAGAGTTCGGCACCGCGATGGCCACATAAATCACCGCGCCTACCAGCGTCCAGACCCAACGTGGGACCCGCTGGAATGTGCGCCCAAACACCTGGACTGTGAGGCCCAGGCTGTAATCGTTCGGGATATTGTTGGCTATCACACTAAGGGCGAGCAGCACCAGGATCAGCGTGCCAAAACCACCCAGGGGACTGACAACAGCAGACATTAAGGCACCGCCGCCACTACTGTTAAAAATTGTCGCCCAGGGACCATTTGTGGTAAACAGCATGCCCAACGTCTCCAGCAGGACACAGGGAATGAACACGCCCAGAAACGTCAGCCAGAAAACACGACTTGCAGGTGTTTCTTCAGGTTGGTTGACGTTATAGTCAGCCGCGTAGGAACTCCAACCGGTAGCGAAACCGTAGACAGTGCCGCCGAATGTAATAAAAGAGACGAGGCCAGCGAGCGTAAAAGTGGTAGTTGATGGCGTGATGTGGAAATGTTGCACTGAAACAACAAACATTATTACAAAAATGATCGCCATCGGAATCCATGCCCAACGCTCGTAACGATGCACATAGCGGTAGCCGAAAATGCTGACCAATGTAGTGAGTACCGCGATAATCAGCACACCGACCCAGGCAGGCACGGCTCCATTGCTCAAAGCATTGACAAGCTGGCCGCCAATAATTACGTTGACGGTGGACCAACCAATACAGGCAGCCACGTTGAAGACCGCCATGATGATGCCGCCTACCCAGCCAAACGAGAAGCGCGAGATGGTCATCTGACGTAGGCCAAGCTTGGGGCCTAATGTTGAGAAAAAGGCAACCGGCAGCACGCCAAGCGCGTTAAAAACGATGATAACGATAAAACTGTCCCAGAAACCGAGGCCGAAGATGGGGATCGCCAGCGCGCCCAGGGCCACGGTGGAAAGGACGAGGTTGGCGGAAAGCCACATAGTGAAGTTGTCGAAGATACGGACATGAGTGCGGGTTTTGGGAGAAACGCGTTCGATACCGTGTGTCTCTAATCCACGTTCCTCTGGTATGGCAACAGTGTCGGTAGCCATTACGTTGTCCTCCTGGAGAAAAAACAATTGCATGATTTAGCAAAGACAACTGAACTTCCCTGCCGGTCGAACATCATCTCGTCAGAGATGCCAGGCCCTCTGAAGGTCTCCACACTTCTGAGGCACAATTCATTCATAAGAACCTTATTCAACTCTTGAATTATACAACAATAAACGCGACGCGTTCTCCGTCGTAACACGCCGTGCCATTTTCTAGCCAGGGAGCTGAATATATGTCAAGTATACCATATTCATGCGCGTTAGAGAACCTCTGCTACACATTGTTCTCTTATGTTGAAAGCATACATACAGGCAGCAAACAACCTGTATGAGAGAGGTTCGCATTGATAAGTACCACTTTTATACGAATATGCTTGTTCAACGCGCATGTTCGAACGAATATCGCAAATATTAATGGCAATTTATCACCATTTAGTAATTTAGACCTCAAACCACTAGACGGAACGGGTAAAACTATGTACAATTGTATCTATATACAAACTATCCATACGATGTCATATTTTTTGACATTTTGGTCATCTTTGTTTCTATAACAACCAGGGTCTCCCGGCAGATCAGGAGGTGAGCATGTCGTCCAATCAAGTCACATCCACAGAAAATGTGGATCATCAATCGGGTTTATCTAACCACACAACGACAGCACAAACTCTTGACGAACTTCTCCAGCGCAATGCAGAGTTGGAAAAAGCGCTAAAGGCGCGTATCAGAGAAAATATCTTCCTGAACGAAGTGATTTCTACCGTTGGATCGACGCTCAAAGTAGAGGAGGTGCTTCGCCACCTGGTCGAAACTATCGTGCGTGCCATTTCTTGCCACGCGGCATTCATCTACCTCTATGAAAAAGAGAAGGACCGCCTCGTCCTATCCAGTACCAGCGCTCAATACAGGCACCTGGTCGGTAAAATCGAACTGGCGCTGGGTGAGGGCATCAACGGCTGGGTTGGCTTGACCCAGCAACCCGTCTTGCTAAAAGAAGAGGCGATGAGTGACCCGCGCTTTCGCTACTATCCTGAATTGGAGGAAGAGAAGTTTCAATCGCTGATGACGGTTCCCATTATCGCCAGAGACCGCCACCTGATCGGCGTCATTACCCTGCACACCGCTGCGCCGCACGAATTTACCGAACAGGACCAGACCTTCGTCAGCAACACGGCAGCGCTAGTGGCAGGAGCCATCGAAAATGCTCAGCTTTATGAAAATACGCAGAGGAAGCTGAACATCTTAACCACGCTCTCAGTTCTGAGCCAGACCATCAGCTCAGGATTGTATCTTGATGAGATGCTGCGCTCGCTGGCAACACTAACCGTACAGATCATGGAAGCCGATCAATGTGTCATCCTTTTATTGGACATGGCGCGCGGACGCCTGACGGTACGCGCTTCCGCGCCCAACTTGAACGAGCGCGCGCTGAGCTTCCAATCGGTTGATATCGATCGCACGACCTGGGAGAAGTGGCAAGATTTTAACACGCGCGGCCAGTTCCCCGAAACGAATTCCACTACCCTGGAGCGCTTGAATCCATTGAAGGACACTCAACACAAAGCTTTGTTCTCAGTGCCACTTGTTTCAGGAGCCGAGCACCTGGGATTGTTGAATATTTATTCCTCCAAGTCCCGCCGCTTTACGACCGAGGATCAGACGCTGTTGGGAACGATCGCCAACCAGATCGCGATGGCCATAAAGAACAGTCACCTGGTTGATATGCTGGCACAGAAAAACCTGGTTAAAGGTTTCTTTGATGACCTGATGTACGGCACGTATGACTCGGAAGACACGCTGCGTCAACGCGCGAACTTCATCGGCTGCGACTTGACCAGGACACACACGGTCGCCATGATCGAAATCATGCACATGGATGAGGAGAGCAGTCAGGAGAACGAGCGCATCCAGGCATCTACCAGCAAAGCGCAGGCTGAGGCATCCTCTCAGACGGACGAAGACCGTTTCGCGCTACATAAACGAATCACCGGTCAGGTACGACGGCGCATTCAGGATAATTTTCCCGGCTCAGCGCTTTATGAACGAGAAAACTTGTTAACCTGCATTATCTGCCTGAGCAAAGACCCGACTGCTTCGCGCTTGAAAACCGCGCTGCGCGACCTGGTGCGCCAGATGCGCGTTGAGCATGGCGTGCATATGTCCATCGGCGTCGGAAACCCCTGCCAGCAAATCAGCGATTACCGCCGCGGCTTTGCTGAAGCAACCGAGGCGCTTCAGATGGGCCAGAATCTCAATCGAGATGGAGGCGTGACGCATTTCAACGACCTGGGCGTCTATCGCTACCTCTATAAAATCGCGCGTATGGATGACTTGCGCGATATGTACCAGGACCAGGTAGCCAACATCGCCACCTATGATCGGCGCAAAGGCACCGATCTGCTTGACACGCTGGAAACGTACCTGGAATGCGCGGGCAACCTTACCAAAACCTCGAACCGTCTGTTTGTACATCGCAATACACTTATCCAGAGGCTCGAACGCCTGCAATCCCTGTGTGAAATCGATCTTCAAGATCGCAGCAACTGGCTCACTCTCCAGGTTGCCATCAAGGTCTACAAGCTGCGCTCGAATAGAGATTGACATCCTCCCCATGGCTAAAGCCAGGGGACTCCCACTCTCGCGAGTGAGCTTTCCTGTTTCAACGAAGCTTGCCCAACAGAGCCATTGGCCCGTCCAGGTCTTACGGCTTCTCCGCAGGCTTCAAATACCGTGAGTCCCACGGCATGTATGTTCTTTGCCGCATTGATATCGCGGTCATGGACAACCCCACATTCGGGACACGTCCAGACACGAACATCAAGCGTT
>DATLSI010000157.1:0-7826 GCA_035534255.1 Ktedonobacteraceae bacterium | reverse complement strand
GGTGAGTTCCATCGACACACAAAACGCTTGTGGAGTGGGAAGCTCTGGCATTCTGGAAACAGGATGTGAAACTTCCTACGTTGAAGCAGGAACTAACCAGCAAGTAGGCATGTCCTATTTGTCTAAGTATT
This sequence comes from Ktedonobacteraceae bacterium, assembly GCA_035534255.1. Taxonomy (GTDB): domain Bacteria; phylum Chloroflexota; class Ktedonobacteria; order Ktedonobacterales; family Ktedonobacteraceae; genus CF-113. Next base: position 7,695 of record DATLSI010000157.1, on the reverse strand, counting down.
AGAGAACGGTGAATAAGTGACGGGCTGGCAGATACGTCTGGGCATAGAGCGAGTTGTAGATTTCGACTGCCTTCGCCTCAGGTTCATAGATACGAACCGTGTGCCTGACCGCAGCGGCTGCTTCCTCGCCCGAATGGAATAGACGCGCGCCCATACCCGCGAGCAATGCCGCGCCAGTCGCGGCTGCCTCGGTAATATGCGGTACTTTAATCGGGCAGCCGGTGATTTCTGCCTTGATTTGCAGCAATGAGGTGGCTTGAGTCGTGCCACCAATCACCGTGATTTCGGGCTGAGGTGGCGCGATACCCAGGTTACGGAACATCGCGATATTATCGCGCAGCCAGTAAGCGAGGCCCTCCATCAGCGCGCGCACCAGTTCTGGACGGCTGTGCGAAGGTGTCAGGCCGAGCATTGCGCCGCGTGCCGAACGCTGTCCGTAAGGCGTGCCAGAACCAAGAAAGGAGGGTAAAATGAGAGCGCCACGCGAGCCAGGCGGTACTTGCGCGGCTTCACGTAGCGCGTGGGCATACACCTCTGGTGAGACACTACCCTGCTTCCCCTGACCATAAAGCAGCGTAACGATCCATTCAAGCGCGCCTCCGGCGAAGTTCAGCGTACCCATCGTGGTATAGGTATGCGGTATCACGTAGGCATAACTGGTATAACCGGCTTCAAACAATTTCCGACCAGGGCTGAACGTGTTGCTTACGGCCAGGACGACGCTGGCTGTACCCATTGACTCCAACAGTTGACCCGGGCGTGTCAAACCCGTGGCTAACGCGCCACAGAGATGATCGTGCCCGCCTGTGCTCACTATTGCCTGTTGCGGTATGCCTGTTAACCCGGCAACTTCTTTACGCACGGTCCCAATGGCGGTTCCACCGGGAAAGGCAGGCGAGAACCAGGCAACAGGGAGTCCCGCTTGCTGGAGAAGTGCTTCTGACCAGGTGAGCGTATGTTGGTCAAAGAGCATCGTGCGCGAGGCGATGCTATAATCAGTTGCAAAGCTCCCACTCAGCTTCCACAGCACAAAATCTTCAATACTTAACCAGCGGTGAATACGCTCAAATACCTGTGGAACATGGTTGCGCAGCCAGAGCAGCTTACTTACGCCAAACATGGGGTCTGGAATATGGCCTGTAATGGTGAAAATGCGCTCTCGGCCAACCGTATCCTCCCACCATTTTGCCTCCTCGGTCGCGCGTTCGTCGTACCAGGCGATGGCCGCGTGCAACACGTTCCCATCAGCATCCAGCGGGAATGCTGACTCTCCCATGCTGGCAACGGAGATGGCAGCGATGCGTTCAGGTCGATCACAGTGCTGAATAGCGATTTTAATGCTTTTGAGAACTGTTTCCCACAAGTCTTGCGCGTCGTATTCGCTCCATTCCGCAACTGGATGGCGTGTTACGCTGCGGCAGCTCCCGACAGCACAGATATGCCCGCTTTCTACATCGAAAATGACAGTTTTAGTATTCGTCGTGCCAACATCGATGCCAACGAGGTACATAATGACACTCCTTCGTATAATCCACCCGCTTTATCCAGTTTAATGAGAACTGTCGCTCGCGAATGCCCTGCACTGTGCAATGCTTTGTCTGCGTATCTTACTTTTATCTGTTCGCTCGTAAAATACGCAGCGCGTCATCCACGCTGGCATCGTGGTGAACGAGAGCCACCAGGGCCTGTGTCATAGCTGTAGGAGACGCGGCTTGCCAGACGTTGCGGCCAATGACGATACCAGACGCGCCTGCATCCAGCGCGTCACGGATGGAAGCCAGGAATTCACTGTCACTGTGCGTTTTGGGGCCGCCTAATACCAGTACCGGCACATAGCACGAGCGGATGACCTTCTTAAAACTTTCACGATCACCGGTGAAGAAGGTTTTTACAATATCGGCTCCGTTTTCAGCGGCCATGCGGCACGCGTCTGTTACCGTGTCTATGGCGCGGGCGGCGGGATGTTCCTCGAAACCATATGGCAGAGCCTCAGCCATGACGGGGATGTTCCAGCGATGCGCTTCTGAGGCCAGGTGCGGGAAATAAATCGTCGAACCATGACCATTCACGCTGCCTGGCATGTACATAGCGGCGGCAGCGTCGGCTCCACTGCTGAGAATGTCTTCAATTCCTAAAATGAGTTCTCGCGGCCGCTCCAGAAGAGGCGAGGTAGCCCCATCACAGCGTATCAATAGTCCGACATCTTTGAGCTGCTTACTAAAATGGCGGGCAATGCCGATGCTGGTCAGGATGGCGTCAGCGCCACCGGCTATCACCTGCTCCAATACCATCTGCGGGTCTTCAAATCCCGCGACCGCGCCATCAGTACTTCCGTGATCCATAGCGATGGTCACAGAACGTCCATTCGAGTTAAAAAGTCTCTGATAGCGTCTACCTGAAGATTCACTCATAATTCATCCTTCTTTCTTTCTTACATAAAACACGGGGAGAACTTAGTAATTTCTGATGTCCACCTGCTGAAAATATTGCCGGAGCATATCACGAGAAGGCAGATCATAGCTGTGTTGCGCGATCGTTCCCACTGAAAAGGCGGTAGCCAACCGACCGCAATCAGCCAGGCTCAACTCCTGTATTCGAGCTGTCAGGAGACCGGCGACCATGGCATCTCCTGCCCCAAACGTCTTCATCACCGTCACGGTCGGGGGGATCGCGATAAGCGTTGTATCTTGCTCAAGCAGCATCGCGCCCCGTTTGCCCATGGAAACAACGACCAACTCAATGTCATCATTCAGCAGTTGATGGGCAGCGTGTTGAATTTCGACTTCACTCGTCAAAGCATGTCCGACAAGATACTGTAGCTCCTCGATATTGGGCTTCAAGATGGTTGGGCCTGCCTGTATACCTTCGCGGAGAGCTTCCCCGCTGGTATCCAGAATGATACGCTTTTTTTGTCGCTTGAGCTGCGCGATGATGGTTGCATAGATCGTCGCAGGCACGCGTGGTGGCAGGGAGCCAGATAATACAAACCAATCACAAGAGTTCGCCAGTTGCTCAATTGACTGGAAGAGCGTTTGCATTGATGCCTGAGGAGGTGGTTGGCCTGGCATGTTGATATCGGTTGTTTGCTGATTGATCTCGTCAACGACTTTTACATTGATGCGAGTGTTACCTGGAATACGGACAAAATGATCATCTATGCCCTTAGAGGTAAAAAACTGCTCGAAGATATCGACATTCGCCTGCCCAAGATACCCTGTCACGGCGATATCGTATCCGTAGTCTGCCAGAAAAGAAGCAACGTTGACCCCTTTTCCACTGGCATCAAAGCGTATCTCCTGCGCTCGATTGACTCTATTGGGCTGGAAGTTATCTACCCACACTGTCTGGTCGATTGCCGGGTTAAGCGTAACTGTGGCTATCTTCATGAACTGTGTACCTCCGTTGCCTGCGTCACTGTAACCTGGCATCCCTGCTCGTTTTCTTCAGGTGGACAGGTAGGTGAGACATGACGCCAGGCAATGCGCCAGGTCATCGTCTGTATTGACTACCAGCTTCGGCTGGCGAATTGGCTCGAAGCGCGCTTTGATCGAAAGATAAAGCGCATAGTCCCGATTGGCCGCTATGTGCTTTGCCTCCATCTTTCCCTTCGCTTCCAGCCTCTGGCGCGCCGTCTCATCAGAGCAGATGCACTCTATAATTTTCAGAGGTACCTCAAGCTCCTCTGCTAATTGCTCCAGGGCGGCGACCTGGTACCTGCGTGAAAAAGTTCGCCCGTCCAGCATCACATGCCTGGAAGGGTCATTGCGAATGATGTAAGAGGCGACCTGAAACATAATCGACATGCAGAAGTCATCCTGCCTGGTAGAATACTCAATCAGGTCAATGGGAAAGAGCGCGGCACGTATGGCATCCTTGTCAAGTACTATGGCGTTGCACGCGTCGGCCAGCAGGCGGCCAAGCGTACTTTTCCCCGTTCCGGGCAAACCGGCCATAGCGATTAACATATACCCAAATCCTCTCGCCTATGACCCGGCAATCTCTTCTACGTTCAGGTTCTCTTTGCCGCCATAAATTGTCCACCACGGCTGCGCTCCATTGCGTAACACGCTGTTCAGCGCCTCGATATTCTGCTTTCCTGCATGTTCCAACCAGCCACGCAGCGCCTGCGTGCCACTATTTACATATACCGGCAGACCATCCTGCCAGGTTGCCCGGCCACAGAGTACGCCCGCGTAGGGTATCCCCGCTTCATTCGCCAGCGCGAGTGAGGCAAGAAAACGCGCGTTGCTCACTCCCGCGCTAAGAAAGATGAAAGGGACGCGCGCTTCCGCTGCGACAGCGCGGAAGTGTTGCATGGCTTCTTCACGTGTATAGGCAAAAGGCCCGCTGTGATTGGGGTCTGCCAGGTATTGTATGTTGATGGGAATTTCCAGCTTGAGTATATCAACACCATAGCGTGATCTGGAAAACTCGTGCGCCAGCTTCATAACCTTCTCAGGTTTCACGCGGGCGAAAGCCAGGCTCTTCTCGTCACCGATGCTATCGCTATAGCTGACGACCTCCAGGAAGAAAGGAATATCGTAGGCGCGGCACTCCGCGCCGATGCGCTCTACAAAGGCATGTTTCACAATGTTGATAGCCATGTCATCGTCGGGATCATAGTAGATCAGCACTTTGACGGCATCTGCTCCAGCCTCGACAATGCGCGCGACAGACCACTCTGGCTCCAGCGCGGGAAGTCGTCCTTTCGTTGTTGTGTCATAGCCCGTTACTTCATAGGCGAGCAGCAAGCCAGTTCCGGTGGCGCGTTGTTCGGCTGCCTCCAATCCAAATTCTGGATCGAGCAGTATCGCGCTTGCATAGGGAGTAAGGACTTCAGACACCAGCATCTTGAACTCCACAATTTCGGGCCTGCTAACATCTCGCCCGCTGAGGGCTGCCAGGGCCTTCTTGAGCGATCCGCGCTGGTCTATGGCCAGCGCTGCAATGACACCATGCTCGTCAGATAAGGCTGTCAGACGCCGGTATTTCCTGGAAGTTACTTTCTTTGGTACAGGCAAGTTATCTTCAGTCACTTGTATTTTTGCTACCTTTCTCTTCAATCAATCAAGGTGTCAATGTTATAATAAAAACCCGCGCGCGGTATACCTCTTCTTATTCAGCGACCCTGGTGAAACGATAGATACGCGGATCAACAAACTCGTCAAATTCGTCATAGCTGGGACTCGAAAATTCGGAGACGATAGCCCCTTCGTCTCCAGCCTGGAACCAGTGCCAGGTATTTGGCGGGATCGTGTACTGGTCTCCGGGATGCAGTTCAATCTCGTGGAAGACCGTGTAGTGTGCTTCGCTGCCCTGCGGCACGCGCGCCTGGATGACCTGCCCCGCTTCGCCTTCTACGTAGAGCCAGACCGTACCCCAGCGGCAGCGAAATGTCTCCTGCTTGCCAGGATTGGTCTCGCTGAGCGGCGGGTGACGATGCTGCGCGCACGTCTGCCGGGGTACCATGACAAGCTCTTTCGCGCAGTAACGATCGTTGTTGATATAAATGACAAGTTGCAGACCCGTGCGCTCCAATTCGCTCAGGTTAAAATCGACCACCTCGATCTGCGTCTTTTCCTGCACTGTCAACACGATCCCGGCCTGAGCCAACATCTGTGTCGCTTGCTCTTGCATCTGCCTGACCTGACTTTGAGTCAACATAGCTGATACCTCCTAAAGTTGCTGTCCGCGCTATTCGAATTCCTTATCGTTCTCGTCGTGTGTTGTAATGTGTACCTCTTCAGGCGCGTCATGAATCTGTTGGATGACCTGTTTGTAGTCAGCGCCCACCATCAAACCCACCACTTCATTCTCGTTGGTGTCGCTGATCCGAACCTCACCGGCTTTGCTGCCCCGGCGCATCACGATCACGCGGTCAGCCACGGCAAAGACATCCTGCATGTTGTGGCTGATCAGGATGACAGGAACGCCCTGTTCACGCAGCGTGCGGATCAGTTCCAGCACTTTGAGTTGTTCTGGTACACCGAGCGCGGCGGTTGGCTCGTCCATGATCATTAAATGGGCTTTCCAGTACACAGCGCGGGCGATAGAGACGGCCTGGCGCTGACCGCCGGAGAGTTGGCGAATAGGACTGCGCAACTCTGGAATGCGGATATCCAGTTGATCGAGGACCTGGCCTGCCTCGCGCAGCATATAGGGGCGATCGATCACTCGTAAAAAGCCCAGTTGATGGCGCATTTTCTCACGACCCAGGAAGATGTTTGCGCCGGCGTCGAGGTTTTCGCACAGCGCCAGGTCCTGGTAGATGGTTTCTATCCCGCGCCGACGCGCCTCTAAGGGAGTAGCGAACGATACCACTTCACCATTCAGAAGAATTTGGCCTCCGTCGGGTTTATAGGCCCCGGAGATCATTTTGATGAGCGTTGACTTTCCCGCGCCGTTGTCACCGAGCAGTCCTACTACTTCGCCGGGGTGAATTTCCAGGCTGACGTGATCTACCGCAACCAGGCCTCCGAAGCGTTTATAGAGATCTTTGACTTGTAAGATAGGTTGTACATCGGCCATGATGTGTTTCTCCTGTTCGCATTATCTTCGCTACACCAGCTTCTTCTTCGCCTGATCGACAAGAACAGCCAGGATAATCACTGTACCCACGGCAATGAACTGCCAGAACGGATTAATGCTCAGGAAGATCAGGCCATTCTGGATGATCGAGATAATGAGCGCGCCGATCACCGTGCCGAGGATGGTACCCTCACCTCCAAAGAGCGAGGCACCGCCGATAATCACCGCCGCGATGGAGGTGAGCAGGAGTGGATCACCTACGTCTGCGGCCCCGTTGCTGAAACGCAACGTGTAGAGTACGCCCGCCAGGGAAGCCAGCAGCGCCGATAGCACGTAGATCATAATAGTGTGGCGAGCCACGGGGATACCCGCGCGCCGCGAAGCCTCTTCACTCCCACCCACCGCGTAAGTATGTCTGCCAAAGCGCGTCTGCGAGAGTAACCAGGCACAGATAAGTATTACAACGACCATGAAAATCAAGGGAAAAGGAAGCAATTGAATAATCTGGCTGGGACGTACTCCGTCGAGATTTGTGGGTAATTGAAAGAAGCTAAAACGCCCATTGGGCAGGATATACAGCAAGTACCCGTTGCCGATCTGACCGATACCATTAGTTTGTATGCTGACGGGCTGCCCACCAGAGAGAATAAAGCCAGCGCCACGCGCGATACCATACATACCAAGTGTGACAATGAAAGGTGGCACGCGCAGCCGGGCAATGATCAGGCCGTTCACCAGGCCGGGAATGAGGCCGACAGCCAGGCCCGCGCCCAGGCCGGCCAACACCACGACAAAGAGTGGCGCGCTGTTCCCCAAATTGCTCATGACCAGGGCCGCGGCAACCGATGCTAAGCCCATCACGAAGCCGACAGAGAGATCGATACCGCCTGAGAGTATGACGAAGGTCTCGCCCAGTGCCATTATCAGCACTAGAGACATATCCGCCCCGATAGTTTGGAAGTTAAAGAGGTTCAGAAAGCCTTGTCCAGTTATCGAAAAGAAGATAATCAATATGATCAGAAATAGCCACGACCATCCCTTACTTACAATATCGAGAGGCCTTAAAGCTGGCTTGCCTGACAGTTTTTGTTGCGTGTCAGGAGTAGCTACATCAGATACTTTCATATATCTCTCCTTTGCCGGTGGCACAAAGCCACCGGCAAGTTA
>DATLSI010000156.1:0-2177 GCA_035534255.1 Ktedonobacteraceae bacterium | reverse complement strand
ACTGTGCTCTTGATCCTTGTCGTCAAAAAGAGAAAGTAGCTCTTTTCCGGTAGGCATTTGTCGTCTGTATGACGACAGTCGCTGCTATCAGCGAAGGTGTTCTCGCCGCAAACGAGTCAAAATGACGACAAATAGAACACTGGGGCAGGGTCGATATCCAGGTGGTCGGCAATACCCTTGATCAGTATCATGCGCCTCCTTCATGATGGTTGTCATATGCTCCACGGCATCCCTTCTATCATATCTCTCACCCAAACGACGTCATTAGCCTGGAGGAACAAACCCATTTCACCTTCTCATGCTCCTGACGGATCAACTCACGTCCTGCCAGAGCGAGCTTGTGCTATCAAATTCGGTAGCATCGTTTAGCAGCGGTTGTCGAGAAAAAAGCGCGCCCGACTCATATCTGGGTCGAGCAGCGATGTTACCTGATATATGCCGCGCTTATACATGGCGACAATTTCATCGACATTCCTGTCCCGTTCAGAGACTCATGGCTGGCTTTTGTTATTTCGTTTTGTCATGCGCTGCTGGGCGCGTTGTAGTCTCTCTTCGGTCGTTTTCGTAAGAGATATCAGGGATGGTGATTCCACTTCCGCGGGCTGTACATCCGGTAAAAACACCGGAGGCCGTGATAATCCTGTTGGAGCGTGTTGTATTATGGGCAGTTCATCTCCTTGCAGGAGAGAGTCAAGTACCTGGATGGCAAGCATTCTTTGGAGCAAACCCTTCTGCATTGGTGCCTGGGCATCGAAGGTCAGGAGACAATCCAGGCAGGCCGTTTCGCAGGTTTGATTGTGCTGCTCACTGACAAACATTACCTCACGAGCCTCTTCGAGCCATTGCCTTCCCAGCGCGAGCAGTTCCCGGACATGGCCTGCACCGCCCGACACATTGTCATACAACACCGCTCCCAGACCACGCCCCTGTACACCAGCAGGAATGACCAGATTGCCTAACTCGCGGCTGTCCAGTTCCAGCAGCTTCGCGCCGCTAATTTCCAGCGCCTGGGCAAGCGTCCAGAGGAGTTGATCGTTGTCTGCGAGATGAGCGAGACAGGCTGAGAAATCGAGCAGCAAAACATCTGTGGTCTGTTTGGCGGCCAGTGCATGGTTGCGAAAGACTGCTGGCGCTTCCTGTTTTCCCCAACAAAACATATCTTCTCGTGTCGAGGTAAGCGGCGCGTGGCGTTCAAAGCTGGCAGGAAGTTTCATCCTGCCGTCCCCCAGGTACTTTTCACTATCGGCATAGCCGCACTTTAAGCAAATGGCGAAGCCTTTCTGATAATCGCCGGCATTGTAGACAAGCAGCTCTCCATCTTCCCGGTACAATGCGCGTAAACCGGGGATGCCACCGAAATGCTCCTGCTCCTGGATATCAGCTCCTTCACGCTGAATGAAGGTGATCGTCGCCTGTTCGGTGTGTCCGACGCGATCGACATTCGTACTGGCTTTCGGAGGATCCCAGGCTGCGCTGCTAAAACCATGCATCGGCAAGAGAAAGTTGGTAGAACTTTTCTCCGGATCACCGCCACAGATCGGGCAGGTTCCCAACGAATCTGCCGCAATTCTGTAGTAGAAATGCTTATTCACGCAGGTTGTATACTGGCCGCGCAGGCCGAGATAATTATTGATGTCGGCCCCCGTCCAATGCTTGAGCAAACCGTGCGATGTGACCAGTTTGCCGCCGACAAGCAGTTGTGAACCGGGAACATATTCGCCAATTGCGACGAGTCCACTGCGTTCGAGTCGATACTGGTCTTCTTCGCGGAATCGCCCCTCACGCTTTGCATCGGGAATGATGACGCGCAGCCGCTGCGTTCCGATAGGAAAACCATAGTGCGGCATAAATTGCTGGTCGGCCAGCGCCTCGATGACCGTTGTTTCGTACAATGCCGACATTTGATAGCGCAGAGCATTGGCCTGCGCGCGCGGATTTTTGGTATTCGTCTCGTCTGTCTGCTGCCATGCTCTGAACAGCGCATCGAATTCCGAGCGCCATTCGAAGACGGCAGCCGCAAAATCGCCGATGATGCTGTTCAGTAAAGCGGCCCAATCGTTGAGCAACGGCGCCACTCCTGTCTCTTGAAAAAGGCGTTCCAGGTGCGGGCGCTGCTCGGCTTCACCCCAGTCGCGTATCCAGCAGAGATATTCGAGGAACTGCCCCTCCAGTCCTGG
>DATLSI010000155.1:0-8164 GCA_035534255.1 Ktedonobacteraceae bacterium | reverse complement strand
GCCACCCACGGACGAGGTAGCACATCCAATCGTCTTCCTGTGAGCTAGCCTCCGGTGGGATGGCGCGGTCCCTCGCCTGGCTCATGGGCTAGTATCCACCACCGGCTCGGTTGGGGCAGGTGCTTGCGCAGTCTCGCGCCTCACGACCGGGGCAACCCTGGTACCGAACAACTCGATAGCATGCAGTATCTTGCGGTGAGGCATTGCGCCAACGCTCGACTGCATCAGGAAGCGCTGGTGCCCGAAGATCTCGTGCTGAAAAAGGATCTTCTCTATGACTTCCTCGGGACTCCCAACCACCAGTGCGCCTCGTGGTGAGCTTGACGCGTCGTAGTCCCGCCAACCAATTTTGGGCCAGCCACGCTCCGGTCCCAGCCTGTTCATCATCGAGATATAGAAAGGGGCGTGCTCGTCTCTCGCCTCTTGCGACGTATCCGCGATATAGCCATGCGAGTTGATGCCCACGGGTAACGTTGCCGCGTCGTGTCCACCGCGCCGCCCCGCCTCGCGGTAGAGCTTGATCATTGGCGCGAAGCGTGCAGGCTCCCCTCCGATGATTGCGAGTGCCAGCGGCAGGCCGAGCTCGAAGCCTCGGCATTGGATGCGCAGCACTCGACACCTTTCGTGGCCTTCGAAAGCGAACTGGTCGAACTCGAACAGGCTGATTCCCAGGTCCTGGTGATTACGCCCAACGAAGCGTCAGCAGAGGCCAGGGGACCGAACCCGCTCGACTCCAGTCGGCGTGCCATTTCTGCAGAAGCTGGCCGCGAACAGGGCCGCCTGCTTGCCGAGAGCGTCAGGCGTTTCTGGAGAGAATGAAGCTCATGCATTTGTATCCGTGGCGATAGCGCCCATCAGTTCGAGAATGCGAAAAACAGACCCCCAAAACAAAAAGAGACCGGTCGTTGTCCTGGGGGAAACACGACCGGTGTACCCAGATAAGGGGTGTGTGGGGGAAGTCCTGGGTCCATGATGCCATTCGCCGTCGTCAGCAAGGATGGCTCAATGGAGCTGATGACCTGACTGTCATGAGACATTGAGCCATCCTGCCTCCGCACGCTTTCCTGCATACTCTCTGTTAAGAGAAACGCCCATTTTCGTTTTTTTTGGGGCTTTTGGGAGTTTGTTTATAGTCTCACACGTACTTCCCAACGTATGATATGATAGGGAAGAAGATTTCAGAGTGTAAAGGTTAGCGATAGATATTCTCGATGAAGGAGGACGTATGGGCTTTCATCCATTAGACTGGGCAGTAATTCTCGTGATCGGCCTGTTGATTTTCGGGCCGAAGGCGGTACAATCGATGGCACGCAACGCGGGCAAGTCGGTCAGTCAGGCGAAAGTAGCAAAAGACAAACTCCTGGCTGAACTGCCGATGGAAGAACTCAACCAGGTGCGTGACAATATTTCGCGTATTCCCATGAGTCCCCAGCAGGCCGTGCAGATGCTTCTAACCCCTGAACAGGAGCAAGTGCGCAAGCAGGAGGCACAAAAAGCTCAGGCCGCCGCCCAGACAACTCCAGAGATAGCAGCAGAAGCAAAACCGGCTACCCAGAAAGCGGAAACACCTTCGCCGTCACCGGCTGAGTGATTCTCATTCTCTTTCCGCAGTTTGCCACAATTTCTGCATCTCTTCGCTTGTCTCCAACAGCGTATCCAATGTTCCCTGCGCTTCAATTTGCCCGTCTTTTAAGACTATCACATAATCGGCTCTTTGTAAGACACCGCGCCGGTGCGAGACGACGAGGCAGGTACGTTTGCCACCAGAGAAGAGGCGTTCCCATAGCAAGCGTTCGGTTTCGACATCCAGCGCGCTGGAGAGGTCGTCGAAGACGAGCAATGCTGCCGGGCGCACCAGCATGCGCGCAGCGGCGGTGCGTTGCGCCTGTCCCCCGGAGAGCTTCAGCCCCCTGGTACCAACGATGGATTGTAAGCCTCCCTCGAAGCCAGCCACGTCGCGTTCCAGCATGGCTGTTTCGATTGCCGTTTGTAGAGCAGTATCATCTTCTGGCAATCCTAACAGGATATTTTCTTTAAGCGTGTCGCTGAAAAGGTGCGGGACTTGTGGAGTGTAAGCACTGTGCGGCGGCACAAAGAAGCTGGCCGGGTCGGATACCTGCTCGCCGTTCCAGCGAATGTCGCCCTCGTCTCCGGGTAATAGCCCTAGTAGCACGCGCAGCAGCGTGGTTTTACCGGATGCTACGCGCCCGGTAATCACGGTGAGCGTGCCTTTTTGCAGTGTGAAGCCGACCTGCTGGATGCCACGCCCGCTTTCTGGATAGCGATAGGTCAGGTTGGAAGCGATGAGCGTTTGCAGACTATCTTGTTCTGTGATGATGGGGTTCGAGACGGTTGTCGTGTTGCCCTTGAGGTATAAAGGGTTGTGCTTCACGAGTGCTCCGGCTGGCGCGCCCCGCAAAAGTCCCTCCATGCGCTCTAATGATACTCCCGTCTGCTTGTACTGGGCGATGAGCGTGCCGAAAGCCTGGGTGAAGCTAGTCACGAAGCCCAGGTAATAGAGGAAAAGTACAATGTCGCCAATACCCAGGCGCGCTGAGTAGGCGGTGTAGGCGACGATAAACAGGATAGCCCCTTTGCCGAAGCCAACGGCTGAACCAAAGGTCGAATTGAGGGTTTCGGTGAGCGTGCGATCGCGAACCATGCCGACGCGCCTCTGATCGTTCAGGATGTGAAAATAATCGACGACGTGTGTCTCCGCACCTGCTACCTGGATGGCTTGCGCCGCGCTGAAGATTTCGCCGATGGCTCCGGTGACGCGGCCCGTCGCCTGGCGGCTGGCGACGCGATACTTCTGGATGCGCGCGCTCAAACTCTGAGTGATAGCAACTACCAGGGCGAGCGGCACAAAGACTAGCAGCGTCAAGCGAGCATCGATCACCAACAATTGTAAGAAGGCAACGATAGAGAACAGGGCGAAGCCAATCACCCAGAGCAATTCTTGCAACAAATTTTCGACGTTCAGGGCATCATCACGCAGGATATTGAGCACTTCGCCAGGCGAACAAGCAAGCGACTGCGCTCCTGGACGTTGCAAGATGTAGTCCAATATATTGCGCTGGAGCAGTGTCTTGTGCATGAAGTTACTATACGTCTCGGTCAAGGTTTCGCCGAGAATGACCCCGGTGCGCAAGACGGCTATAATAACCAGTATGACCAGCAGCGCCCATATCGTGAAGCTCAAGCGCGGCTGTACGGGCAGCAGATTAAAGAAATCCTGCACGATGACGCCGAAAGCTACGCGTGAGAATAAAAACAGGGTGACAAGCAAACCTTCCAGGATGTACAGCAGGGGATGATAGCGCATGATGCGCCAGAGCGATTGCCACGTTTTCACGCGCGTACCTCCTCTAAACCCACCGCGAGCAGTCGAGAGAAATGTGAATCGGGATCGGCTGCCAGAACTTCGCTCGGGCCATATTCGCGTATGCGCCCATCTTCAAGGATCAGGATGTCGTCGGCACGCTGGATAGTTGCCAGGCGGTGCGCAATGATGATGCCTGTGCGATTGGCGAGGGTGCTGCTCACGGCCTGCTCGATGAGGCGTTCGGTGGCGGGATCGAGGCGCGACGAGGCTTCATCGAAGATGACCAGTCCGGGGTCTTTGAGGAAGACGCGCGCGAAGGCCAGCAATTGTCCCTCGCCGGCGGATAAGCCCTGGCCGTCCGCGCCCAACATGCTATCCAGCCCATACGGCATAGCAGCATACCACGCGCCTAAACCGACCATATCGAGCACATGCAGGAGTTGCGCGTCGTCGATGGCGCGATTGAAAAAGGTCATGTTGTCGCGCACGGGCGCATTGAAAAGCTGCACGTCTTGCGTAACCATGCCGACGCACTGGCGCAGGCCGTGCAGAGCGAAAGCTCTGACTGGAGACCCACCAAGATGCACTTCACCCTCCTGCGCGTCATAGAGGCGAAAGAGCAGGCGCGCCAGCGTGGTTTTGCCGCTGCCCGTCCTGCCCAATACGCCCAGCACCTTGCCCGGCGCGATGTCAAAGGTGATTTCATGCAGCACCGGTTCGCCAACGTTATAACCAAAGGTCACACCGCGAAAGGCTACGGCCAGTGGGCCTTGCGGCGATTCGATGCCCTGTTCGCTCTCCTGAATGGCGGATGTTGTGCTGAATAGTTGCTCGATGCGCTGGATACAGGCTTCTGCCTGCTGCAAATCCTGCAACTGGTTGCGAATCTGCTGGATGGGCTGCGCAAGTAGGTCTGTATACGACCAGAAGAGGTAGACGGTTCCCAGGGTGATTGCTCCAACGCTCCACAGGTAAGCGCCCAGTCCCATCATCAGCGCGGAGCCGAGCACAAAAATCGTGAGGGTGCTCGCGCTCGAATACGAGGTTGCTATGCGCGCGCGGCGGTTGCTGCGCAGCAATGGCCGCAGCAGTTGATAAAAGCGCTGCATGATATAGCCCGTTGCGCCATTGCCGCGCATATCTTCGGTCGCCGCCAGGTGTTCGCCTAAAAAGCCGAAAAAGATTGCCATCATTTGCCGATAGCTGACCCAGAGCGGATTGGCATAGCGACGCAGGCGCAATAGAATCAGCAGAGTCGCCAGTGAGAAGATCGTCAATACCAGCCCGGCGCGCCAGTCGGCGATATAGACAGCGATGAGTACACCAACCATCAATATAACATTGCTGAGCAAAAAGATAACAAACTGCGAGAAGAAGTTGGAGAGCGCGTCCACGTCGCCATCAACGCGCTCGATCATTTCGCCTGCTGTGCGCGCCTTATGAAAGCCCATGTCCAGCGAGAGACAATGCGCGAGGAGGTCGGTACGCATCTGGTTGGTGGCAGTCCAGGCGACACTTTCGCTGAGATAGGTGGTAGCTACCGATACGCCCTCGTCTACCAGCGTAACAAGCACAAGTAACAGAGCGTAAAACGCCAGGGTGGTTGATGCACCTCTGGCAATAATGGTGTCGATGAATATACGGACGATTTGCGGGCCAAGCAATTGCAGCCCCACATTAACGAGCAGCAGCGCTCCCATCAAGAACGTTCTGCCCCATTGCGGCTTGAGATAGGTCACAAGCAACGCCAGGTAGCGTCTGACCGGGAGACTCATTCCGTTGCGGTTGCGTACCCTCCACATATGAGCGGGGTAGCATAACCGCCTCTCCTTTCTTGACCTGTCTTATCGATTTCAAAGGGGGGAATACCAGGTAATTTGTAGGGACGCGATAAATCGCGTCCGCTCGCCTGGATCAGCTTCCCAGCACGGACGCGATCAATCGCGTCCCTACAAATTACCAACTCAAACGCTGTAGTCCCACCTGACGCGCTCGAGCAGGTAGGCGGGGACTTCGTTCATGGGCAGGCGAATCTGCGCCATGCTGTCGCGCTCGCGCACGGTGACGGTCTGGTCTTCCAGCGTGGTGAAGTCGATGGTGACGCAGAAGGGCGTGCCGATTTCGTCCTGGCGACGATAGCGGCGGCCAATGTTGCTCACCTCGTCATACTGTGAGACCATCACGCGGCGCAGCTTGTGATGCAGTTCCTTCGCCGTTGTGACCAGCTCCTCTTTGTTCTTTTGCAGCGGCAGCACGGCCACTTTGACCGGCGCGAGCATGGGATTGAG
Organism: Ktedonobacteraceae bacterium; assembly: GCA_035534255.1. Taxonomy (GTDB): domain Bacteria; phylum Chloroflexota; class Ktedonobacteria; order Ktedonobacterales; family Ktedonobacteraceae; genus CF-113. The sequence continues at coordinate 2,551 of DATLSI010000155.1, read as the reverse complement.
GTGCAGCACGGTACGCCCCTCTTTGTCCTTGCCTGTTGGTGGCTCCTCTTCGTAGGCGTCCAGCAGCAGGTTGAGGAAGGTGCGATCCACGCCGCCCGATGTTTCAACGATCCAGGGGATGTAGCGTTCTCTGGTTTCGGGATCGGTATAGCTCAAGTCCTGGCCGCTATACTCGCTGTGGCGCGAGAGGTCCCAGTCCTGCCGCCAGTGGATACCTTCCCATTCCTGCCAGCCGAGGATGGTCTGGTATTCGACATCGAAGGCTTTCTTCGCGTAGTGCGCCAGTTCGTCCGGCCCGTGCGGGCGGAAGCGCAGGCGATCTTTGTGGTTGATGATGCTCTTGTACCACTCGAAACGCCGCTCTTTCCAGTACTCGTACCACTTCTCCATCTCGCTCGGATGCACGAAGAATTGCAGGTCCCACTGCTCGAACTCGCGTTGGCGGAAGAGGAAGTTGCCCGGCGTGACTTCGTTGCGGAAGGCTTTACCGATCTGGCAGATGCCGAAAGGTATCTGCACGCGCGAAGATTTGAGCACGTTGTCATAGTCCAGGTAGATGTTCTGGCAAGCTTCACCGCGCAGGTAGGTCTTCATGCGCTCGCCCTCGACCACGCCGATGTAGGTTTCCATCATCAGGTTGAACTTGCGCGGCTCGGTCAGTTCGCCGCCGCAGACGGGGCATTTGTTCTGCTGGATGTTCTCTTCGGGCAGGTGATCGACGCGGAAACGTCGTTTGCAGTTTTTGCAGTCCACCAGGCGGTCAACGAAGTTTTCGACATGGCCGCTGGCTTCCCACACGCGCGGGTGGGTGATGATGCTGCCCTCGATGCCGACGACGTTATCGTTGGTCTGCACCATCGACCACCACCAGAAGCGGCGGATGTTGTTGCGCAGTTCGACACCGAGCGGCCCGAAGTCATAAATGCCGGAGACCCCGCCGTAAATTTCGGAGTTGGGATAGACGAAGCCGCGCCTCTTGCACAATGAGACGATTTTTTCGATGGGGACGTGCGGTGTGTCCCCGGTGGACAGGGTCTGCTCCTCTGTCTGAGTCATGAGTGGATTCCTCCTCAAAAAAATTCCCCGGACGTTTCAACAACAACGTCCAGGGACGAATCCATGCCTGTATGCTGGCCCGGGGCTACAGCGTTGTGCGGCATGATGCGCGGTTCCACCCTGCTTCTTCACCCTCGCGAGGATGAAGCCACTCATTCAATCCAGCTCCGAAGCGCCCTTCGCCTGCGTTAGACTACCGACCTTGCACCACCCGCCGGCTCGCTGCTATCCCTGGCAAGCTACTCCTCTTCATCACCGCTGGAGGATTGTATTTGTTTGTACGCGTGTAGTATACAGGAGTCGGGGGCGAGATGCAAGAAGCGAGCGGAGTTAGTTACTCTTCTCCAGTGCGCCTCCATGTCCTCTGTTTCAGAACTGCTACTCAGCAAAATGAATCTCGCTGGCTGGCTGCACCCGCACATGGCGCTCACCTGCCCAGAAGCCATTCAGGGTCTCATTATAGAACGCGATAATTTTTTCCGCCGACAAGGTATCGCTATCCTCGGTGGTGTGAGCATCGCTGGCCAGCAGCACGTCGTAGCCCTGAGCAACAGCCCTGCGGACTGTTGTATCGACACAATACTGCGTTTGGCCCCCGGTGATGACCAGGCGTTTGATGCCGCGCGCCTCCAACTCCGCCTGCAAACGCGTCTCATGAAAGGAATCGGGGGATTCTTTCTGGATGACGGGCTCACCATCGCGCGGCGTAACTGCCGGGTGAATCTGCCACAATGGCATCCCTGGCTCCATCCCGCCTCGTTCATTGTGCTGCACATAAAGAACAGGGGTCCCGCTGGTGCGGGCACGATCCAGCAACAGATTGATGTTAGAGAGCACCTCGTCGTGGTGATAGGCTTCTCCCACTACACCTATCTGGGCATCGATTACTACCAGAGCTGTATCCGCGCTCATACGTCAGGCTCCTTTTCGCATCTCAATCATTCGTTCATTTGCCCTAAGTTTAACAGAAAAAGTGGAAAGATTGTTCGACTCTCTAGTATACCACATGGGTGAGCAGCAAGGGTGCGTAAGTGCGTAAGTGCGTAAGCGTAAGAGCCGGATAACGTTTGCATTTACAGATGGCTTGCCCGACCATCCCCATGAATCCGGCCTCATATTTTTGATTGCATGTTGTACAAGTTCGCATAGACGCCATTCAATGCGAGTAACTCCGCATGCGTGCCCTGTTCACCAATCCCGGTGTCAGATAACACCACTATTCTTTGAGCATTGCGGATGGTTGACAAACGATGGGCGATGACAAGCGTTGTGCGGTTGTCGGCTAACTTTTCCAATGAATCCTGCACCATCTTTTCACTTTCATTATCCAGCGCGCTCGTCGCTTCATCAAAAATGATCACAGGGGGATTTTTGAGGAAAACGCGCGCGATACTCAACCGTTGCTTTTGCCCGCCTGAGAGTCTTACGCCGCGTTGACCGATATCAGTGTCATAGCCGTCCGGTAACGCCATGATAAAATCATGCGCGTGCGCCT
>DATLSI010000154.1:0-7931 GCA_035534255.1 Ktedonobacteraceae bacterium | reverse complement strand
CACGAGGCGTGCGCTTCGTGAATATGTCCATGCAGGCCCAATAAAGGCTGATAACGTTCGATGGCCGCTCGCACGGCGGTGGAACCGACGGGCTTGAAGCGCGTCTGACCCAGGCTGCTTTGTACCTTCAAATCGGAGTTCAGTTCTGGCGCGTCATCCAATCCGCTCCCAAATGGCGGAACGTGCAGGTTCATGACAAGCGTGTCGGGGCGTTTCACCTGCATCATCAGCGCGTCGATACGCCGCGCCAGTTCGTCCTCACTGCATTCGCGCGGGGTATTCCAGGGAGTGGGATTCGACCAGCCCAGGCTGATCATTTCGCTGCTCTCATCAAGCTGGACGGGCGCGCCTTCGGGATTGCACACAATGTGACCGCTTTCTAACGCTTCCAGAACCTCAGGCGGATCATCGTTGCCGCCCATCATGTAACAACGCACTCCCGTACCTGCTAAACGTTCATCCGCCAGCGCGATCCACTCTTCAAGGCGAGCCTTCATTAAGCTTTCGAAGAGTGACTCGACTTCACCAGAGGCGTAGAGCGCATCCTGTTCCCCCTCGCGACAACGATAGACGTATAGCCCTTTGTCGGCTGCCACCTTCTCGAACTCCTGGATTTCTGAAGCTGAAGTTAGCTCAAGACGCTGGCCGCGTTCCTTCGTGCTATAGACGCCTGGGCGCGTCTCCTCGAGAAAGACAATGGCCTTCCCCAGTATATCGCCGCCCATTACCAGTACCTGTGCTTTGTAGAACTTCGCCGCGTTCAAAAACTTGCGGAAGCAGCGGTTGGAGCCATGCACATCGCTGGCGTAATAGATCGTAGTTGCCATCATTTCACCGTTTCTGGTTGGATGCCGGATTGTTCTTCGCGCTCGGTCCGATGCTTCCCGGCGATTGTTACCTGCATGCCACAGGCCCGTAGTTGGTCGAGTATCTCTGCTGAGGCGGCCTCGTCTGTCACCAGCGTTGTTACCATCGACGCGGGAGCGACAACTGCTGGCGAGCGAAATCCCAGCTTGCTGTGATCGGCCAGCACGATGACGCGGCGCGACCGTTCCATCATCAAGCGATGCAGCGACGCGATTTCATAATCCAACTCAGTCACACCCACCTGCGGATCAACACCCGCCGCGCCAAGTATGCAAACATCCGCGTAAAAACGAGCAAGGGTGGTTTCAGCAATGGGGCCGGTCATCGTCAACTCATCGCCATGCAGCTTGCCGCCCAGTACAATGACGCGAATGCCGCGCGAACCAAGCAGACTGGCATGAGAGAGCGAGGCGGTAATCACCTGTAAGTGTGGATGGGGAGGTAAAAATTGCGCGAATTGGGAAGTCGTCGTGCCTTCTCCCAGAAATAGCGTTTGTCCCGGCTTAATCATCTGCGCGGCAGACGCGCCGATTAAACGCTTTTGAGCCGCGTACTGCAAGGCCCGGCTGTTAAACCCCAGCTCCACGCTTTTCGTGATATGAACCGTCGCTCCGCCATAGGTCTGGCGTAAAAAACCATCCTGTTCCAGGCGTTTGATATCGCGCCGGATCGTCATGACCGAGACGTCCAACTCATCAGCCAGCGCTTGCGCCTCGATCGCTTGAAGCTCGGCCACGCGCTCCAGAATGAGCCTTCTCCGTTCGCTTGCCAGCATAAAGATACTCTCCTCTACAAAACTGCCGCGACAAAATGCAACAAACTATCACACAAATTTATTGACAGAGTATGTTCTTTGTTGTATACTCTAGCTAATAAATCGTTGTATGTCAAGATTTATCTCTCCTCGTGGTTCATCCATTATACTGTATTTTGCCTGGCGACAGGCGAAGGAGTTGGACATGCAATCTGAGTCTTCTTCAACTTCATCCTCATCCCTCTATGTGCGGCAATCATCGGGCCTTGTTCGCGAGGCATCTGTGTTGGATGCCATTATTTTCAACGCGGTATTCTCGGCCCCTGTTGGCGCTACCCTGGCCTTCGGCATCTTCTACGCCCTGGGTTCCTTCCCCGGCGCGGACATTGTGGTAGCGCTGCTGATCGCTTTCGCGGTGAACATCCCGGTGTGCATCATGATGTCGATGATGGCATCGGCCATGCCCCGCACAGGCGGCGATTACGTATGGATCAGCCGCATCCTGCATCCCGCGGTGGCGGTATTCAGCAATTTCTCCGCCGCCATCTCGGCCCTGATCGGCGCGGCATTCTGGGCACGTTCTTTCGCGGTACTGGCGCTCGGCCCCGCGCTGGCCGTGCTCGGCGCGGTGACGAACAACAGTGGACTCATCAATGCTGGCAACGCGGTCGGCGGCGGCGACGCAACTGGCCAGTGGTGGACATTTGGCCTGGGACTGGCCTTGATTATCATCCTGGCGGTTGCCATGTCATCCGGGACGAAAGCTGCGTTTCGCGTACAAAACATCTGCTGGATTATCGCCAGCCTGGGTACATTCCTGGCCTTTATCGCGCTGCTGATTAGCTCGAATTCCAACTTCACTGCTAATTTCAACACCTTCGCGCGGCCTTTTACACACAGCGCCAATGCATTTCAGGGTATCCAGACCGCCGCTGCCAGGATTGGCTTTACCTTTACGGGTGGTCACCAATTCTCCTCGACGCTGCCGGTTGTTGCCATCATTATGACCTTCATGATGTGGAACTGGTGGTCTGTCTACATCGCGGGAGAGCTTAAATCGGCTGGCAAACTGCGCCGCCAGCTTTCGGTGATGATCGGCGCGCTGGTCTGGGATACACTCTTCATGATTATTGGCGTGCTTTTGCTGTATCACAGCGCGGGTGAGCAATTTATCGCCAGCATCAACGCCCTGGCTGGCACATCCGGCTATCTGCTGCCGGTAGCGCCTTACTACAACCTGATGGCAAGTATCGCTGCCAACAACTCGGTCTTTGCCCTGCTCATCGCCGTGAGTTTCATCTTCTGGAACCTGCCAGCCATGTTCCCAAATACCTTTATGCCCGTGCGTACCATATTCGCCTGGTCTTTTGACCGCATTCTCCCCAGCAAGCTCTCTGAAGTGAGCGAGCGCACTCACGCGCCAGTCCCGGCCATCATCCTGGCCTCTATCATTGTGGCTGCCATCCTGGCGTGGTCGGTGCTCTCCAGTTCGTTTGCCACGTTGCTCTCGATGGGCGTACTGGCTGGAGTCGTCACTATCCTCTGCGTGAGCGTGGCAGCAATCGCCTTCCCTTACCGCCGACCAGACCTTTTCAATAACTCGCCGGCGAACGTAAAAATTGGCGGCGTGCTCCTCCTGCCAATCGTCGCGGTTCTTTCGATAATAGTGATTCTGGGCCTGGCATACCTGGTACTCTCCTATCAGGCGCTTGGCATTAACACTCCGCAGTTAGGGCCACTGCCCGGCTTCATCTTCATGGGTGCGTTGATTGTGATTGGCCTGATAATCTTCTTTGTAGCGCGTGCCGTGAGAGCCAGGCAGGGGGTCAACCTGGACTTGATCTACAGCGAATTGCCGCCAGAATAAAGCGTTCGTAAAACTGTAGGGACGCGATTGATCGCGTCCGCTCGTCGAATGTGGATGCGATTGATCGAGTCCGCTCGTCGAATGTGGACGCGATCAATCGCGTCCCTACACATCGCCTGGAATAATAGTGAGTTACGTTTCATGCATAGGAGGGTCTGATGTCTACTGTCAGTGGTTCAAACCCGGAAGGCTCTACCACGGTCTTTGTGCGCAATGCCACGGGCCTGGTGCGCGAACTTTCCCCATTCGATGCGTTCAACCTGGTTTTTTCGGCTGTGCTTATTCCTGTTGGTATCACACAGGTGTTTTCGTTCGCGCCTACCTTCTGGCCTAACGCCAATGTGCTTGTCTCATTTCTCCTGTCCATCCCGCTGGTTTTCTGCTTTGGTATGGTCTACCTGTACTTTACTGTAGCCATGCCGCGTTCCGGCGGAGATTACGTCTGGGTGAGCCGTATCCTGGGACCAGGTGTTGGCTTCATTACCAATCTCTCGCTCACCTTCGTTTTCACCACCTGGATCTCCTTCAACTTTACTACCATGATGACACTGCTCATGCCCGGTCTGGGCTACGTGGCAGGTTTTACATGGGCACCTAACCAGCTTACACAATTTCTGATTGCTACCGTACTCACTATTCTCTTCGCGAGCTTGATGACGCTGGGAACGAAGCGTGTCGCTCGCTACATGGCCTATTGTTTCGCGATAGTCTGGATCGGTATGATCGTCTGGTTGGTTGGGCTGGCCGTCACTGGACACAGCGGTTTCGTTGCCAACTTCAACGCGCAGAGCGGCACCACCATCCAGCAAGTGACGAGCGCGGCGAGTAAGGCTGGTTTCACAGCCGGCGGCGCTCTTGACTGGGCCGGCACCATTTTCGCTATGATCTACGCTTTCCAGGTCTTCACCGGCTTCCAATGGACAGGCTACTTCGCCGGTGAGATCAAGAATGTGCGCCGCACCGCGACTGTATCGATCATTGGCGCGCTGGCCATCAGCGCTGTGCTGTATGTCCTGGCCTCATTGCTGGTATACAATACCTACGGCGTCTCGAATTTTGCTTCGATTGCCTATCTGGGCTTCAATACCTCGTCTCTCAGTTTCGCTCCGTACCTGCCCACGCTGGTAAAATTCCTGTCCTTGCCGGGTTTTCTAAAGGTTTTTGTAGCGGCCTGCTTCGTGCTTTCAGTGCTATGGTGGACGCCAACCGGCTTCCTGATCGCCACGCGCAACCTGTTTGCCTGGTCTTTTGATCGCCTGGCTCCCGATGGAGTTGCCAGCATCAATGAACGCCTGCACACGCCGGTCATCGCTACCATCATCGTGGCGATCTGGGTTGAGTTCCTGAACTACCTCAATATCTACCAGAACCTGGGCGCGCTGCTGCTCAACGTTATCGCGGTCATGGCCGTCGCCTTTATGATGGTCGCGCTGGCGGCTATCGTCATGCCTTATACGCGCCGGTCGCTCTTTGAAGCGGCCCCGAAGATGGTACGCGCGCGTATTGCCGGCGTCCCGGTGATCACAATTGTCGGTGTGATAATGCTGTTAAGCTGGGCTTTCGTGCTCTACGTAGCGTTCACTACCACCGCCTTCGGCCAGATCGGTGTAAAACCCCTGATCGAGGCCTTTGCAGTTCCAATCGTGGGAGTGATATATTACGTCATTGTACGCGTAGTGCGCGCTCGACAGGGCATCCAGCTCAGCGCGGCTTTCCTGGAAATCCCGCCAGAGTAAAGATTGTAAGGCGACTCTTCATCAGGGAGATTAAATATGTCCGACGTTATTGGAAATGATCATCAGGGTCGATCAGATCGTTCGTTAATGGAAACACTCTTTGGGCGCTCTAAACCGGTGATTGCAATGATGCATCTTCTGCCTCTACCCGGACGACCGCTCTATGACAGCAAAGGTGGCATGGCGGCTATGGTGGATGCGCTGCGCCGCGACCTGGATATTTTGCAGGATGGTGGCGTGGATGCCCTGATGTTCTGTAATGAGGGAGACCGCCCATACTCGTTTCATATTGATCGCGCGCCCGTGGCGGCCATGGCCGCGGTGATCGGCGAACTGCGCCCGTATATCCGTCTGCCCTATGGCGTTGATATGCTCTGGGACCCCATGGCTGCTCTGGCTGTAGCCCTGGCGGTGCGCGCCAGCTTTGTGCGCGAGGTCTTCACAGGCGTTTATGACAGCGATATGGGCTTATGGCAGCCGGATGCAGCTGCTACATTGGATTATCGCCGTCAAATTGGCGCGGATAATGTGCGCCTGTTCTTTAATATCGAGCCTGAGTTCGCGCGCCCCCTCACGCCGCGTCCGATTGGCGCGCTGGCTCACAGTGTTGTCGTTTCTTCGTTAGCCGACGCCATTCTGATTTCGGGGGCCATGGCAGGCGCGGAAACCAATCTTGATCACATTCGTGAGGCAAAGCTTGCTGTACCCACTACTCCTGTGCTTGCCAATACGGGTGTTAAGGTTGAGACGGTGCGCGCGACGCTGGCTGTTTCTGATGGTGTCATCGTTGGTACGGGACTGAAACGCGACGGCTATACCTGGAACCCGGTTGATGCTGAGCGCGTGCGTCGTTTTATGGATGAAGTTCGTGCAGCGCGCGCGTTAAGTGAGGCTCACGCATGACATCGCGCTATGTGCTTGGTATCGATGTTGGCACGACAGCTCTGAAAGCTATCGCTTTAGAGCGCGTACAGGGTATCGTGGTGCAGGCCGAACTGCCTCACGAGTTGCACTCTTCCCATTCTGGTTGGGCGGAAGAGGACCCTGAACGCTGGTGGTCAACCACCCTTGAGGCCATTCGCCAGTTGCTCACCGTCATTCCGGCTGAGGCAATCGAGGCCATTGGCGTCTCCGGCATGGTGCCTGCTATGGTTATTCTGGATGCGTCCGGTCAGCCCTTGCGTCAAAGTATCCAGCAAAATGATGCGCGTGCTATCACCGAGATCGATGAGTTACGAGCGGCGGTTGATCTGGACGAGTTTTTCAGCATCACTGGCTGTGTACCCAACCAGCAAAGCATCGATACCAAGTGGCGCTGGCTGCAGAGGCATGAGCCGGAAGTGCTTGAGCGCGCCGCGCATCTCTGCGGTTCCTATGACTTCATCGTTTACCGGCTGACGGGCCACTACTCGCTTGAAGAGAACTGGGCGGCGGAAAGTGGTCTTTATGATGTGACGCAACACCGCTGGCACCTGCCTTACCTGCAACATGCCGGTATCGATGTTGCCCTTTTGCCGCCGGTGCATCAACCTGTCGAAATTGTGGCCGGGGTGAGCCAGGAAGTAGCTGAGGCAACGGGTTTGCGAGCGGGTACGCCCGTAGTGGCTGGCAGCGCGGATCACGTGGCGGCTGCGCTAGCCTCCGGTTTAACGCAAAGCGGCGATATCTTGCTGAAATTTGGTGGAGCAGGTGACATTTTGTACTGTGATGCTCGTCCTGATCCCGACCCGCATTTCTACTTTGACTATCACGATGTTCCCGGCCTGACGCTTATCAACGGCTGCATGGCCTCCAGTGGCTCGCTGGTCAAGTGGTTTTCCAACGAGTTAGCCGCCGGAACGTCTCCGCGAATGCTGGATGATGAAGCGCGGGCTATCGAACCGGGAGCGGGCGGCATTATTGTACTTCCTTACTTTCTGGGAGAGAAGACACCGATTTTTGATCCCTCGGCAAGAGGCGTTTTCGCGGGGGTGATGCTGCATCATACGCGCGCGCACCTCTATCGCGCTGTTCTAGAAGCGGTATGTTATGGTTTCGCGCATCACCTGGCGCTATTGCGCGAGGCTGGTCGCCCCGTGCGCCGTATCATGGCAGCTGATGGTGGCAGTCGCAGCGCCCTCTGGATGCAGATTGCAGCCGACGTGGTAGACCTACCGGTACAGGTTGTGGCCGGCGAAGCCGCCTCTGCGCTGGGAGCCGCCTACGTCGCAGCCATGGGCGCTGGCATGTTCGCCGACTGGAGCGATATCGCGCGTTTCATCTCGCAGGGGCCGACCTATTCTCCGCAAAGCGCGGTTGTCCCGCGTTATCGCAAAGGTTTTGCCCTCTATCGTGAACTCTATACGCGATTGCAATCATATTTGCCGGAGCTTGGTCGGCTTGAGTCGTGGTGAACTTTGACAACCGAAAGCTATTAAGGAGAATACGCATGTTGTTAGCAGGTTTACGTGGATTTATTACGGGGGCAGGTACCGGTATAGGGCGTGCCATTGCTCTTGAAATGGTGCGCGAAGGAGCCGATCTTGCCATTACCGACATCGATCTAGAGTCGGCGCGCAAGGTGGCAGGCGAGGCGCAGGCGCTGCGGGTGGATGCGCGGGTGTGGGCCGGTCAACTGGATGTGCGTGATGCTGCCAGTGCGGCAGAGCGGGTTGAGGAAGCGGCGAGCTACCTTGGCGGTCTCGAACTGGCGGTAAACAATGCCGGC
>DATLSI010000153.1:0-66253 GCA_035534255.1 Ktedonobacteraceae bacterium | reverse complement strand
GGCGCCCCCACAATTTTGGGGGCCCGCCTCTCTTTCGTGTTTCTTCTTTAGAGAGCATGTGGGGCGACAACTTTTTCTTCTGAAGCCGTTTGAAACGCGGTCTCCTCTGGCCGCACGATCAGCATGGGTAGGCGCGTGGCGCTCAGAACACGTTCGGTTACGCTGCCAAGTACCCAGTGCTGGAGACCCGTTCGACCGTGTGTTGCCATGGCGATGATGTCACAGCGCCCAGGCATACCCGCGCCCTCAGCGTCTTCACCACCTTCCGCGACCCGCATAATGGTCTCGGCCACGTCGTCATTGAGCGCGACCGACCAGGTGATCGCCAGCTTGAGCTTTCCAATGGGGCCTGCATGGAGATGTTCTACGATTGAGCGCATATACATTTTCGCTTTTTGCAGCGCCTGATCCTGCATGTGCGCGATGGACTGTGGATCGTTTTCCTTCACGTTAAGCGGTGGTGTCTTCACGATGCGCAGCAGATGGAGCACGCCTGGGGTGTCGGGGGACAGGGCTGCTAACAACTGCGCCGCCGGTTCCAGCGCGACCTTTGCCAGAACTGAACCATCCAGTGTGACAAGTGCGCGCAGCGGGCTACTATCGGGACGCGGCCCAACCGGCACAGCGCCGGCTTCATGTATGACGAGCACTGGAATGGGACTGTGACGCGCGATTTTCTGCGCGACACTGCCCAGTACCCAGCGTTTCATGCCAGTCTTGCCCTGGCTGGTCATGACAACCAGGTCTGCTTTGAACATAGCCGACATAGAGAGAAGGGTCTGCGCAGTCGCGCCAAAAAGGGTACTGGTTTCAACCTTAACGCCCTCCAGCAAAGGCGATTGTACCATCGTTTTAAGGTAGTCTTCTACTTCCTTGATCTGTGCATCAACCACTTCCTCAGTATACAGAGATGCTCCATAACTCTCGTATAGTATGGGAATATCAGTTACCTGCGCCAGCATTACCGACCCCTTAGAGGCCCGGGCGAGACGAGCCGCTACAGGGATAGACTGTTCAGCCCGCGTGGAGCCATCCAGCGGGACAAAGATTCGCTTAAACATATTGGCCTCCTTTATCATAGGGTAAAGCAGGGGAATCTCAGGTCTATCACAGTTGGTGAAGTTGAAGTCACGCTGGACTCACAGTTCCCTCCCTTACAGATCATCAAAGCGGGGGCAGCAGGGCAAGTGAATAGCCCACGCCAACTTTGGTGAGGATATAGAGTGGTTGAGTATGATCGTTTTCGAGTTTGCGGCGCAGACGATTGATGTTGACCTGCAACATATGGCTCTCGCCCAGATATTCTGAACCCCAGACGTGCTCAAGGAGCAAATCCTGCGTGACGACACGCCCGGCATTCTGTGCCAGGTAAGCGATGATGCTGTACTCTGTGGGGGTAAGTTGAATCTCTTTGCCTGCCTTCGTCACGAGATGTTGGGCATAGTCTATCGATAAGTCGCCTGTGCTGGTAGTAGCCTGTAAGCCCTGGGCGTTTTCTTTGGTCGAGAACTGTGCGCGACGCAGGACGGCGCGCACCCGCGCCAGCAGTTCATCAACGCTGAACGGCTTGGTCAGATAATCGTCCGCGCCCAGATCGAGGCCGCGCACTTTGTCCTGGTCCTGCCCGCGCGCGGTGACGATGATAATGGGTATCGAGGAAAACTCGCGCACGCGGTGGCAAACAGAAAAGCCATCCATCTTCGGCATCATCACATCGAGTAACACAAGATCGGGCGTGCTGCTCTCAATTTGCTCCAACGCCTGCTGACCATCGCTTGCCGATAGGACATCATATCCCTCCAACTGCAGATTGCGCGTCATCAGTCGCAAAAGCTGTGGATCGTCATCAGCGGCGAGTATAGTTGTTTTCTTCGCGGGCATTTGCTCTTCTCCCAGGGGATGCAATAAAATCGCATCCCTACACACGTCTTTTGCTTTTCAAATTATGGGTATGGCGCTCATGGGCAGTCGCATATAAAACGCGCTTCCACGTCCGTGCGACTTGTTCTCAGCCCATATTACACCATCATGCAAATCAACAATACGCTTGCAAATCGCCAGGCCGAGGCCCAGGCCGTTGACTTCGCGCGTCAGCCGGGTATCCACGCGGTGGAAACGGTCAAAAATGCGCTTGAGATGTTCGTCAGGAATGCCCATGCCAGAATCAGTGACGCAAATCTCCAGCATTTTGCGCGGGATGTGCTCGTTTGACTGCACTTGCATTACCGGGCGGATAATTATCTTGATCAGTCCTCCCTCTGGCGAATATTTGATCGCATTTTCCAACAAGTTATCAAATACTTCGCGCAGCCGGCGCGCATCAGCCATGATAAGTGGGACTGTATGGGTCACGCTGCCATCGATATTTTCCATCATCAGGCTAAAAATGTAGCGACCGGGAGAGGTTGCCGTCACACGCTCTTCAATGGCGGTGATAGCTTCGCCCGCCAGGTAAGCCACGTCTACCGGCGAGGGTTCGATTGTCACCTGGCTCGTCTCCAACTGCGATATCTCCAGCAGGCGTTCGATGATGACTTCCAGGCGATCACTGGCCTCGCTTATAGCTAGCAGAAACTGATGTCGTTCCTCGCGCGCGAGGCGTCTTTCGTGACGCAGAAGCGTCGCGGCATAGCCTTTGATAGAAGCCAGCGGGCTGCGCAGTTCATGGCTAACCGTGCCTAACAGCTCAGCTTTCAATACCTCCATGCCCTCTAACGCCTCCCGCACGGCTGTTTCCTCCAATTTATGAACTCGCTCGGCCAGTAATATGCTGCCGATGACCGCTCCAACTGCATCTGACAGAAGTGGCAGAATAGTACGGCAGCGTACGATGCTGGCAGAACAATCATCATCCTGATCGCTCACCCAGCCAAGCACCAGCATTGCCTGTAGAGACTCTTCCCGCGCGACTTCACCTGGCATCAGCCTGTACGTAACCCAACAGGTCATGTCTGGCGACGGGGCCTGGCCATCCAGCGAAGGTAAGGTCGTCAGCAGTGCGTAGGCTTCCTCTTCATGGACATTGTGCAGGGCTAACGCTCGAAAGGTCTTCGCATTTGCGCGAGATGGCATGGAGTCTGAATCGAGAGAATCGAGATCCTCGCTCAGCAGCACCGCGCCGCGCCGCGCCAGGCATAATGCCAGCACGCGTTTTAACATAGTGGTTGCCAGGGTATCCAACGTCTCGAACGCGACATAACCGGCTTCCCGCGATAAGGCTGCCAGGTCAATTAGCCCTGCTGTAACCTCTGAAGCGAGCGGCTCTTCTAAAGGCAAATGCTGTGTAGCCATATTCTTCCAACGAATCCGGTAGTCTTTCAGGAGCGAGGTAAACTAATGAATTTTTGCATCTCGCCTGTGTTTTATTATAGAATAGGAGTGTTCACATTTGTATCACAGAAAATGAAAGCGTATCACAACCGCGTCACAGTAGGGATTATCCCTACCGGGGTTCGTTAAGTTAGGATACCCATGAGGAGCATCCTCGGGGTCAGGCTAGTGCGAAATGGCATCTATTCGCTCCAATAATAAGCTCGCGCAGAGCATAAAAGTTGCATGGAGATCGCCACGCGTGCTACAGGTGCGTAAAGCTGTGTACCGGTGGCTAAAATTGCCCTATGCTGGACTCGTCGTACTTATAGTGGGGACTGTGCTGGCGACGTTATTTATCATGGCTTTTGATAGCTCTCTTGTACTACATGTGAATCCTGGATTTATCTATCTTCCCGTTGTAGCTATGCTTGCCTATCACTGGAAATGGCAGCTGGCGGTAATTGGCGCGGTGATACAGCTTTTCTGCGTCTATTTTTTCTTCAGGGCACCCGCGAACCAATTCAAACCGTTTGAGGGGCAAACGGCTGCGCAGATCCTGGTGCTGGCGGCAGTGATGGGCTTTGTGCTGGCTATTGTGCAGCTTGCTCTGCGTGGACGTTCTAACGCCGAACGCGCGGCGTCCCGTTTCGCGGAGCTGAACAGTATTGGTATTGCGCTGGTGAGCGAGCTGGATGAAACACGATTGCTGACCAGGATCGCGGAGACCGCGCGTAACCTGACGGGAGCGAACTTTGCCGCCTTCACTTTGCGTCCAATCAATGATCTGGGTGAGCCGCAGGTGCCATCCGAGGGCAATCAGTTCCATCTCGCCGCCGTCGTGGGCGTGAGCAAAGAGCAGGAAGATCTCTTTCGCAGGATGCCGCTTGGTGGCGAGGGCCTGCTGGCTCCTATTTTTCGCCACGGTGTGCCAGTGCGGGTAAGCGACGCGCTGAAAAATGTTCCCCACCAGGAGCCTTCCCAGAGTGGCAAAGCCCATGCCATAACAACAGAGTACAGAAATCAAGCCCTTCAGGCCGCCGCCGACTACGCGCATGGACAGTTGGCGCGGGATGATTTGCGCTCGATGGGTGTGCCGAATTGGCATCTCATTGTGCGCAGTTTCCTCGGCGCTCCTTTGATCGACCGGGCAGGCAGCGTGCGAGGCGGATTACTGCTTGGTCATAATGAGCCTGACCAGTTCTCTCAGGAAGACGAGGATTTGCTGGTCGGGCTGGCAGCCCTGGCGGCAATTGCTATTGAGAACGCTCATCTCTATAACGCTGCGCAGACGCAGGCACGGGAACTGGATGCCATTTTTGAAAGCATCGCTGAGGGCATTATGCTAGTAGAAGAGCAGGGAAACATCCTGCGCGAGAATCGCACAGCGCGCCACTTGAGTAAACTGTTGGATGCCAACCACGAAGAAATCCCCGATTCGTGCCACTCAACCCACTCATTATTGCAAAATTTGGTGGAGAACGCCCGGCATGCCGTAGCTGGTGAAGCTATATCAGGCGTACAGGTTACGCTGGTAGATGCACAAAAGGGCGAGCTGCATGAATATGTCGTTAACGTATCGCCGCTGCGTCCGGTATCCTCGTCCGCGCCACTCTCACTCGAACAAAAAGCCAGTGTGAGCACTAACATGTCCTCTGGCGATGAAGGGTCAGTCGTCGTCTGGCACGATGTGACCGAGGCCCATCGACTGCTGTCAGAACGGCAGGCGCACGCTGAAACCGAGGCCCGGCGCGCACTGTTACAAACGGTGATCGACCAGTTGCCAAGCGGAGTCTATCTGGTGCGTGGGCACGATGCGCGGCTGGTACTGGCGAACCGGGCGGCCAACGAGATGTGGGGGGCGACGTGGGCCTATGATCAACCTATGGCAGAATTCCTCTCTACGAATGGCGTGCGCATCTTTCATTTTGATGGACGACCACTCGCGCCTGACGAGTTAGCTGCGCTGCGCGCTGTGCGCAGCGGGGTTTCCGTGCGCCACCAACAAGAGATCATACGCCATCGAGATGGCACGGCGCTCCCGGTGATGGTAAATGCTGTCGCCCTGAACCCCCAGGCGCTGGGTGCTGACGATCACCATCCTGGCGAGCCAGAACCGGCGGCCATTGTCGTTCACCAGGATTTGACCGCGTTGAAGGAAGCTGAACGTCTGAAAGATGAGTTTATCGCTATTGCCGCGCACGAACTGCGCACCCCGCTGGCCGTCATTAAAGGCTTCGCGCAGATGTTAATCTCGCAGACAGCGCGCGGAAATGGGCCAGAACTTGCCGACTGGCAGCGCGAAGCAATCGCGGATATCGACCAGGGTACCAACCGGCTGGTAGAACTCACCGAAGATTTACTTGACGTGACTCGTTTGCAGGCAGGGAGGCTAGAATTGCATCTAGAGCCAACCGACCTGGTCGCGCTGGTTCAGCGCATCGTGATCCGCTTCCGGGTGACGACGGAGAATCACGTTATTGACGTTCATGCCACAGCTGAACATGTCGTCAGCATCGTTGACCCGCGTCGAATAGAACAGGTACTGAGTAACCTCATCAATAATGCCATTAAATATAGCCCGGGCGGGGGCCATATCCTCGTAAAACTCAGTGAGGACATCTCAACTTCCAGCGCGTTACTCAGCGTGCAGGATCAAGGTATCGGCATCTCCGCCTCGCAGCAAGGCCGCATCTTTGGTCGCTTCATGCGCGCGGACAACGCCCGTTCCAACAATATAGGTGGCACCGGGTTGGGCCTCTATCTCTGCCGGGAGCTGGTGGAACGCCACGAGGGTCGCATCTGGTTTGAATCGGCCGAAGGGGAAGGTTCTACTTTCTTTGTATCGCTGCCACTGTCCGCGCAGGCCACAGACCTCGCCTCGCGATCCATGACCACTTCACTATGACAATAAGGATGCCCCTGCATACATCTGCAGGGGCATCCTTATTATTTTAATCCTCTTCTTCGGTAATGGAGTAGGGAGGCTTCTCGACGGGTACGCGATAGCCGCGCACCTGGTCGCCGGCCACGCCTGGCTGGGGGTTATCCTGAGCAGGGGCCATCAGGTCGTTTGTAATCGAGCGAAGCAGCCTTTCGACACGATCCCAGCGCGCGGGATAGCGATCAGAGTAGAACTTCTCTTTCCCCTCGACATCGTAGATGTAGAACGTGTAGTCCTGATCAGCGAAGCGGTAATCCACCTTAGTATAGGGGATACGAGTGAGTTCAAGCACCTGCAAACTGGCGCGAGATTGTTCGCGTGGGTCGTTTGATTTCTCGCTCGCGCTGGAGGATTGGGCCAGTTGGACCGCGGCGCGCCAGACATCCATTGGAACGCCTTCGGGAGCAGCATCGGGATAGAGGGTTTCAGCTATTTCGGTGCTGTAAACCATATCGCCCATCGCATTCTCCAGGCGCTGCTCAGGAATCGCGTTCGACCCGAATATCTGGGTCTGCGACTTGAGGTCGAAACGCCGCGCGATCTCACGATAGCGCACTACTTTTCCTGTGCCGCCGCAGTGCGGGCAAATCTCCGTTTTTGACCCCAGACAACTGGCGCAGACACGCTTGCCGGTGCCGCAGGTGCATTCTACTTCGCCATTGACACAATCAGGGCAGGGGATGGTGCGCCCTTTATTGGCGGGATCGGTATCCACCGGGTTGGCAATCGGTACGCCCTGCTGGCGAATACCCTCGAACAGGTCCGAGACTTTGTCGCCAACGGCATTGGTCAGGTTATCAGCGCGTTTCTGGAAAAACGTTTTCTTTTTGGAGTCTTGCCAGTCCGCGATGTAGCCGCGACCCCGGCAGGTAGAGCAGCGCAGGCGAGTGCGTCCTTTGCAATCGGGGCAGACCACCCAACCACGCCCGGTGCAGGTCGCGCAGAGCAAACGCCCTGTGCTGTTACAGGCGCTGCACGCAAAAACTTCGTCCTGGCCGACAAGCCTGGTGCGGCTCTCAGGGGCTTTCAAACTCGTGACCGGTGGCAGCGCGTAGTCCCACACGGGCAGTAGAGGCTTAGCTTGCCCAACTGATCGCCCGGTATAGGGTTCAGAGATCACTTCCAGCGAGCGCGTCTCCCAGCGCGTCTGTAAGGAGATTTCCCACACTTCGTCCTCGCCCCAGGAAACCAGGTCCATATAGGTGCCAAGCTCGCGCGCGAGTTGCCAGTTCCCCAGGCTCCACGTATTCGCCAGGTGACGAATGCGTTCTTCCTCGGTGCTGGAAGGTTTGCGCGGCTGCAACGGTGTGTTCGTCTGCTGCCAGTACGTGTTAGCCTTATCGACCACGCGCTTGAGGCGCAGTTGCGCTTCGGAGGTCCCTTCTATAACTTTTCGTCGAATATCTTCGATGCGTTTATCTAAATCATCTTGAGAGGTCCAACCTGACTGAGTATCGGGACCAGGGCCTTGCTGCGATTCATCACCCATTTGATAATACCTCCATAGTGTGCGTTAGTGTATAGGATGCACAACGCCTGTTCAACAATGTGCTTTCAAGATCATATACGCTCAAACATGTGGAGGGTTGTAGGGGCCAGATTTATTGCGCCACTACAATAATGGGACAATCTCTTCCTGAACGGGTACCCCTGTGACCTCAACATCGTACTGGTGGATCAGCATATTTACCTCGCTGCGGATACCAAATTCTGGCAGATAGATACCCGGTTCGATCGAACAGCAGGTCGAGGGCAGGAGGGTACGCTCGTCGCGCGTCTCAAAATTGTCCATGTTCGCCCCGTCGCCATGCACGACATGCCCAATGCTGTGGCCCGTGCGATGCACAAAATAGTCGCCGTAGCCTGCCTCCACGATCACGGCGCGCGCGGCATCATCAACCTCGCAACCTTCAACTTCGCCCCGCTCCTCACCCTCTACCTCACCCTTCTCCTCACCCTCTACCTCTCCCTTCTCCTCACCCGCGCCAACGGCCAGCCGTTGGCGCGCGAAATCGATGGCGCTATCGCGCGCTCGCCGCACAACTTCGAATACCTCGCGCTGCCGCGCCGGAATCTCATCGCGCGTGCCAGCGAAGGCCATCCAGGTATAATCGGCTATCACCGCATCCGGCTCCGGTAGGCGCGCCCAGAAATCGAACAGCACCAGGTCTCCGCGCCGGATGGGGCTGCTATTGCTGCTGCCCGGCTCGTAGTGCGGATTGCTGGCATTGCCATTGACGGCTACGTGTGGATCACCTGAGGACAAAACCAGGCCCGCTTCTTTGATGAGGGCGACAAAGCGCTGCACTACACTGTATTCATCGATGGCCACACCCACGCGCAAATCGTCGCCCAGGGCCGCGAAGAGGATGTCTTTAGCAGCGATCAGGCGTCTCCCGGCTTCGCGATGGCTCTCCATCTGCGCTTCGCTCAGTTGCGCCCCGAAACGCTGCGCCAGGTTTGCGGAACTGACGACATCCACGCCAAAAGAACGTACCAGTTCGAGCGTGCCGGCATCCACGCGCGACAAATAGGGGATAGCGTTCATAGGCGAATATTCCATGGCGACACGGCTGCCTGCGCGCAACAGCGATTGCAGGTGCGCCTGCATTTCCTGCCACGTGCGGAAGACCAGGCGTTGCCCCGGCAACTCGCCTAACACGTGTGACTCCACCGCGCTCACCAGGGCCGCAGGCTCACCCTGTGCCGGAATAAAATAGAACCAGCGGCGTGAATAGAAGGCGTCGTTGGGCAGTCCGAGCGCCTGGTACGCGATAGGGTTCGATTTACGAAAATCATAAAAGAGCCAGCCATCAAGCTTTTCGCGTTGTATTGCCTGCTGCATAGCTTCGAGATGCATAGATATATCCTCCTCAAGAGATAATAGCTATTGTATCACGAACTGTTGCCTTTTCCGTCGAAACAAAACTATAATAGGGTCAGGCGCAGCAGACCTGATGCTAGAAGGAGGATACAATGACGATCGCTCTCGTTCAGCTTGTACTGACAGCAATTATAGGCTACCTCTGGGGTTCCATTCCTGCCGGATACTGGATGGGGAAACTCCTTCGAGGCGAAGATTTTGACATTCGCGCGTATGGCAGCCACAAAATAGGCGCGACCAACGTACTGCGCACGCTGGGAAAAGTGCCAGCCGCCATCGTGTTGGTATTCGATCTCTCGAAAGGCATAGGGCCTACGCTGCTTGCTTCCCTCGTCCCTTTCTTCTACAACTCCGGTTGGGGTCCCGCCATTGCTGGTCTGGCTGCTTTGATTGGCCATTGCTATCCCATCTTCATCGGATTTAGAGGCGGGCGCGGTGTACTGACGGGCGCTGGCGTGCTGCTTATTATTTCTCCCCTGGCCTTCCTCATTTGTGCTATCGCCACCTTCAGTACTATCGCCATTTCCCGCTTCGTATCGCTTGGATCGATTGTCGGCAGCCTGACCGCCATGATCTGCGGTCTTCTTTTTTTCATTATTGGACGCTTCGATCCCACCTTCTTTGGAAAGGTCAGCCTCGCGCAACTGCTTTTTATGCTCATCGGCCCCGCCATGGTCATTATTTTCCACCACGACAATATTGGTCGCTTGCTGGCAGGAACTGAACGCAAAATAGGGCAGAAGGTGACTACCGAAGAACAAACTTCTGCCCCCAATGGCCATTCTTCAAATGTACAGGCATAACTGGCCGGGTCGCAGAGAGACCCGACCCGGAATTGTGCCATCAACCTTTTGAAACTGCCGCATCTTGCTTACCCTGGATGATGGGCAACGCGCCGCGTAGATATTCTACACCTGAAAGGACCGTCCAGATAACAGCAAGTAACATCAATGCATCCGCGATCAGCAGCAGGTAATCGCCAAAGTTGATCAGATTGCTGTTGAAATTCAGCACCGGTGGATAGAGCGAAAGGTGGCTCGCGCCGAACCCTTTCGCCAGTAATATGCCGCCGATTGCCAGCAGAGTAATGAATGTCTTCTGTTTCCCCAGTTTGCCAGCCGGAATGACGGTTCCCTTCGCCGATGCGATAGAACGCAGCCCGGTCACGAGAAATTCGCGCGCGATGATAATCACCACAATCCAGGCAGGCACGAGGCCAATCTGCACGTAAGCCACGAGTATCGCCGATACGAACACCTTATCCGCCGTCAGGTCCAGAAAGATGCCCAGGGGAGAAACCAGGTGGTAGCGCCGCGCAAGATAACCATCCAGCAGGTCAGTCATCGATGCGAGGAAGAAGATCGCCGTTGCTACTAGAAAAGACCAGGGTTGGTCGACAATAGCCAGCACAAAAACCAGAATCGTCGCCACAATCCGGCTAAAGCTCAGCAGATTAGGCATGTTATTCATCGAATTGATTCTCCTCTAACGAGTATCTAGCGAAATGTCCGGTACCAGAGCGCGTAAGTGCTACTGCTGCTCAGCACAGCACCCGCCGCCTGAATACGCACAACTTCGGCAGCGTCGCGGATAAACCCTCCCGCGATGAAAGGGCCTGGGAGTAATTGCTGTAGCGCTGGTGCAACCTCTGGAAAGATTATACCAGGAAGGACTTCTACGAAGTCTGGAGCCGCGCGGGCGATAGACCGCACGCCTGTTTCCAAAGCGGAATCATCGACCAGCAGCAGGCGCTGGATCATCACCAATCCTTCGGCTCGACCGGCAGAAACGAGCTGCGAACGACTTGTGATAATTGCGTCAACCCCAATCTCGTGCAGATACTGAATACCCGCTCGATCTTTGCCAATGCCGCTAACAAGGTCTATATGCACAACTATCCCTTTGCCTTTCTGATGGGCCTGGGCTACGAACGGCGCGATTTGAAACGCATCGCCTTTCAACATAAATAGTAGCAGGGCGTCCGACTCCAGCGCCACCTGCATATAATCATTCGACTTCACCGCTGCCGCCACAGGGAAACCACGCGCTAAACGCAGAAACTCTTGTTTTGTCATATTCATATTTCCAACGCAGGTAATTGTGATGTAGCGTGATGCAACAGCACTTGACAAAAGAACAGATAACAAGTACTATTATAAGCAAACCAGCCGTCATTGTATAGCTAGTCAGGCCAGAAGATTTCTAATTAGCTCTACAGGATATTCGTTGGAGTGGTCTTCACAAAGAAGTGAGCCATCAAAAATGACCTGATTTTACAACTGCATATGTGCCCAGGGACAGTGAATTGAGAAGTCCTAAGCCAACCTTTTAAAGAGGCTTAGGGCTTTGTTGTTTCTTACTGCTACAGAGAGGTGCAGCATGCTTACTCGGTCTACCAGGTCACTTCTTAGCCAACAGGCTAAGCAAAAGACGATACCGGCTATTGAGAGCCGTATCCAATTTGCGCGCGCGCTTGATGCCTCACATGTGACAACCGTGTTGTTACGACATTGCAACCTGTTTGACTTCAGAATTATGCTGGAACACGCGTATGAACGTGAACTGGCGGTCTACGTCAATGTCGATCATATAGATGGCATCACTCCTGACACTGCCGGACTTCGCTATCTCGCCAGGCAACTTCATATTACGGGTATTGTTTCCAGCAATGCAAGAATTCTGGCCCTGGCCAAGAATTTTGATCTGGAGACTGTGCAACGCATCTTTGCCGTAGACTCGACTGGCCTGGAAGTGGCCCTTGAGTCGGTCGATAGCCAGTATGTCGATCTACTCGATATTTCACCGGCGCTCGTAATCCCCTATGCTGTTGCGCAAACGCCCTTAGAGTTGCCATTCATAGGGAGTGGTTTCATTTCTACACCTCAGCAGGTGCAGATGGTGCTCCGCGCAGGCGCGGTAGGAGTCACCGTGGCTCGTACTGAACTCTGGACGTGAGATTTCCAATTTGAAGGTAAAGACTACTATGATAGTAGGGACGCTCCTCGTGGGTGTCCGCCCTCGCATATTTGATGGAAATGTAGACATCCACAAGGGGCGTCCTTACTAGCTCCTCGACATGGATTAGCCACAGGTTGGTTCATGCTAGTGCGGCTCACTTTAAAGCAGGCCGCAGAAAACAGGCGAAAGGAGGAATGATAACAACATTCTGCTTACAGTAGCTATCCCACAGCTATTCCATGTGTATTCCCGCACGGGTGCGCATCCTGTGCTATTTAGAAGGATCATCTCTGTAGGGATTCGATAAATCGAATCTATTATACAACAGAAGGAGAGTTACCCATGGCAAAGTATATTCTTGCCCTCGACCAGGGTACTACCAGTTCGCGCGCCATCCTCTTTGATCACGATGGAGCGATTGCCAGTGTAGCGCAACAAGAATTTCCCCAGATCTATCCCGCGCCGGGTCTCGTTGAGCACGATCCGGAAGCCATCTGGTCCAGCCAACTGGCTGTCGCGCATGAAGCCATCAAACAGGTGGGCGCTTCCGTTACCGACATTGCGGCCATTGGTATCACCAACCAGCGCGAGACCGCTATCGTCTGGGAAAAATCCACCGGTAAACCAGTTTTCAATGCTATCGTCTGGCAAAGCCGCCTCACCGTCCCTATCTGCGATGAATTGAAGGCCAAAGGCTTTGACAAAGAGCTGCGCGCCCGCACAGGTCTCGTGACAGACGCCTATTTCTCCGGTACCAAGGTTAAATGGATTCTCGACAACGTTCCGGGCGCGCGTGAAAAGGCTGACCGCGGCGAGCTCCTCTTCGGCAATGTGGACACGTTCCTCATGTGGCGTCTCTCCAAGGGGCGCGTGCATGTCACTGACTACACCAACGCTTCGCGCACATTGCTCTTCAACATCTACGAGGGCAAGTGGGACGGTGTCATCCTCAATGAATTCGGTATTCCGCGCTCCATGCTGCCCACCGTGCTGCCATCCAGCGGCATCTTTGGCGAAACCGACGCCGAGTTCTTCGGCGCGCCCATCAAGATGGCAGGCGTCGCCGGCGACCAGCAAGCCGCCACCTTCGGCCAGGCATGCTACGAAATCGGCATGGCCAAGAACACCTACGGCACCGGCAGTTTCATGCTTATGAACACTGGTTTCAAAGGCGTACCTTCCCAGAATGGCCTGCTCACCACCATCGCCTGGGGCCTGGGCGCTCCCGACCACGCGCAACTCACCTACGCGCTTGAGGGCAGTATCTTCATTACCGGCGCTGCCGTCCAGTGGCTGCGCGATGGGCTGGGCGTCATCAAGCAGAGCGTTGATGTAGAGGCGCTGGCAGCAACCGTTCCCGATAACGGCGGCGTCTATTTCGTCCCCGCCTTCGTTGGACTGGGCGCACCCTACTGGGACCCCAACGCGCGTGGCACCATCGTCGGCCTCACGCGCGGTTCCAATGTCAGCCACATCGCGCGCGCAACGCTGGAGTCCATGTGCTACCAGACCCGCGACGTTCTTGAAGCTATGGAAGCCGACAGCGGCATCAAATTGAAGACCCTGCGCGTCGATGGTGGCGCGGTCGTCAATAACCTGCTCATGCAGTTCCAGGCCGACATCCTCGGCGTCGCCGTCCAGCGACCAAAGGTTGCAGAGACCACCGCCCTCGGTGCCGCCTACCTCGCCGGTATCGCCGTAGGTTTCTGGAGCAGCCCGCAAGAGGTCGCGGAACACTGGGCCATTGACCGCACCTTTGAGCCGCAGATGAGCAAGGACCAGCGCGATAGCCTGTATACAGGCTGGAAGCGCGCCGTCGAACGTTCCAGGAACTGGGTACAACAATAGCCTGAACCAGGGCGACCGCAAGGGTCGCCCCTACCCTGTACGGGTGACGCAGGCTGATACGTGATAGGGTAGGGGCGACCCTTGCGGTCGCCCTGGAAAGTCGGAACTTGTAGTGCGTCCTTCTTAAGTATTGTCATTGCTGTAATTTTTATCTTATGCAGGAACATGCACGTATGTGTACTGTTGTTGCTTCATCAGCAGAAATGGAGTGAGCATCGATGTCGAGTCAATCTGTTGCCAGATCTCCTCTACTCTCAGGCACCTACGGGGAAATGATCGGTGAATTTTTCGGAACGATGGTGCTGATACTTTTCGGCGATGGTTGTGTCGCCACGTTCGGGTTGTTTACAAATATTGGTGGCAATAACGCTGCCACACCCTTCGCGAACGAGTGGGTTGTGATTATCCTGGGGTGGGGTTTAGCCGTCATGCTGGGCATCTACGTGTGCGGCGCTATTAGCGGCGCTCATCTCAACCCTGCTGTAACACTGGGACTGGCGGTGCGCGGTAAACTGGCCTGGAATAAAGTACTCGCGTACTGGTTAGCCCAGGTGCTTGGCGCGTTTGTCGCCGCCATGATTCTGTACTTCGTCTACCAGGGAGCCATTACTCATTCCCTGGCTGTCGCCAGTACCGCCGCTGGACATGCAGTTGCTCTCACTGATCCCAGCGGGTACGGGTGGATTTTCTACACCTTCCCTAAATCCTTCGTTGGCACCTTTGGCGCGTTCGGTGACGAATTTATCGGTACCGCGCTTCTTGTGGGTATGATCTTTGCTATCGTTGATATACGCAATCAACCCGTACAGGCAAACCTCAACCCGCTCATCATTGGCTTCTTGATCGTGGCAATCGGCGCATCCTTCGGTCTCAACACCGGATATGCCATCAACCCCGCTCGTGACTTCGGCCCACGTCTCTTCATCGCTCTTGTTAGCGGTGGTGGCAGCTTTGCCGCGAACAATTACTACTTCTGGATTCCTATTGTCGCCCCTCTTGCCGGTGGTGTCGTAGGCGCCTTCATCTACGACTTCACTATCGGCAAGGTGCTGCAGGCAAAGATGCTTGCGAAATCTGGTACCGCTGTGGTTCAGGGTGAAGCGGTGCGCGAACCATCCGTCGAGTAGGGATGGCGTCCGTCCTGGTCTATTGTCTAGTGCCAATACACGAAAGGATGAACATACGAAAGTGTGACTGTTTTGCTCTTTCGTATGTTCTCGGGTATCCATGCAACCACTATCACCATCAGCGCGCATGCATAACCTATCACTCATGGGGAGCGAACAATTCGACGTTCTTGTAATTGGTGGGGGCGTTACAGGAGCCGGGGTCGCTCTGGATGCTGTTGCGCGCGGTTACAAGGTAGCGCTCGTTGAAAAAGTAGACTTCGCCAGTGGCACCAGCAGCAAATCAACAAAGCTGGTGCATGGTGGCATTCGCTACCTGCCTAATTTTGATTTCGCCCTCGTGCATGAAGCCCTGGTTGAGCGTGGACTCTTGCTGCGAAACGCCCCGTTTCTCGTGAAGCCAGTTGGTTTTGTGCTGCCCATCTATAAAGGTGATCGCCACCCAGTCGGCCTGCCCTTTACCACACCCTGGGGCATCGGGCTTGGTGTCATACTTGATATTGGACTCTGGCTTTACGATGGCCTCGCCGGTCGGCGCAATGTCAAGCGGCATCGTCGCTTGAGCCGTAAAGAGGTCATGCGGCTGGCTCCTGGTCTTGTGACTGAGGACCTTAAAGAAGGCTTCATCTACTATGATGGGCAAACCCACGACGCTCGTCTTACCATGGCTATTCTTCGTACCGCATCCCAGTATGGAGCAACCATCGCTAACTACGCCGGAGTTACCTCGTTTCTGAGCGAAAATGGCAAGGTGGTTGGCGCGCATGTGCATGATTATCCTGGCGATCAGGATATCGTCGTGCGTGCCCGTCACATCGTCAATGCTACGGGCATTTATTCCGAGCAAGTCGAGGCGCTTACCGATGCTGGTTCTCAGGTTCAAGTAGAGCCTAGCAAGGGTGTGCATCTCGTTTTTTCACGCGAAGCTGTCAAGCTCGGAAATGATGCCATCGTTCTCCCGGAGACAGATGACAAGCGTATCTTGTTCCTGGTGCCGTGGGAGTCACGCGCGGTCTTCGGAACCACCGATACCGGTTCCGGCGATCTTGACCATCCTACTGCAACCCAGGACGATATCTCTTATCTCTTGCATCACTTGAATCGCTATCTCTCGGTCAACCTTACTGCCGACGACATCATCAGTGTCTATGCCGGCTACCGTCCGCTCTTGCGAGCGCGCAGTTCGGAGCATTCGACCGCCAAACTTTCGCGCACGCATGCCGTGTTGCAAAATCCATCCGGCCTTGTCACCATCGTTGGCGGTAAGCTCACCACCTACCGGCGCATGGCCCAGGACACGGTTGATGTGCTGAGTCGTCGCGACGGCACGTCATCACCGCCTCACCCGACGCAGAGCCTTCCCCTGTCCGGCAGCGCCGGCTGGCCTGCCGTACAACGCGAACTGGAGATCAAAGGGGCAGCGCTTGGACTCAGTTCTCAAACAATCGCGCACCTGGGAGAGAGCTATGGGTCTCACGCGAATATGCTCCTGAGCCTCATCGAAAGTGATGCTTCACTGGGTGAGCGTCTTGTCGAAGATCTCCCCTATATTCGGGCGCAAGTAGTCTATGCATGCCGTCACGAGATGGCCATGACACCCGATGACATGCTGGCGCGGCGTACTTCGATCATACTGGAGGACCATGATCTGGGTTTAGGCGTCCTTGATGATGTCGCCGCGCTCATGGCAAAGGAGCTAGACTGGTCACCTGAGCAGCAAAAGGCCATGGTCGAGTCCTATCGCGCTCAAGTGCAGCAACAGGCACCTGTCTAGACAGTTATTGTCAGTAGGGACGCCCCTCGTGGGTGTCCATGTTTCCATTAATACGTGCAGGTAATACGATAATACGTGCAGGAGGACACCCACGCGGACACCCACGAGGGGCGTCCCTACTTTAAGGAGATACCATGAAAAAACTGATCAATCGGCCAGAGGACGTCGTAAAAGAATCTCTGGCAGGCATGTTAGCCGCCCATTCCGATCTCATCCGCGTCGATTTTGAGCAACGGATCATTGTGCGCAAGGATGCTCCCATCAGTGGGAAAGTCGGCGTTATATCAGGTGGTGGCAGCGGCCACGAGCCGATGCACGGTGGCTTTGTCGGCTTCGGTATGCTTGACGCGGCCTGCCCCGGAGAGATATTTACCTCGCCGGTGCCTGACCAGATGCTCGCGGCCACAAAAGCGGTCAATGGTGGGGTCGGCGTGCTGCATATCGTCAAGAACTACACCGGTGACGTGCTGAACTTCGAGATGGCCGCGGAACTGGCCGCCGCTGACGGCATCGAGGTAGAAAGCGTTGTCACCAATGACGATGTTGCCGTGCAGGACAGTCTTTATACGGCGGGACGGCGCGGCGTCGGCGTCACAGTGTTGTTGGAAAAGATCGTTGGCGGCCTGGCCGAAACTGGCGCGCCTCTCTCAGCCGTTGCAGCCCTGGCGCGCAAGGTGAATAACCAGGGTCGTAGCATGGGTATGGCGCTGACCTCCGGTACAGTGCCAGCGGCAGGCAAGCCGAACTTCGAGATAGCCGATGATGAAATGGAGATCGGCATTGGTATCCACGGCGAGCCAGGACGCAGGCGCGTCAAACTCGCTCCCGCCGCCGAGGTGACTGAGATGCTCGCCGTTCCCATCATCGAAGACCTGGGTCTCAAAGCGGGCGATCAAGTGCTTGCCTTTGTCAATGGCATGGGTGGCACACCCCTCATCGAGCTTTACATCGTCTTTGATGCATTGCAGCGCATTTTGCACGGCAAACAAATCACTATTGCGCGCCACCTGGTGGGCAGTTATATCACTTCTCTGGATATGGCTGGCTGCTCCATCACCCTTGTGCGCCTCGATGACGAATTGACGAAATACTGGGACGCGCCTGTACAGACCCCTGCTCTGCGCTGGGGCAGGTAGAAGCCAGTAGGGACGCCCCTCGTGGGTGTCCGCGTGGCCCTGGATGGGAGCGTGACGACGCGGACACCCACGAGGGGCGGGGCGTCCCTACTGTGTCCACATTCAATTGCCATATTTCAGGGAGGACTCATAATTGTTGACCAATAAAGACGTTCTGCACTGGCTAGAGCGAACCGCCGATGTGCTGCATGAAAACCGTGTTTATTTGACCGACCTGGATTCTCCTATCGGTGATGCGGATCATGGTACCAATATGGACCGGGGCTTCAGCGCCGTGCGCGCGAAATTCCCCTCGATGGCAGATATGGATATCGCGGGGCAATTAAAAACCGTTGGTTCTACCCTCGTATCAACGGTGGGAGGAGCCAGTGGGCCACTCTACGGTACAGCCTATCTCCGAGCCGCAGGCATGGCAGCAGGAAAGCAGGAACTCTCGCCCACTGATGTTGTCGCCATGCTCGATGCATTTACGGGCGGAATTGCGGCGCGAGGGAAGGCTCATACAGGCGAAAAAACCATACTCGACGCCTTAGTCCCCGCCGTCGCGGCGGCCAGGTTAGCCCTGGGCCAGGGCGCATCCCTTGCAACTATTACCAGCCAGGCAACGGCAGCCTCTGAAGAAGGGATGAAAGCCACAATCCCTATGCTTGCTACTAAAGGGCGCGCCAGTTACCTGGGAGAACGAAGCATCGGTCACCAGGACCCAGGCGCAACATCGAGCTGGCTCATTCTGCGCAGCCTGGCTGAGATATGCGCCGGCCAGTAGGGACGCCCCTTGTGGATGTCCGCGTTGGACGTCGTCCTGTGGCGTTACGTAGAACTATTTTCCTCAGAGGGAGTTCGTCTCATGACAGTGGGGCTGGTCATCGTTTCACATAGCGCGCAACTGGCGGCAGGGGTAGCGGAACTTGCAGGGCAAATGGCTCAGGGTAAAACCCCCATCGCTGCAGCCGGTGGAGCTGTCAATGATGTGATAGGTACCTCGGTTGATAGGATTGTAAACGCTATCCACACTGTTGATAGTCCAGATGGCATCCTGGTGTTGCTCGACCTGGGGAGCGCTATTCTGTCAACTGAAATGGCGCTTGAAATGCTGGACGACGATCAGAGGGGACGCATACACCTCAGTTTCGCTCCCCTGGTGGAAGGGGCCGTTGCCGCGGCGCTGGAAGCCTCGCTTGGGCGATCACTGGCGCAAGTACAGCAGGCCGCAGAAAATACAGCGAACGTGGAGCAACTCCAGTTGCTCAAACCTCTGACCCCGGCAGAGGGTATACTTGCGGAAAACCAGGAGACGCCCGAAAATAGCGCGCCAGAAGCTGATTCCACGCTTGAAGTTGTCTTTGCTCTCACCAACCCCACCGGCTTACATGCCCGACCGGCCAGTCTCTTTGTACAGACCGCCGCTCGTTTTCAGGCCAGGGTTCGCGCGTTCGGACATGGACATGAAAGCGATGCCACCAGCATCATCGGCATCCTCTCACTTGGGCTGCGCCAGGGCGATACTCTCACTATACGCGCCAGTGGGCCGGAGGCACAAGCAGCTATCGATGCATTGAGCGAACTGGCACGCGTGAATTTCTATGAAACAGCATCCACTGACGAAACGCCGCTGCCCGTCCTTTCTGGCGAACCGGCAGCCACTCCACAATCTGCGGAACGCACTGCACAGGAGCCAGGTCAGCCCTGGCGTGGCATTACGACTTCAGCAGGAGTCGCGCTAGGCCCGGCGTTTCTCTACGCGTCGCAAGCAATCTCTCTGAGAGCGGTAGAAGAGCAGCCCATCACTGCGGCGCAGGTCGCCGCGGAGCAGACGCGTTTACACGAGGCGCTGGAGAGCGCGGAACACGACCTTCACGCGCTGGCAATAAGTCTTCAGAGCAGCATCGGCGCGTCTCACGCGGCAATCTTCGAGGCCCAGGCGCTCATGTTACACGACCCTGCTTTACTCGCATCCACATTCCACATCATTGAAACAGCACATATTGACGCCGCGTCAGCGCTCGCCAGAGCAGGTGAGAGCTATGCATCCACGCTGGGAAACCTTGCTGATCCCCTCCTGGCGGCGCGCGCCGTCGATGTGCGCGACGCGGTAAGCCGCGCTTTAGCGCAATTAGGGAAGCAGGTTGCGCAAGGCCAGGTTTTGCAAACGTTAAATCACCCAACGATCATTATAGCCAGGGACTTAACGCCATCCGACACCGCGCAATTACGGCCTGAGTTCGTGCTTGGCATCTGTACGGTGCAGGGTGGGCCTACCGCGCATGCCGCCATTTTAGCGCGCGCGCTCGGTATCCCCGCGATTGCGGGTCTGAATGAAGCAGCATTGCAGATCATCCATGCGGGAGATGAACTGGGCCTGGATGCCGACCATGCCTTGCTCTATGTACATCCCACGCCAGAGGTACGCGCTCCACTGGTAGATCGACTCGTGGAACAACAGCAACGCAGGGCAGCGCTCAAATCCGCTGCTCAACAGGCGCAGGATCAGATCGTCTTTGATGGCAGGCATATTCATTTGATGGCGAATATTGGCAGCGAGGCGGAAGCGGAGGCCGCGCGCCAGTGGGGAGCGCAGGGCGTTGGACTGCTGCGCACGGAGTTTCTTTTCGCCAGGACATCCACTCTTCCTGGTGAAGACGAACAACGCCAATTGTACGCGAAGGTGTTTCGAGCCTTCAATGGTGATGCAGCGACCGGGAGAAAACCACTCGTTGTCAGGACGCTCGACGCGGGCGCAGATAAACCAATGCCAGCGCTGGACAGCATACTCGGTCAGGCGGCGGAAGCAAATCCCGCGCTTGGCTTGCGTGGTATTCGTATTCACCTGGCATATCCCACTTTACTTGAGCAACAACTCAGCGCGCTGCTGCTGGCCGCCGCCGATACAGAGACGCAACTGCGCATCATGTTTCCCATGATAACAACCGTTGAAGAATTGCGAGTTGCCCGCTCAATTTTTGACCGCGTCTACCAGGGGCTGAAATCTCGCGCTATAAATTTACCCGCGTCTATCCCCGTTGGTATTATGGTCGAGGTTCCGGCAGCCGTCATAATGGCTACAGAACTGGCGGAACTGGCCGACTTTTTTAGCATTGGAGCCAATGACCTGCTGCAATATACGCTGGCCTGCGACCGCACCAACGCCAGCGTTTCTGGTCTCTATAACGCCATGCAACCTGCCGTATTGCGACTGATCCACCAGGTTGCGCTGGCCGGCAGGCAGGCTGGCAAGCCGGTGGCGGTCTGTGGTGAGATTGCCAGTGATGTTCGAATCGCTCCTGTTCTGGTGGGACTGGGCGTAGACGAGCTAAGCATGACGCCTACCGCGCTGCCAGATGTGAGAAACGCCCTCGCGCGCTGGTCAGCGCAGCAACTTTCAGATCTGGCTGAAAAGATTCTGACGCTCAAGACCGTTGACGAGGTGGAGCAAGCGATCAGCAGTATATAAGATTTTAGATTCCCCACCCTGCTAAAAATACCCCTCAATTCGTTAATGAACTTTTGCGCTATTCTATGCTACTCACACATTGGAGGATGGAATAGAGCGCCTGTATAGAGGCGCGTATAACATGCAATCTGAAACGCTGTTTCACCCATCTTTTATGAAAGGAATGGAATCAAGCTGTATGACAGAAAGAGTTATGACTATGCCAGGAGCTGATACATCGCAAGCGCGGCCTGGTGAGGTTGTCCTGAGTATCCGCGGTCTCTCGAAGCAATATGGGAAGCGGATGGCGGTGGATGATCTGAGCCTGGATGTGAGACGCGGCGAAATTTTCGGGTTTCTGGGTCCTAATGGGGCCGGTAAAACGACGACTATTCGTATGGTGCTGGGTTTGATCGCGCCAACAGGGGGCAGCGTCGATATTCTAAATAAGGACATCGCCTTTTACCGCGCGGAGATTCTGCCGCGCGTGGGCGCGCTGGTAGAGACGCCCGCACTGTACCTGTACATGTCGGGGCGCGACAATTTGCGCGCTGTAGGTTCCGCGCTGGGTGGCGTGCCGAAGGCGCGTATCGACTACGTGCTGGAACTGGTAGGCTTGCAGAACCGGCAGAAGGACCGCGTGCGCACCTACTCGCTGGGCATGAAGCAGCGCCTGGGCGTGGCGATGGCCTTGCTACAAGACCCGGAGTTGCTGGTGTTGGACGAGCCGGCCAACGGCCTTGACCCCGCCGGTATCGTCGAGATGCGCGACCTGATGCACAATTTATCAGCGGCGGGCAAGACGGTTTTCATATCCAGTCACCTGCTGCCAGAGGTGCAGCAGATCTGTACAAAAGTAGCCATCATCAACCTGGGCAAACTGGTGACAGAATCAACTGTCGAGGAACTGACGAGTGGGCATGGTGAATTCTCCGTCACGTTAGAGCGCGCGCAGGAGGCGCTGGCGCTGGTGCAGGCCCAGAACTGGGGCAGAGATGCGCGACTGAATGAACACGGCGCGTTGATTACGCCCGCGCCCGGCAATCGCGGACGCGACCTCAATCTTTTTCTTGTGAAGGCGGGTTTCGCGCCCGATACAATCGCGCAGGCGACGCAGGACCTTGAAGAGGTCTTCCTGCGCCTGACAAACGGCGGCACAGGAGGTGTGCAATGAGCACAGTTATGACATCCGCACCGGCGGAAAACATACAGTTACACACGTCGCGGCCCAGCTTTTTCGGGCTGGTGCGCGGCGAATTTCTCAAAGTGACGCGCCAGTGGAGCACCTGGATTTTGCTGATACTGGTGGTTGGCGTGACTGTCTTACCCTACATTATTGAGACCGCCAGGCCGCATTTCAAAGCAAATCTTGCAAGCGCGCCGTTGACTGTCTACTACGACCAGTTGGGTATTGGCTTATCGGTGTTGCGCATTTTTACTGGCTTCTTTCTGCTGATTGTGACGGCGCGCATGGTCGGCCAGGAGTACCAGCTTGGCACCATTCGCGTCCTGCTATCGCGCGGCGTCGGACGGCTGCAATTGCTCTTTGCCAAGCTGGTGACGCTGGCGCTCATCGCGCTCATCCTGTTGATCGTCGGAGTCCTGCTCAACCTGCTGCTGACGGTTCTGCTGGTGGCCGGTATCGCGGGAAACCTCAACTCCTTCAGCGCGCTCACCTCGCAGTTCTGGTCGGATAGCGGCATCTATGTCCTGTACATCCTGCTGAATATGGGTGTGAGCATCCTACTGGCAACGGCGGCGGCTGTCGTTGGACGCGCCTCGGTCTTCGGTATAGCCGCCGCGCTGGCCTTTTTCCCATTGGACAATTTCGGCACGGTCATTATGCTGCTGGCTAATCGCGTGACGAACAGCGATTTCTGGCTCAGTATCACGGCCTACTTCCTGGGGCCGAACCTGAACCAGATGCCAACCGCGCTGACCGCCGGTCGAGTTGCCTCTATAGGATTTGGACCTTTGTACAATGCACAAGGCAATCACGGCATCCTGGTGGATGGTACCCACACGCTGGTAGTTGCAGCTGTGTATGCCGCGATCTTCGCGGCGGCTGCGATCTGGCTGACGTGGAAGCGAGACGTGAAGGAGTAGGTTAAACCAGCCCCCGGTAGTGATTGACGATCGGCAAGCGCCTGTCGCGACCGAAAGCGCGTGTGGTGATTTTCACGCCGGGAGGAGCCTGGCGGCGTTTGTATTCGCTGTAGTCCACCAGGCGCATGATGCGTTCAACCAGCTCGCGTTCGTAGCCCATCGCCAGAATTTCGTCGAGCGTGCGGTCCTCTTCGACGTAGGCGCGCAGGATGGGATCGAGCACATCGTAGGGTGGAAGGCTATCGGTATCCTGCTGGTTGGGGCGCAGTTCGGCGGACGGTGGTTTCTCGATGACCGCTGGTGGGATGACGGGCCGCTCGGCCAGCGAATTGCGGTAGAGCGAGAGTTGGTAGACCAGCGTTTTCAGAACATCCTTCAAGACGGCAAAGCCGCCCGCCATGTCGCCATAGAGCGTGCAATAGCCGGTAGCCAGCTCAGATTTGTTGCCGGTGGTCAAGACAATGTAGCCCAGTTTGTTGGAGATGGTCATGAGGATGTTACCACGAATACGCGCCTGTAGATTCTCCGCAGCAAGGCCAAGATCGCCTTCACCGAGCGCGGGCGCGAGCATTTTGAGCGAGGTGCGAAAGGTATCTTCGATAGGGATGGTCAACATGTGGATGCCCAGGTTGTCGGCCAGGTCGCGCGCGTCGCTGCGGCTGCCCTCAGAGGAGTAGCCGGAGGGCATCGAGACGCCCAACACGTTTTGCGCGCCCAGCGCATCAACGGCGATGGCCGCCGTCAGCGATGAGTCGATGCCGCCCGATAGACCAATGATGACCTTTTTGAAGCCGGTCTTGCGCACGTAATCGCCCGTGCATAAGACTAGCGCGGAGTAGATTTCTTGCAAATGCTCCATCTTTGGCTCGATGCGCCGGTGTGTAACCTGAAGGGCGTGGGGAGAGCCAGGGCGACCGCGAGGGTCGCCCCTACCCTGTACGACGGTTGGTGAAGCATCATTCGTATTCGTATTCGTGGAGGGGGTCGCCCCTGGCTCACTGGGGGCCTCGCTGACTACAATGATGGGTACATCGTTGTCGCGTAGCTGGAAGCGTTCCTGGCGGCGGCGCGGGTCGTGCAGGCGCGTGCGAAAAACGGAAGCAGTATCCAGGTCAACGATGAGCATGTCTTCGCTAAACTCCTTAGCGCGCGCGATCAAGGTTCCCTGTTCATTGAAGACCATGCTGCCGCCGTCAAAAACCAGTTCATCCTGGCCACCTACCATGTTGAGGTAGGTGACGATCACCCCGTTGTCCGCGGCGCGTGTGGCCAGCATTTCCTGGCGAAACAATTGTTTGTCGGCGTAATAGGGCGAGCCGTTGATATTGATAATCACTTCCGCGCCCGCCTGCGCCTGCATGGTCATAGGGCCGGTGGGATACCAGATATCCTCGCATATATTGACGCCCACGTGTACGCCGTTGATAAGAAAGAGGGGCGCTTTGCGCCCTGCCTGAAAGTAGCGGTTCTCGTCAAAGACGCCATAATTGGGCAGGTAATGCTTGTGGTACGTCCCACATAGCTTCCCTTCGTGAATAATGGCCGCCGCGTTGTAGATATCGTGATCGCGGTCCACGAAACCGATTACAGCCGTCAGCCCCGGAAAATCGCGGCTGGCCTCGATGAGTTCCTGCAAAGCGCGCAGGTTGGCATCCACAAAGCCTGGCTTGAGCAGCAGGTCTTCGGGAGGATAGCCGGTCAGGGCCAGTTCGGGGGTGCATATGATCTGCGCTCCTGCCTCAAACGCCTGTTGCATGGCGCTCAGGATTTCGCGCGTATTGCGCTCAAGGTCGCCAACAGTCACATTGACCTGTGCAAGCGCGACGCGAAGCGGTAGAATATTCATGAGAAGTTGTCCTTTCTCAAAGGTTCTAGCGAGCCCTACTGGCTCGTTGTCATAATAAGGGGTTCTATATGGATATACAACTATACGCAATTCACGTGGTTCCGTTCGTCATTATCGTTTATGCTATTGCCGTGCTATTTATCCGCCCGACGAGAACAGTATGGCTCGCCTCGCTGGCTGGCGGACTGGTGATGGCAATTATGAACGCGCTGGTTGACTTACTCGCGCATTATGCCTCATGGTGGCATTATACCGCCAGTGGGCTGATCTTGCAGCTTCCGTTGCCATTCTATATTACGCCTATGCTGATCTACGGCGGCATTGTCTACATGCTGATCTGGCGTTTCTCGCAAGGGCCGGAAGCGGATAAGAGGCGCTGGCTGGTGTTGATTTTCCTGATCGGCGTGCCATTGATCGGCTTCGGGCGCGACCTGCTGGACGTTGTAGTGACGCAAGCCAGCTTTCTGGTGTGGGATAGCCCGCTGGCCGGGCCAATCGACTTCGTACTGTGGGTGGCTATGTTTTTCGTGGGTTATATTGTGTTCAAGTGGTTGCTGTCACGCGCCCTGGGAGACGAGGACGACGGGCTATTAGAGGGTGAGGGTGAGGGCGAAGATTCGTTCAGGGACGAGGGCGACCGCAAGGGTCACCGCCTTACATCCACGCCGCTCCCGCCCTTACAATGACTCTGTTTGCATCAGAGGGCAGCAGACGACTCAAGAATCAGTATCACCTGAGGAGAGGTCACATTTTCATCACATATCCACTGCTTATTCTCACAACTCCCTCACAAGTTGTTCTCGTCTCGCCTCTCGGGAAGAGGTGGGGTATATGAGAGGGGCAGACGGAGGAAGAAGGTCGAGCCTGCTCCCTCGGTGGACTCAAACCAGAGCCGTCCAGCGTGTTGCTCGACGAGCGCGCGACACAGATACAACCCCAGCCCCGTCCCACTGATCCCGGCGGCCTGCGCATTGTCAGCGCGCATGAAGCGTCCAAAGATGCGCGCCTGCTGGTGGCGAGGAATGCCGATCCCTGCATCCTGTACCCGGATTTCCACCGCGTGATCAGCGTCATCTTTTCCCACTGTCACGACGATTGACCCGCTCTGCGGACTGTATTTGATCGCATTGGTGAGCAGGTTCGAGAGCACTTGCTCCATCCGTTGCAGGTCAATCGTCGCTTCCAGGATCGGATGTTCCGGCTGGAATGCGAACTGGTGTCGCGTCGTGGTCTTCTGGAAGCGCTCTACCAGGCGCTGAACCAGGGAGACCAGGTTGGTGGATGCGCGTTGCAAGACCAACTGACCGGCCTGCAACCGCGAGACATCCAGCAGGTCTTCGGTCAGGGTGCTCAGCCGGTCGGTTGCCTGTTCCAGATCCTGTAACATCTCGTGTTGCCACTCAGCGAGCTTCGGACCATGCCCTCGTGCCGTTTGCAGCACCAGGGTTCCCAGCGCTGCTTTGAGAACTGCGAGCGGCTGGCGCAATTCATGGGCCGCAATGCTAATGAACTCATCTTTGGAATATTCCGCCTCTTTGAGCAGACGGACATCTTGATGGATCACCAGGGCGAGCGGCTCTCCATTCCGCGGTGGATGGCCTTCGCCCGGCTCGTCTGGTACGCCCAGGCTCTGCCAGTAGAGAGAGGTCAGTGGCACTGCGTTGACCAGAATCGGCAAGCTCGTGCCTGAGGGCTGGCGAATGATCTCCTGATGCTGCAACACGGTTTCGCCATCCAGCAACGCTCGCATGGTGGCCCAGGCTTCCGGGGGGATAGAGCGTTCCTGAGCATCGACAATGCGAATGTGGTGCTCCTCCAGGAACCCGCGCATCGGGTGTCCAGGAGACCACTCCGCTCCCCAGGTACTCGCTGCCGCGTGATTGGCCAGCACCAGGCGAGCATCGCGTCCATGGACCACGTAGATGCTACTGGGTAAGGCATCCAGCAGCTGCTGCAGGAAGGTGCGCTGGGCCAGCGTCTCGATATGGACGGCGGTTTGCGCCTGTTCCACTTTCCGTCGCTGGGTGATATCCCGATTAATCTCTAAGATCGCGGTTGCGGCTCCTCGCTCATCGCGAATCAGCACCTGACGGCTTTCGACTGTGACGACAGAGCCATCACGCTGGGTATGCAGCAGTTCTCCTTCCCAATGCCCCTCGCTCTCCAACAGTGCATTGAGCGCCGCGCGCCTGACGGGAAAGTGTGTCTTGAGCAGCATGTGGCTGACCCGTCCCAGTGCCTCCTTCTCGGTCCAGCCATAGAGTGCTTCTGCTCCACGGTTCCAGGAGAGCACCCGGCTAATCGGGTCACGAACCAGGATCGCATCATGAGCCAGATTGATGAGCGTACTTTGCAGGACGAGGCGTTCCGCCAGTCGTACACGCTCGCGTTCCAGCAACCGCTGAGCGGTAACGTCGCGAATCGCGCCGATCACGTGGAGCGTCCGGTCGAGGACGATGGGACGTAAACTGATATCCACCGAAAACTCGCTGCCATCTTTGCGTCGTCCCACCAGGTCAAAGCCCACCCCCATCGGTCGCCGAAGCGGTGTGGTCACATAGGTGCGTCGATGAGCAACATGCACCGTGTGGAAACGCTCCGGCAGCAGCACTTCCAACGGTTGACCGTTCAGTTCGTGGGGACCGTATCCAAACAGGGTCGCCGCCTGCTCATTCACCAGGACGACTCTCCCCAGAGAATCGATAATGACCTCTGCGTCAGGGGAGAGATTCAGATGCGTTCTCCCCTCGGCAACCGTGATGTTGGGAAGGGCCGATGCTGTTGCCCGTTTGTCCTGGAGCGGCGTCTCCGCTATCGCCTGCTGTTCCAGGTTGGAAGAGCGGTCGTCTTGCTCATTGCTCATCGAGATATCCTCCTTTGTCTGGGTGATATACCCACAAGAGAAGATTCTTTAGTCAGAACCCAGGCGCAGGTCAATCGCCGAAAAATCGTCTGGGACCACCTGCCGGCGTTCTCGTCTCCCACCCTGCTTCATGCCCCACAGGTAGGCGGCTTGGGGATACATCCTATACACACCAAGTTAACGAGCGGCAGTATGGACGCCCCTGGTGGGTGTCCGCGTCCTCGCGCTCAAGTCAAGGGTCACGCGGACACCCACCAGGGGCGTCCCATAGACATCAACCTTAAGAACTGTTGAGTTTTGAAAATAAGATTCCTGCGGTGATAGACTTAAGTGATTGAACAGAGGTCTAGCAGCGACAGGAGGGAAACTATGGGCTCTCACGCCAATAACATGACCAGTAGAACGCTTGCGTGCCACATGGCATGCGCAGATGGCGGCAAAAGTTGATCAGGTTATTTCAGTGAGTCTCCTATGAGCAGTATACCACAGGTAGCCGAAGCGCTTGGGCGAGTGTTGCAGAGGAGCGCCAAAGACCCGAACAATTCTAGACATGAGAGTTCTCCTTTTGCTCTGGTAGACATCGATCAGCTTCAATGAACAAGGGAAATCCCTTTCATGATGTTCATTGAAGCTGTATAAACCATTCTCTGTCGGCAAACAACGGGAGAGAGACACATTTCCTTTTTTGTGGTTCCAGATCTCAAGTGAGATGATCGATTTTCCCATTCTGATTGTTGACCACAACCGTAAACCA
This sequence comes from Ktedonobacteraceae bacterium, assembly GCA_035534255.1. Lineage (GTDB taxonomy): Bacteria > Chloroflexota > Ktedonobacteria > Ktedonobacterales > Ktedonobacteraceae > CF-113. The sequence goes on along the minus strand of DATLSI010000153.1, from coordinate 37,274 downwards.
GAGTGTCCCATCTGGCCCTTGAGTGATGCTAATAGGAATGCTGGTGGGTGTGGGGAGAGGGAACTCGCTTATCGTGCCGGTCGGGGTGATGCGCCCGATCTTGCCACTCGGACCAGCTGGTCCACTGGTATCCTCAGTAAACCAGAGATTGCCGTCCGGGCCTGCGGTGATGGAGCCGGAGCCACGGAGTCCAATGGATGCGGACAGAGGGAACTCGCTTATCGTGCCGGTCGGGGTAATGCGTCCGATCTTGCCACTCGGACCAGCTGGTCCACTGGTATCCTCAAGAAACCAGAGATTGCCATCCGAACCTCTGGCAAGAGAGCTGGAGAAAGCAGCAGGTGTAGGCAGAGGGAATTCCCTCACGGTGCCGGTTGGGGTGATACGTCCGATTTTGCCGCTTGGACCAGCTGGTCCATTGACCAGCTCAGTAAACCAGAGATTGCCATCCGGGCCTGCGGCGATGGAGCCAAGGAGAGTAGGCGTAGGCAGAGGGAACTCGCTTACCGTGCCGGTCGGGGTGATGCGCCCGATCTTGCCTCTTGGGCTGGGACCACTGACCACCTCGGTAAACCAGAGATTGCCATCTGGGCCTGCGGCGATGGAGTTGGAGAAAGCACCAGGTGTGGAGAGAGGGAACTCGCTTATCGTGCCGGTCGGGGTGATGCGTCCGATCTTGCCACTCGGACCAGCTGGTCCATTGACCGTCTCCGTAAACCAGAGGTTGCCATCCGGACCTGCGGCAAGAGAAGTGGAGGAAGCACCAGGTGTGGAGAGAGGGAACTCGCTTACCGTGCCAGTTGGGGTAATGCGCCCGATCTTACTACTTTGACTAGCTGGTCCATTGACTATCTCAATAAACCAGAGGTTGCCATCCGAGCCTGCGGTGATGGAGAGAGCGGACGTCTGAGCGTTTTGAGCAAGAGGAAGGGGGAACTCGGTGATCGTGCCTTTGACCTCTCTGGTGGGACTCGGCACCAGCCTGGTTGGTTGGGACATGATAGGGGTGGGCGAGGAACGTGTCGGTGCCAGGGCGCCGCACCCACCCAACAGGCTGAGGAGGAGCAGAAGCGGCAGGTAGCAGCGCGTAGGAACAGCGGTGACGTGATGAAAAGGGAGAGAATGATTTTTCAGTTTTTGGATTGGTTGCATGGTAATGCGCCTTTCTTTCAGTTTCTGCCTCTTCCGCAGGCAGAAGATTCTTCTCTCCCAACTCTAGCTCCAAAGGACCCCGCAAAACAGTGTCATCTGTCCCATTTCTGTAACTCGCCAGAAAGGTTGGCAAGGGGCTGCGCAAAACTCACGTACCAAAAGCGCGGAAGAGCCAAACTTACGTCCAATCTTCAAGCGTTGCCACGATATGATTCACGGGCTTTGCCAGAATAGTGGTAAAGTCGCATCATGTGTACAAATATTCTGAGGTTGTCGCAATAGTTGCCTCATCACATAGTGATGCCAATGATGCGCAAAGTATTGCAAATTTTTGTACGGAGAATAACTGGTTCACTTCTCTACGAAGGCCACGAGGCGACAGAAGGCTGCTTCACCGCCGTTGAATTTCCAGGGGAAACAGCCAATCCAGACGCGTTGGTCGAGAACTTCGTCGATCATGCCGCCGGCGTTTTCGACGTGGAAGACGCCGTGTGGGAACATCTGGTAGTGCATGAGCTGCAGGTCGTCGTCGGGCCAGATTTCTTCGAGCGGTTTGCCATGCTTTTTGGCGCATTTCGCGGCGAGGTCGGAGCGCACGATACGCAGGACGGTGTTCATGGGGTGATCCATGGAACCGGCGTCGATGGCGAACCAGGAAATCTGTCGCTTGAGGGTCCAATCGACGAACTCGTGTGTGGGGCCGGGATGCATGTTGAAGTAGCGAATTTCGTTCGGTTCGCACTCGCCATACCAGTTACTCTGGTAATATTTATGGTAGCCAGTATGCACAACCACAATATCCCCTGGTTCGATATGCAAGCCAGTTTTGCGCTCCCACTCCTCGAAGTGCTGCGAGGTGTAAATATCGTAGTCGCCGATGCCCATAGCTTCCAGGTCAACTACCACGCCCGGACCAACCAGCTTGTTCAATGGGATGCTGCCGATGTCCTGGCCGTTGGTGATGAAGTGCAGCGGCGCATCCAGGTGGGTGCCGACGTGCAAAGTGGATGTAATAAGTTGGCCACCTACCTTCTCAAAGGCGGGACGCTTGATCCATTTGATGGTAGGCCCCTCGTAGGTTGCAAAAGCTGGTGTGTTTCCGTCCCAGTTTTGCGACAGATCGATGATACGCATGTTACTCAGGTCTAGCATGTTTCCTCCTCAAAATAATGTTAGCTATTTACCTTGATCTTGCACAGCGCCCAGGATGATCTGGTCGATGAGTTGCTCGACGGGAGCACGGTCATCGGTGAAAAAGACGGTGCTTCCATGTTCCTCGCGCATATTTCCAAAGTTAAGGCTGTTCGCCGCCACCTGTGCCAGCAGTGGATTGAAGATCTTGCTGTAGTTTATTTGAAAGTTAGCAAGCGATGTGTGCTCGTTCGTGCCGATAACCATGGTATTGGTGAAACGGGCGGTATCGATGAGATAGACATTGGGAAAGACCGAGTGCATGGTCTGCGCCAACGCGTTGACCAGCCTGTAATCGGTGCCCGTGCGCCCGGCATTGAGAATAATTGTGCCCGTGGGAGTGAGATGGTCGCGCACTTCCTGAAAGAACTCCTGCGTGGTAAGTTGGAAGGGGATGTAGGGCTGCTGATAGGCATCGATGGCGATGACATCGTACTTCTGGCTGGTGGTATCCAGCCAGTAACGCCCATCCTGGATGATGACGTGCAGGTTCGGCTCGTTCATATGGAAATACTTGTGCGCGAGTTCAACAATCGTGCTGTCGATCTCCACGCCGTCGATGGGAATAGGGCCGTAGGCGGCGGTAAAGTCGCGCACGGCGGTACCCGCGCCCAGGCCGATGATGGCGACATGGCGCACCTGCTCTGGTGTGAACGGCGGATTGTTGAAATAGGGCCCGATCATGAAGTAATCCCAGGGACCTCCGGTGAGAATCTGGCCGGGATTGTAGATGGAATGGATACCAACACCCTCGTTCAAGACCAACTGTGTCTCGTCGCCCACCTGCACCACCTGGATGTAGTTATAGGCAGACTCGCGCTCGGCGAGCAGCGTGCCGCCGCCATTGCTACCGTCGGCGGGCTTGATCGGCCCCTGGATGGCGAAGACGGAGAGCGCCATGGGGATGAGCAGCAGGATAGCCAGGATATTCTTATTGAAACGCTTTTTACGCGGGCCTGAGCTACTGGTATGCGAGCCGTCCGAACGCGAGCCGCTGGCAACCAGCCCGATGACGGATACCACCAGCAGGCAAACGGCAAAGGTGAAGAAGGTGCGATAGGTGCCTATGGAGGGGATGAGCCAGAGTACGGGCAGGAAGGTTCCCAGGATGCTGCCCGTTGTCGAGATGGCGTAGAGTTGGCCGGCGACGCGCCCCGATTTGCCCAGCTGGTCGATACTCAGACGAATGGCGAAAGGCGAGACGCAGCCCAGCAGGATCATGGGTATGGCAAATAGCAGGATCACTGAGACGAGCGAGCCATAAAAGACGCCGATGGAATAGGTGGCAAACGAGCTTTGCGACCAGTGCAGGATGGGTCGGGAGATGAAGGGGATCAGGCTGATGAGAAAGGCTGCCACGGTAGTCATGCCGTAAAGCACGCCGGCTCGCGGGAAACGATCGGCCAGCCGTCCACCTACATAGTAGCCGATGGTGAGATAAATCAAGATCAGCCCGATCAAGTTGGCCCAGATAAAAAGCGATGTACCGAAATAGGGGGCCAGCAGACGCGAGGCCGAGAGTTCTACAGCCAGTGAGCACGCGCCCGAAACAAAAACCAGCAGGATGAGTAACCAGCCCTGCGCGGCGCGGCGTGGAACCGGCAATGGTGCGCCGGCCTTTGTCTCCTGGGAACTGGAGCTAGTGGTGGACATCAAAAATACTCGCTTTCCAGGTCATTGTAGGGTTGCTATTGATATTGTGCATGCAGTATAGCATGTCAGAAGATGTGTATGCTAGCATCTGTTTCGCCGTGTGAACCGGCTATATCCAGCATATCTCGTGAAGCGGAAGGGGCAGCAGAAAATAATGTTGAGAAAGTATGTCTCCAGTGGGAAAGGCGTTCTAGCCGAGAAAAAAAGCCGGGCATTCAAATGAATACCCGGCATACAAACAAGACGCGCTAAATCGCGTCCCTACTCGATTGTCACCGACTGCATCACATCGCCGGGGCGGATGCTGCGCACCACGTCCATGCCGGAGATGGTATCACCGAAGATGGTGTAGCTGGGCGGCAGACCAGGCTGGTCTTCAAGGCAGATGAAGAACTGGCTGCCGTTGGTGTTGGGGCCAGCATTCGCCATGGCCAGCGTACCGGCCTTGTACGGGCGTTTGACCGGCTCGTCCTTGAACTTGTAGCCGGGGCCACCCCTGCCGGTGCCGGTGGGGTCGCCGCCCTGGATGACGAAACGCGGCTCGACGCGGTGGAAGACCACGCCATCATAAAAGCCATCTCGCGCTAAGACGACGAAGTTATTGACGGTCATCGGCGCTTCCGCCGGGTTCAATTGCAGGTGAATGTCGCCTTTGTTGGTCTTGATGACCGCGGAATAGGTCCTATTCGTCTCTATCTGCATAGCTGGCGGTGAGTTGTATTGCTTCGAAGGCATACGTGTTTCTTTCTTTCTCTCTCAGTACGGTTCTTAGCGTACTTCAACCACGAGTACGTGGTTCATAACATCTGGTTTATTATTCTTTGTCTTGGAGTTGCTAGGATCTGGCCCCTGAATTTTCAAAGCCACATCCATCCCCTGGACAACACGGCCAAATAGATTATACGACTTGGTGAGCGTCTTTGTATCGTTGGCAAGCGTAATAAAGAACTGGCTGCCATTGCTATTCGCGCCACTATTCGCCATAGCGATCACGCCTTCGATATAAGTACCCAGCACAGGCTCGTCCTTGAACTTGTAACCAGGACCGCCAGTACCATCACCTTTAGGATCGCCGCCCTGAATCACGAAGCCGGGTACCACGCGATGGAAAATCAGCCCATCGTAGAATTGATGCTCGGCCAGGAAAACAAAATTATTGACCGTGATGGGCGCGTATTGTGGATCAAGTTCGACGACTATCAGGCCGCGATTGGTATTGATGCCCACACAGTAAAATGCTTTATTATCGATGGTCATGGGTGGCGCGCTGGTATAGCTATGCGCAACCGAATCGAAGGCCGCTTTGTCCGGCGCTGGCTCCGTATCGGTGATATTGCTGACTACTTTCAGGCAAGGAGAAGGGTTGGGCAAAGTCAGATTGGGCTTAACCACGACCGCTGGCTTCGGTTTAGGCGAGGCAAATGGCCCGGCTTTGTAATAATACAGGCCAAAGACAACAGCCACGATCACAAATAGGGTCAAGCCAATCGCCCAGGGGTAGCGAGCCAGGCCACGCGACGGTGGTTTATACCCCGGCATGATACGAGGTCGCGGCGCTTCTTTCACCTCTAATTTCGGCAGCGTGGTGGCATGGGCTTTCGCGACTCTCACCGCCCGCTTATGTTCGGCGCGTTTCGTTTTTGGCATGGGATTCTATTATCACTCCTTAAATGAACTCCGTCGTTTCGTGCTATAATAACTCTCTTGCGTGTTTGGGTCAAGTCCCCGTTCTTCTCTTCTTTCTTTAGACATGAGGGAAGAATACCAACTCATGATTCAGATGGCAAGAGATGTTTCTTGTTCAATGTCAAAAAAAGGGCGGCGAAAAGCTTGCTTTTCGCCGCTCAATTCTTGTCAACGATGCACTACGCGACAGCTGCTACGGTTTTCTCTGCCATTGCGCCCTCGGTTGCAACCTCGGAGGCGATGGGGCGTTTGAGGACGAACAGCGCGCCAGCCGTGACTGCGGTTCCGACGAGGATCGACAGGATATACTGGGGCAGGTTATTCACCACGTTCGGGATGAAGATGACCCATACGCCGCCGTGTGGGACGTGCAGCAGGCAGCCGAACAGCATCGAGAGCGCGCCGGTTACTGCCGAGCCGATCATGACCGAAGGGATGACGCGGAACGGGTCTTCTGCTGCGAAGGGGATGGCTCCCTCGGTGATGAAGGATAGACCGAGCACCCAGGCAGCCTTACCGGCTTCACGCTCGTCATTCGTGAAGCGATTCTTGAACAGTATCGTCGCCAGAGCCAGTCCGAGCGGAGGAGTCATGCCAGCCGCCATCACTGCTGCCATCGGGGCGGTGATGCCGCTGCCGAGCAGGCCGACCGAGAAAGCATACGCTGCTTTGTTGACAGGGCCTCCCATATCGAAGGCCATCATCAGGCCCAACACCAGACCCAGGACGACCGCATACGTGCTTTGTATACTCTTGAGCCAGTTGGTCAAGCCGAGGTTGATCTGGCTGACCGGCCAGCCGACTACATAGAACATTACCAGGCCGACGATCAGCGTACCCAGCAGGGGCAGGATCAGCACCGGCATCAGACCGGCGAAGTTGCGTGGCAATTTGATGACGCGATTCAACCAGTAGACGGTGTAGCCTGCCAGGAACCCGGCGATGATGCCGCCCAGGAAGCCCGAGCCGGTCAGCCCTGCCAGGATGCCGCCGATCATACCGGGAGCAAGGCCGGGCCGGTCAGCGATGGAGTAGGCTATGTACCCAGACAGGATTGGCACAAAGAGCGCGAAGCCGGCTTTTGCCCCGATCACGAATAAGGCGTACCCAAATGACGTGGAGGTCGTCGGCTGGAAGGCGACCTGGTAGCCAGCGACGGCGAACGACAGGGCGATCAGGATACCGCCCGACACAACGAACGGGATCATGTAGGAGACACCCGTCAGCAAGTGCTTGTACGGTCCTCTACGCGATTTGGATTTAGTTGCCTTCGCTGCCTGGACCTGGTCAACGTAATCCTGTTTGGTGGCTGACGCGGGACTGGCGGCAGCTTGCGCCAGCGCGCTGTTGACGACGGCCTTGCCGTCCTTGATGGCGGCATTCGTTGACGTTTCGTAGACGGCTTTTCCACCAAAGCGGCTCATGTCAACTTTGGTATCGGCGGCGATGATGACCACGTCCGCCTTCTGGATATCGTCCTCGGTCAAGGTGTTCTGCGCGCCTACCGATCCCTGGGTCTCCACCTTGATCGTGTGACCCTGGTCTTCCGCGCCGCGTTGGAGTCCCTCAGCCGCCATAAAGGTGTGGGCTATGCCCGTGGGACAGGAGGTGATGGCGACAATGTTTGCCATGATGTGGTTGTCCTTTCTTCCTGAAAGAGATACGGTACACAATAATGAAAGGTAGTCGAGACAACGAGAGACAATTAGGGGTACAAACTACGAGACGATGGCGTTAATGGGCGGATGGATACGAGTTGGCTATGTTCGCGCAGGACTTCGGGTGAAGAGAGATACGCGCCTACGTGTGAGATGGCCTCGAGTGAGAATGCCGTGGCGAGCCGGGCGCACTCGGACAACTCGAGTTCCAGTATCTGCCCTACGATAAGTCCCGCGATCATCGCGTCGCCAGCGCCTACGGTGCTTTTTACTGAAATGGCAGGAGGTGTTGCCACGAGTGTTTCTTGTGCGTCGATGAACATCGCGCCCTGCTTGCCCATCGAAACGACGACGATCTGCGTTCCGTAGTTCAAGAGGCGGTGCGCCGCCTGTTCGATCTCGTCTTCGCTCGAAAGTGAGGCATCGACCAGTTGTTGAAGCTCATCGATATTTGGTTTGACGATGGTTGCGCCCGCCAGTACGCCCTGCTGCAGCGCCTCGCCGCTCGTGTCCAGTGAAACCTTCTTCCCCCTTTCCTTGAGTTTCGTAATGATTGCAGCATAGGTGCTGGACGGAACGCCGGGCGGCAGCGCGCCCGATAGGGCGAACCAGTCGTATGAAGCGGCCAGTTCGTCGATGACCTGCAACAGTGCGTGCATGGCGTCCCCGGAGGGAGCCAGTCCGTACTGGTTGATGTCGGTCGTCTGCTGTTGGGCTTCGTCCACGATTTTGATGCCGATACGCGTGCTGCCTGGAATATATACAAAGCGATCTTTGATGCCCTTACGAGCGAAGAAACGCTTGAAGATATTGTCGTTGTCCTGGCCGAGGAAGCCCGTAGCGACCACGGAGTACCCGGCGTCCACCAGGAACGAAGCTACATTGACGCCCTTGCCGCCCGCGTCGAACTGCATTCCCAGCCCGCGGTTGACCGTGTTTGGCCGGAAATGATCGACGCGCACGGTCTGGTCGATGGCCGGGTTGAGGGTGACGGTTGCTATTTTCATAGACTTCTCACCTCCGCTGCCGTGCGGCACTGTAGCGCCTGTTGGGCGATACTCTGCATCTCGGCGAGCGAGTTGCTGCGCAACTGCGCCTTGATCGCCGCAATACTGGGGATGCCAACGCTCAGTTCAGAGACGCCAAGCCCGGTAAGAATGACCGAGCCTTTCGGATCACCGGCCATTCCACCGCACACTCCCACCCACTTCCCATATTTCCTGGCGGCTTGCACCGTACTTGCTACCATGCGCAAGACGGCGGGATGCAGCCCATCAGCCTGCTTTGCCAGTTGGGGATGCAGGCGGTCCATCGCTAGCGTGTACTGGGTCAGGTCGTTCGTGCCGATGGAGAAGAAATCGACCTCCTGCGCGAATTGATCGGCCAGGATCGCCGCGGACGGCACTTCGATCATGATGCCCAGCGGCACTCGCGGCGCGTTCAACTCCAGGCGCACCTGCTCCGCCATGTCGCGCGCCTGCCACCAGTCTTCCAGCGTGGATATCATGGGGAACATGATGCTCATTGGGCCGTAGGCTGCCGCTCGGTACATGGCGCGCAGCTGCGGTATGAACAGATCGGGCCGCGCAAGGCAGAAACGGATGCCGCGAATGCCGAGGAAGGAATTGTCCTCTTTGGGTAAGTTGAGAAAGGGAACCTCTTTATCGCCGCCGATGTCTAGCGTGCGGATAATCAACGGGCGGCCACCCAGCGCTTGCGCCATGTCGCGGTAGGCTTCGAATTGTTCATCCTCGGAAGGTATGGAGGTGCGCTCAAGAAAGATGAACTCGGTGCGCATCAAGCCGACGCCCTCGGCTCCGGCTTCGACGGCCTGTGGCGCGTCGGCTGCGCGGTTGATGTTGGCGGCCACCTCGACGCGGTAGCCGTCGCTGGTGAGCGCGGGATCGAAGCGCGTGACGTTGGCGGCGTCCTGGAGACGTTGGAGTTGTTGCTGCTGCTCGCGCGCCGACTGCACATCGGCCTCGCTGGGTTTCAAGTAGAACTTGCCGCTGGTGCCATCGAGAATGGCCTGCGTGCCGTTAGGGACATCCAGTAGCGCCTCGCCGACTCCGACGATGGCCGGAATGCCGAGCGAGCGCGCCAGGATCGCCGTATGCGAGGTGGCTCCTCCGCGCACGGTGCAAAAGCCCAGAATGGTGTCGGGGTCGAATTTGGCCGTGTCCGACGGGGTGAAGTCTTCCGCGAGTAGAATAGTTGGCATATCAGGCGCGACACTCTGCTCTTCGGCCTGCCCGATCAGATAGCGCAGCACGCGCTGGCCCACGTCGCTCAGGTCGACGGAGCGCCCGGCCAGCACGGGATCGTCGAGCTTCTGCATCTGGCTCACGCGCCCGTTGATGGCCTGCTGCCAGGCCCACGCGGCGCTGTGTCGCTGGTAGATGGTCGTGATGGTCTGCTGGATCAGCGCGCTATCCTGGATCAACTCGGCATGGACGCGGAAGATGGCCGCTTTGCCGGAGCCGAGCCGCGTCTTGACCTCTTCATAGAGCCGGTCGAGTTCGGCCTGCGCCGCGCTGAGCGCCTCTTGTAAACGATTGCCTTCCACCATTGTGTCGTCAGGATGATCTTCCACAACGATCTGGCGGGTTGTGTAGTGGCGCACCGCGCCGATGGCAAGTCCGCTCGACGCGCTGACGCCGCTCATCATTTCGACGGCATCTCGCGGCATCCAGTCCTGTCCTGCGACTGCCCTGGCTATCGGCGTTTCTTCTGCTTCGTCACCAAGCCCGGCCTCGATAGCTGCGTAGAGTGAATTCAGGGCGGAAATCGCGTCCACACCCTGCGCCGAAACGCGGATGGTCGAGCCGGAGATGACGCCCAGTTGTAGGAGGGAGATCAGGCTTTTCCCGTTAGCATGCTCGTGGCCGTGCCTGACTTTGATGTCGGCCTGGTAGCCTTTGGCGAGATCGACGAAGAACGTGGCGGGGCGCGCGTGCAGCCCGGTCTCGTTGTGGATCACCGTGTCAAAATACTGGGGATAATCTTGCGCGGCCTCGCTTTGTACCGGCGCGGCTGGCCGCTCGCCCGTCAGGGCTTCGATGATGTCGCGGGGATCGTTCGTGCGGGTCAGGAGCGCGACCTGCTCTTCGTTCCCAAGCACCCTGGTGAGCCGTCGCAGCACATCGATATGTTCGTCGGACTTCGCCGCGATACCAACGATGATCTGCGCCGTTTCGCCGGGATTCCACGGAACGCCACCAGGTGACTGCACAACTGCTATGCCCGTGCGTTTAATCAGTTCGCGGTCTTCTGGCAATCCATGGGGGATGGCGATACCATTGCCGAGGAAGGTGTTGGCTACCTGTTCCCGGCCTAACATACTGTTGACATATCCTGCTTCAATGCATCCGCACTCCACCAGCAATTGTCCTACCTGGCGAATAGCCTCAAGCTTGCTGGTTGCATTCGACTGCAACCGGATCTGCCGTGCCTCAATCGTTATCATCGTAGACTCCAATGTCTGTACTGAGGGGTTTTTGCGCTACATGCCACATCGTTGTTTTGATGTTAGAATTGTAATCGATTACAATATATTTGTCAAGTGTTTTGGGTCGCAATTTTTAACATGCGGTAAAACTGGCGTGAGAAGTGCGTAATACGAGCATAAGTGACGTCAAATACCTCACTGGTAGAAGTAAACGATTACAAATTAAAAGTGGCGAAGAACGCGAAAATGTGTTAGAATGAGTGAAACGATTACATGGTTTGTTACAATTCAGGAGTGGAGAAATTTCATGGTGAGCATGAAGGATGTGGCGAAGGCAGCCGGTGTATCGACTGCGACGGTGTCGCGCGTGCTGACAAATGGCGATCACGTGCGCCAGGAGGTGCGCGAGCGCGTCATGAAGGCGGTAGAAGAACTGGCATACCGGCCAAACCTGCTGGCACGTAGTCTGCGCTCGCAGCAATCCAATACTATCGGGCTGATCGTGTCGGATATCCGCAATCCATTTTTCACCTCGATCAGTCGTGCAGTGGAAGATATGGCGTATGAGCAGGGCTTCAGCCTGGTGCTGTGCAATACCGACGAAAATCCGGAGAAAGAGACGATCTACCTCAACCTGATGCACGACGAGAACGTGGCGGGTGTCATCTTTTCTCCGACACGCCAGACGGCGGCACGCTTCTCATCGTTGGAGATTGCCTTTCCGACGGTGGTGGTGGATCGTTCCGTGGGAGATGCCGAGGTCGATAGTGTGCTGCTCGATAACGCCGATTCGGCCTATCGTCTCACCATGCACCTGCTTGAGCAGGGCTACCGGCACATTGCCGCGTTGTGCGGAGAGACGAGCACAACCGGCAGGGAGCGCGAGGCAGGCTATGAGAAGGCGCTGCGAGAATATGATCTTTCGCCTCAGCCGGACCTTATCAAGTTTGTCCAGCCCAGGGCCGAGGCGGGATACGCCGCGACGTTGAAACTGCTCGATGCGACCCGGCATCCCGACGCGCTCCTGACGACGAACAGCCTGCTGGCGGCGGGAGCATTACAGGCCATTCGAGAGCGCGGCCTGAGTATCCCCGGCGAGATCGCGTTGGTCACGTTCGACGAAACTACCTGGGCATCCCTCGTGCAGCCCGCCATCACCCTCATCGACCAGCCCACCTACGAAATCGGCAAAACCGCGACGGAACTGCTGCTCCAGCGTATCGCCGACCCTTCACGTCCTACACGCAAAGTCATCCTCAAAGGACAACTCCTGGAGCGCGGTTCAAGCACCTACAAAACGAAATAACGCCTCCCGATTCTTCAAAAGCCACATTCACTCCTTATTTCCTTGACAATAAGCCAGTTTGCGGTTATCTTTTAAGCATAGAGATTCCACAATGTAGATTCTATTTCATATATTGGAAACCTTGCACGGAAAGTAGCAGTATGGATTCGACGGTAATTCGTGATACCAAAGTCGGTGTGCTTGATAAAGCAATGCGCATCTTGCAGGTATTTCCAGGTGGAGATGTCGCCTTGACGCCTCAACAAATCGCCAGAAGTACCGGCATGCCGCTGCCGACGGTGTACCGGCTGGCGCACGTATTGAGCGAGCATGGTTGGCTCATGAAAGAAGGCCAACAATTTCGACTGGGAATGACACTTTTGCGCCTGGGGGCCATGGTGGCGGAGGGCATTGATGTGCGTTCGCGGTCGCTGCCTCACCTGCGCTGGCTGAAAGAGCAGACGAGCGAAAATTCAGAGTTGTATATACGTTCCAACGAGTCCCGCGTGGCGTTAGAGGTAGTACGCAGCCCGCATAATTTGGGTGCGTTTGTTGAGATCGGCGCTCCTTTGCCATTGCATGTCGGGGCAGGCGGAAAGGTACTACTGGCGTGGTTGCCAGACCAGGAACAGAGCGACCTGATTGCGGCAAGTGTAGCGCTTTATAGCAATTACCCGCTATCCGATATGCAAGCGTTGAAAAGTGTCCTGGCGCAAATACGCGACAAAGGTTGGGCGATGAGCGAGGGCGAGCGTGCATCGGATGTTGGGGCTATTGCAGCGCCTATTTTTGATGTGAGCAAACAGATTGTTGGAGCGATGGTGCTGGCCGTGCCCATAGTACGCCTGGGCGAGAAAGAGCGTGCCGCGTATGTTCCGCTTGTCTGTGATGCGGCCAGGCGCGCATCACTTGACATGGGATACCTCGCGCAGGAAAAACACGCTATATAAGTATTGGCGACATAGTCAGAAGGTTCAATGACGATGGCTTCTAATGACATACCTTTCACTCCATCGGTGCTGATGGGAGGCGCTGGACGGGCGCAACCTCTGGAGGGGGTGCGCGTGTTGGAACTTGGTTCGTTCGTCGCGGCCCCGCTCGCGTCGCGCATCCTGGCGGATTTTGGCGCGGAGGTGATAAAAGTAGAGCCGCCGCGCCGGGGCGACGAACTGCGCGACTGGGGTACGATGATACCCACGCGCACCGGACGGATTTCGGCCTGGTGGTTGACGCAATCGCGTAACAAGCGGCTGATTACACTCGACCTGCACCACGAAGCCGGGCAGGCTCTGGCCCTCAGGCTTATCAAGCACGTCGATATCGTCATTGAGAATTTCCGTCCCGGACGCCTGGAGGCGTGGAATCTGAGTTACGAGCATATGAAGGCTATTAATCCGCGCGTTGTCCTGGCGCGGATTTCTGGTTTTGGGCAAACCGGTCCGTATCGCGAGCGGGCGGGCTATGGCAACGTAGGCGAGTCCATGGGCGGCGTGCGCTATGTCACGGGTTTTCCAGACCGCCCGCCGGTGCGCGTCGGCGTCAGCCTCGGCGACGCGCTGGCGGCCCAACAGGCGGCCTTCGGCGCCATCCTGGCGTTGCGCGCCAGCGAGCGCGATGGACTGGGGCAGGTTGTAGACGTAGCCATTACCGAGTCGGTTTTCGCGCTGACCGAGTCTATGTTGACCGAGTATAAGCATGCAGATATCGTGCGCGAACGCGCTGGTAATGACCTGCTGCGCGCTGCTCCGTCCAGTGTCTACCAGACAGGCGACGGGCGCTGGCTGGCTATCGGCGGCAATGGCGAGAACGTTTTTCGCCGTTTTGCTCAGGCCATGAGACAACCCGCTCTCCTGGAAGATACACGCTTCAGGGACAATCGATCTCGTATTGCAAACCATATTGAACTCGATGAGATTATCAACTCCTGGGTCTCCTCGCACTCGCTGGCCGAGGCACAGGCGATATTGGACGAAGCAGGCGTACCTGCTGGCCCAGTTATGAGCATCGCGGATATAGCCAACGACGAGCATTATCGGGCGCGCGGCATGCTTGCCGAAATACCCGATAAACGCATGCCGGAGGGCGTTGTCTTCATGCCCGGTATCGTCCCGCGCCTGACGGAGACGCCGGGCATCATCGCGCATAGCGGCGGCGATCTGGGCGCCGATAACCAGGCAATTTATGGTGACTTCCTGGGCCTGAACGCGCGGGAATTGGAACAGTTACAAACAGAAGGGATTATTTAACTCATGGTTTCATCTCCTACCTGGCCTTCACAGGTCACAGTTGTCGATGTCACGCCGCGCGATGGTCTACAGGATGCCGAACATTTCGTAACTTCTGAGCAGAAGTTGACCTTCATCAATGCCCTGCTGGACGCGGGCGTTAACGCGATAGAGGCAACTTCTTTCATGCATCCCAAATGGATACCGCAGCTTGCCGACGCTGATTACGTAGCAACCCACCTCCAGCAGCGTCCCGGCGTCATGTATAGCGCGCTGATACCTAACTTGCGCGGTTATGAACGGGCACGCGCAGCCAATATTGAAGAAATCACCCTGGTCGTCTCCGCCAGCGAATCACACAACAAGGCCAACCTCAACCGCTCTGTAGAAGAATCGCTGGTGCAATTGAAAGAAGTGGCGCAGCGCGCGCGTGCCGATGGCGTGCTGGTGCGCGGAGCTGTCGCGACTGCTTTCGGCTGTCCATTCGAGGGCAAGGTCGCGCCGGAGGCGGTGCTGCGTATCGTGCGAGCCTACGCGGAGATGGAGGTACAACAGGTCTCGCTGGCGGATACCATCGGAGTGGGCAACCCACGCCAGGTATTTACCCTGTTTCAATTAGCGCGCCAGGAACTGCCTGAAAACACCTCACTTTCAGCGCATTTTCATGACAGAGCAGGCTACGGTCTCGCCAATGTATTCGCCGCGCTGCAGGCGGGCGTGACGACATTCGATGCGGCCATAGGCGGCCTTGGTGGTTGCCCCTACGCGCCCGGAGCGCCCGGTAATCTCTCGACAGAAACGCTGGTGGAGTACCTGGAAGCGATGGGATTTGCGACTGGCATATCCCTGGTTAAACTGGCGGCAGCCCGCGAGCAGTTAATGGAGGACCTGGCACGCGGCGAACTCGTAACAACCGGTCACTCAATGAGAAGGTAGTACATTTACAGACGTATAGCTGATACGCCTGCATTATCTTTTGTA
Organism: Ktedonobacteraceae bacterium; assembly: GCA_035534255.1. Lineage (GTDB taxonomy): Bacteria > Chloroflexota > Ktedonobacteria > Ktedonobacterales > Ktedonobacteraceae > CF-113. The sequence goes on along the minus strand of DATLSI010000153.1, from coordinate 21,995 downwards.
CGACATAGGAGTCGTCCTTGAAATCTTATCTATAAGGAGGCTATGACATTGCTTCATAATTTGCTGTTATACTTTGGCTTCGGCATCATCACCGCATCCATCCTCTCAATCGCGGCTGTGGGTCTCTCGTTACAATTCGGCATCACGAATTACATCAATTTTGCCTATGGCGATCTGTTGACCTTCGGCGTCTACACGGCGTTTGTAGTGAATCAGAAGATGGGATTGAACATATGGATCGGGCTGGTGGTCGCGGTCATCCTCACCGCAGTTCTAGCATGGCTGATCAATCTGTTTATTTTACGTCCTTTTACGGACCGCGGCACCTCGCCCATCATTATGCTGGTGGTGACGCTGGGCATCTCGCTGATCCTGCAAAACGTCATCCTGGCCGTATTTAGCGAGCAGTTCCAGAATTACACCATGAATACCGGCAGCCCGCTCTCAATCGGCCCGTTCCTCTTCACTCCATTGCAACTGGGCATTATCGGCCTGGCGGTCGCCACGATGCTGGCCGTGCATGTCTTGCTGCGCTATACGCGCCTGGGCAAGGCCATGCGCGCCGTTTCCGACAGCCCTGAGCTGGCGCGCGTTTCGGGCATCAATACGCGCCTGATCGTCAACGCCGTGTGGCTGATGGCCGGTGGGTTAGCGGGTCTGAGTGGTGTAGTGCTGGCATTCAACGTGGCGAGCTTCACCCCGACGGTGGGTTTCGGCTTCCTGTTCGTCATCTTCGCGGCGGTCATTCTGGGAGGCATTGGCAGCCCCTATGGAGCTATCGCGGGCGCGCTGGTAGTGGGCGTTGCCACTGAAATGAGCCCGGCTTTCATTAGTTCCGAGTATAAAGACGCAGTCGCTTTCGCCATTCTGATTATTGCGTTGCTGATTCGACCGCAGGGCATCTTTGCCTCGCGCGGACGCGCATAAACAGGAATGTGAGGTAAAAGTACCATGCCAACAATTGTTTTTTATCTACTCACTCTGGCGGTCTTCGGCGCGATATATGGTACCCTGGCAATGGGCTTGAATATCCAGTGGGGCTACACAGGCATCCTCGATTTCATGTATATTGCCTTCGTGGCTCTGGGCGGCTACGTCACCTCGCTACTGATGTTGCCACCATCGCAACCGGCATTGGGTGAAACATACGTACTGGGGCTGAACTGGCCTTTTATTCCGGCTATCATAGTAGGTGGGCTAGCTGCTGCGCTGCTGGCTCTTATCGTGGGCCTGCTGGCCCTGAACCGCCTGCGCAGCGACTACTTCGCCATCGTAACAGTGGCGGCCAGCCTGGTACTCTACACCATCGCCGGCAATGATACGCCCCTGGTCAATGGCTGGGATGGTATCTCCGGCATTCCGCAGCCTTTCCAGGGCGCATTTAACCTGGATGCCAACGGCTACGGCTTCTTCTTCTTCGGGCTGTGCCTGGTCATTTTGCTCATCGTCTACATCTTCTCAGAGCGTCTCTATCGCTCACCATTCGGGCGCGCGCTGCGTAGCGTGCGTGAAGATGAAATGGTAGCGCAGGGGCTGGGGAAAAATGTGTTCTCGCTGCGCCTGAAGGCTTTTGTGATCGGGGCTTTCATCGCCGGTATCGGTGGCAGCTTGCTGGTGATCTACGTGGACGCATTTAATCCGAGCGCGTGGACAACCGGCGAAACGTTCTTCCTGTGGGCAGCCCTGCTGCTGGGCGGCAGCGCCAATAACCGGGGAGCGATGTTGGGGGCGCTGATTGTGCCGGTACTGTTCGCCGAAATCACCCGTTTCTTGCCAACCTTCGGTTCGCCGCAAGTGGTGGACGCTTTCCGCTACATCGCTATCGGTGTCTTACTCATCCTGACGGTACGCTTTCGACCGCAGGGCATCATTGCCGAGAAGAGGTTCCGCGTGCGCAAGAGCAAGCTCCAGAAGTTGCAACCCGCATTAGCAGGTGCCAGTCCAGGCGTACATATCACCGACGCCGACCTGGAGGATGATGCCGGCATATTGCCCGCCAGAGGCACGCCCGCGCAGGACGAGGAGGGCAGAACGCTATGAGTAGTGAAACACCCATGAGCCAGCCATCCACGGGTACGACGGCGCGAGGTGCGACCGTGACAGCGCAACCCGCGAACAAAATTATTCTCGATACACGCAACATGATGAAAAGCTTTGGCGGGCTGCGAGCGGTGGATGACTGCTCTTTTACCGTCGCTCGCGGCAGCATAACGGGCTTGATAGGTCCCAATGGCGCGGGCAAGAGTACAGCTGCCAACCTGATTACGGGCTTCATTCGCGCCGATTCCGGCAACATCATGTTTGACGGTAAAGACATTGCGCGCATGCCAGTACACACTATCGCGCGGCGCGGCCTGACGCGCACATTCCAGATTACGCGCGAACTTGAACGTATGACGGTGACGGAAAACCTGATGGCGGCTCCGCACGATCAACTGGGTGAGAGTTTCTGGCTGGGCCTGCTGGACCTCCCGGCGGTACGCAGGCAGGAAGACGAGTTCCTACAGCGCGCCCTCCAGCTGCTGCAAGACTTTGACCTGTACCACCTGCGCGATGAATACGCCGGAAACCTGAGCGGCGGACAGCGCCGCCTGCTGGAACTGGCGCGCGTGGTGATGACGAAGCCCAAACTACTGCTGCTGGATGAGCCGTTCGCCGGTATCAACCCGGTGCTGGCATCGCGCCTGAGTGATTACATCAAGGTGCTGTGCAGGGAAAAAGGCATCACATTCCTGATTATCGAACACAACCTGGCGATGGTCGAGCGTCTCTGCCACACGGTAATCGTGATGGCCCTCGGTCGCACGATTGCCGAGGGTACTATGGCGGAACTGCGCCAGAATCCGGCGGTAGTTGACGCCTATCTAGGGGAGGGGTAAAGCTATGGCGACGCACAACCCGGAGCAATCCGCCGGCGGCACGATCAATACGAGCGATGTCACGGCTCCGGTGCTTGAAGTTCAGGGAGTCGAGGGCGGCTATGGGCATGCCAAGATTTTGAATGGCGTTTCGATCAAGCTGGAAGAGGGGCAGATTGTCTCGGTCGTGGGACCAAACGGGGCAGGCAAAAGTACGCTGATGAAGGCCATTTTTGGCCTTGTTCGCGTGACCAGCGGGCGCGTCTTCCTCGAGGGCAAAACGATCACCAACATGCAGCCGGAGGCGCTGGTGAAGCTGGGTATGGCCTATGTGCCTCAGATCAACAACGTCTTCCCCTCTCTCTCCGTGGTGGAAAACCTGGAAATGGGTGCCTACATTCGCAAAGATAACTATCGTGGACGTATAGATGAGATGTTTACGCTCTTTCCTGACCTGCGTGATAGCCGCCAACGCCCGGCAGGTCAATTGAGCGGTGGACAACGCAATATGCTGGCTATGGCGCGTGCCTTAATGCTCGATACCCGCGCGCTGCTGCTGGATGAACCAACCGCTGGACTGGCTCCCAAGGTGACGCTCTCCGTGTGGGAGCGCATCCTGAGCATTCGTGACTCAGGCGTAGCGGTGCTGGTGGTCGAGCAGAATACTCGTATGGCGTTGGAACGTTCCGATTACGGTTATATCCTGGTGACGGGGCACAATCGTTTTGAAGGCCTCGGCTCTGAATTGATAGAAAGTAAGGAGGTGGCCAATCTTTATCTTGGGCAATAAATGCCCGCACATGACGCACCTCATGGATGAGTGAAGGTGTGTTTCGTTTCGCAGGTCTAACAGACGAGGAGTTTAAGAAAATGCGTACTTTTTCCACATCGTGGTGGGCGAAATTGTCAGCCGCCGGATTTATTCTGCTGGCGATGCTGGTAACTGCCTGTGGAGGCAGCAGCAACAGCGGCAACACAACAAACACCACGCCCGTGAAGGTGGGTGTGATCGGGCCATTCAGTGGTTTCGAGTCATTCATTGGTCCTGACATCCTCAAGGGAGTTGAGGTAGCTGTCGATCAGATCAACGCAAATGGCGGTATTATGGGCAGGCAGGTGACGGTGGTGACTGCTGATACTGGCGGTGACGCGGTTGACGCGGTTCCCGCGCTGCGCAAGCTGATCAGCGTAGACCAGGTCAATCTGATTGTGGGTCCTTCGTCGCTGGAGGCGCAGGCGGTGTTGCCTATTCTGCAACAAAGCAAGATCCCCGATGTGATCGTGGGTGGCACGACACAACTCGACAACCTGGTCAGCACTTATGTCTGGCGCAGTAGCCCATCTGATAACCTGCTCGGCGTGGCGATGGCGAACTACGCTATCACCAAGGGCTACACAAAGGCGGCATTGGTCTTTGGTAGTAATGAATCGGCGCAGACGCTGAAAGCGCCAGTAGTTGATGCCTTCAAGCGGCATGGCGGCACGATTGTGGCCGATATTAGCCTGGTACCCGACCAGTCATCGTATCGTTCAGAGATCGAGCAGCTGTACGCGACAAACCCGCAGGTAGTCTTTACACAGGTGGACGCGCAGACGGGCGCGACGCTGTTCAGTGAGATCAAAGAGCTAAAGGGTCTGGGCCTGCCGTTCATCGGCACCGACGTGACGGCTTCATCGGACTTCATTAAGGCCATATCATCTGCAACAGCTCAGAAGGTGTTGACCTCGCTGCAGGGCACCTCAACGGGTACTCAGGCGACGACAGAGTTCGCGCAGCTCTACAAAGCCAAGTTTAACGCTACCCCGGTTGAACTGGCTGACTATGGCTACGATGGCATGAACGTCCTGGCGCTGGCGGCTGACGCGGCAGGCTCACTGAACGGTGACGCGGTTGGCGGAAAGATGAAGACGGTGGCGAACCCGCCGGGTACAACGGTGTATGACTACAAAACGGCATACACTGCCCTGAAAGCCGGTACCAAGATCAACTACGACGGAGCCAGCGGGCCGATGGACTTCAACGATCACAACAATGTTACCGGCGGCTTTGATGCTGTGCAATCAGACGCCTCTGGCAACATTAACGTCGTGCAGACGATTACGGCCCAACAGTTGAACGGGTACTAACGTCTCTCACACAACGATGTATCATGGGTGGTGGGCGACCTTCAAGGTCGTTCACTACCCATTCACGCTAATCTACTCCCGCCAGCGTCCGTACCTCTTCAGAAGTTGGCTCATCGCCTCTGTTATCAACAGGTGCCTCTGCCGGACACCAGGGACAACTATGCACAGGAACCGGCGGCTTCTGCTTCGCTTTCGCGGCCTGCACAAGATTTTTTACCGAGAGCAACATAGTTTCCTGGGGGAGATGGGCGAATTGGACAAGATCGCGCTGGTTGCGACGCACCAGGAAGCCTCTTCCGGGCGGCATATCGCTCATACGCAGGCCCAGTACATTTTGTTCGTTGGGATCGCCGCCCAACACGATGCCCAGTCGTCCCGCGCGCACCTGGGAGAGGAGGGGATCTGTGCGTCCCAGGTCTGCCGGTCCGCCTGCCACCAGGATATGCAGCTGCAAGTCGCGCGACTGGAGTAAAAACTCCTTCAAATCGAGCACCGGGTTTTGACTCAGCGCGTTAAGCTGGTCGTAATCATCGATAATGAGCAGGATGGGTGTAAAATCCTGTCCGACAGGTTCATCATCGTCCTCTTGCTCCTCCAACTCTTTCTGCAAACGCGCCACACGCGCGCGCAGCTTTTCCTTCAACTGGTTGATGGCGGCGACCAACCGCTCTTCATTGTCGGCGTACAACCAGATGTTCGGGAGGCGGCGCATCGGACGCGATGTGCGTCTGAAATCTACCAGCACGATCCTCGTATCTGCATAGGTAGGCGTGCTGGCCAGCACCATCATGCTCGTTTGCACTACGCCCGTGCGCCCGCTGCCGGGGCCACCTGCCACCAGCGCGTGAGGCGTATCGGCATTCAGTTCCAACGCGATGGGCTGGAGGGAAAGATCTTCGATACCCACGCGCACGCGGATAGCGCGCGATTGCAGCGAATGCGTGTCTCCGAAGGCGGCCTCAATCAGAAAATCGTCGATATGCACGTATTCGGGTAGCAGTTGAATAGTGGGAGCGAAATTGCCCTCATGCTCTTGCGCTATCTCCGCGATCAACTCATCCAGCAGGCGATTTTGCTCGTCGTCATCTTCGCCTGCTGTCGGTAGAGCGATTTGCGCCTCATCCAGCGTTTGCCCGCGTCGATATCCGCGACCCGGTACAGCCGGGTCAAGATGCGCGGCGTCGTTTTTGCCCAGTAGAACCAGCGAGTCGGTCAATTCAACGAGGCGCAGACCCAGGCGCAGGTCAATCAGGCTCATCAACTGCGAGGGAACAGATACGGGTCGATCCACACTCAGCACAAGATAGACGCCATAGCCGCGTCCGAAGCGCGCGATTGCCATCAACAGGTCCATTTCTTTATCGAAAGCTTGCTTAAATTCAATAAACTTATCAATCACCAGCACAACGGCCGGCAGTTCAGGCAGGGATGGCTTCTCCAGGCGACGCCGTTGATATGCCAGGAAATCATCTATTTGCTGCTCGCGGCAGATATTTTTGCGCTCCTCGATAATGCTCTGCAGCTTGCGCAGCAGGCGGCGGATATATTCCTGGTCTACTTCACCGAAGATTCCGCCGACATGAGGCAACTTTTCGAACACGCGCAAAGCCTGTCCACCAAAATCAATCAGGTACATGTGCAGTTGGGCGGGTGTGTGCGTCTGCGCGAGCGAGGTAATCAGTGTGCGCAAAAACACGCTTTTGCCCGTGCCAGATGCACCCGCGATCAGCATATGCCCACCCTGCCGCGCCATATCGAGCATCAACGGCTCCTGTCGCTGCTCCACCGGCAGATCAACCAGTCCCACAGGACAAGTCAGCCAGCCATAGGGCGGTTGAGGCGCGTTAAGCTGCTCGCCCGTCGATAGCTCGGCGCGCGGCGGCATATCGTGCCGCCGATTGATTTCTTGCAGGCTGATACGGTGTGGCAAAGGATCGGGCCAGGGCCGGAAGAGTTCCGCGCCGATGGTGGCGTTATATGGCTCGATTAAATCCATCAGCACCTTCTGATCTGTGACCTCTTCCGCGCCCATCGAGGCCATTTTTGCCGTGATGATGCTTTCGTTGGAAACACGCGCGGGTTGCGAAATGCGCGCGCTCTGGAATAGCTCAAAGATCTCCGCCCCCACCTGGAAATAAGCACGGCCTGGAATGCCAATGGGCAGCAATCCCGCCTCGGAACGCCCCAGCATATCGCGGCTATCCTGCACGGTTGCCACGCGCAGGCAGATACGGAATTTGAGGTTTGACCAGATATTGGGATTGACCGAACCGGTAGGCTTCTGGGTTGCCAGGATTAGATGCACTCCCAGACTGCGCCCTTTCTGCACCACGCTGACCAGCCCTTCCATAAAAGTAGGATGCTCTTTGGCCAGTTCCGCGAATTCGTCAATAATGATAAACAGGTTAGGCAGGGGTTGGTACGCGGATGGATTTTGGGCGCGCAAAGCCTGGTATCGCTCGATCTTCCTGGCGTTGGCCTCGCCTAGAATGTGTTCGCGGCGTCTCAGCTCGCTTTTGAGCGCGTGCAGGGCGCGTTCGGTCAGCCTGCCGCTCAGGTCGCTGACGAAGCCAACGGTATGTGGTATCTTCTCGAAAGGTTTGAAGGCCGCGCCGCCTTTGAAATCTACCAGCACAAAGTTCACCAGGTGTGGGTGATGCGTCAGCGCCAGGCCGACGATCAAGGAACTGAGCAGCTCGCTTTTGCCAGCGCCGGTGGTTCCAGCGATGATGCCATGCGGGCCGTGCGCGTTGTCATTGAAATCAATCCAGACGGGACCATTCAAGCCCATGCCCATAGGGACACGCAGGCGTCCAAAGGGCGGCATACTCCACCATAGCTCAATGTTGACCTGGTCGGCGTGTTCTATACCCAGGAGATCGAGTAAGCGCACGTTAGAGGGCAGGTCAGAGGCATCTTCGCCATCCACGGAGATTTGCAGGGGCGCGAGTTCCCGCGCGATGCTGCGCGCCAGCGCCACCTCCATGATATCCGGGCGCACATCCTGCAGCGTCTCTCCGGCGTAACCGGCGGCCGCGTAGTTCAAGTTGTCCTGATCGAGAATGCGCACGATACCGCGACATTCGCCCGGTATCTCCTGCTCCTGCGCTACGAGGTAAATGACCGATACGCCTAGTTGTTCCCCAAGCTTGAAAGCATTGCTCAAGGCGGGATGCTTGCGCACCTCGATATAGTCATGCACTATCACAACCAGGTGTGGCAGTGGCATCTCCGGCTCGCCAGTAGCCGTTGCCGGGGCAGGAGCAGGCGCTTCACCATCATTTCCCCTGGTAGCGCGTTGACTCAGTTCTTCCAGCAGCACATTCAACAGGAGATCAGCTTCTTCCTGACCAGCCGCGAACAAACGCTCCAGTTTGCTTTGCTTACTTTGCTTGAGGGGCTGCGTATGGGGTAGTTCTTTCAGCCATTCCCAGTCCTGCTGCTGCGAGGTGGGGAAAAGGCCCAGAATACGCACATCTTCCGGCGAATGCAAAGCCGCGATCTGGCATAAAAACCCGCGTGCGAAATCGGCCACAACCTGGCGTGGCCCCGTAATACCCAGCGATTTAACCTTTGTCAAAGGGACGCTGCACGGCATCTCTTTCACGAAAGCAAAATCCCGCTGGAATTTTTGCACCTCGGCCAGCATTGGATCGGTGATATCTATTTCAGGCACCTGCATCTCAATGGTAAAGGGGTGCGTGCCGCGTCCCACGCGCACGGCCAGAAAATCCGGGTCTGCGGGGCGTCGTTCCCACAGGTGAGTGCGGTCTCGAATGAATGCTACCAGGTCGGTGCTATCCGGGTCCTTGAGCAACGCCAGCCGGCGCTGCTCGTTGGCCTTTTCCTTCAACTGCGCCCGCAGGGTTTTCAGCAAATCCCGGTACTTCGTTTCGCCCTGTTCCCATTGCTGCTTGACCTGTTTGGTTTTCTGACGCGTGGTCAGCATGGTTGCCAACGGTGACATGAGCGAGAACATCACCATCGGCAGCAGAAAGATCAGTTGCTGCGGAGAACTTTCACCCGCCAGGATATAGATACCGACCATCAAGCCCATCATAACCAGAGGCATGATCATCATGATGCTCGATTGTTTGGAAGGAAGCGATTCATGTTTAGGAGGAGCAGGAATAACTACTTTCCCCTGTGGAAAGGCGGGCCAGATACGCGGAGGCCGGTTGAAGGTCTCCCGCGTCGCGGCCTGCGCTTTAGACTCTACTACTGGCATCTCTTTCCTCGCCTCTCTACTGGTTTTCATACAGACCCTATTCGGCATAAATGGGGAACCTGTCAGTGCTGAAAGTCCCGATTTCGCGTTTCCGACTCTACCCAAATAGGCCATTGCGATTGCGCATTTTCAGCAGGTTTCATGAGTTTTTTGACTAATCTTTGTGGATAAGCATGTGGATAATTCTGGGGATAAGTGGGGATAAGTGCTGCAACCAGGTGGATAACTGGAGGATAACCTATGTTATGTCATGTCGCGCGCTCACATCATGCCCAGGTGGGTTGTAAACATATCCACATATCCACAGAGAATAGAGTTCGCTTGCTATTTGCTTTAGCAGGGAAAATTCGCTACACTAGTGAAGCGCACCAGACTCGATTGAAGAGGTCTTTTTGCCCTGAAGCGCGCCAGAGTTGAGCACAACAAATCGAACCTATGTGCTATAATCCGCCTTAGAGGAACTTTCCATTGCATCCCGAAGGCACGAGGAAGAAACAAGCGTGGAGAAACTGTTACCGCAAAACATAGAGGCTGAGTGCGGCGTACTTGGCAGCATCATTATTGATCCTGAAGCCATCGTGCAGATATCGGATTTCCTGCGCTCCGATGACTTCTACCGTGATGCCCATCGCACCATCTTTGAGGTGATTCTCCAGCTTTTCGAGAAACGCGAACCCGCTGATTTCATTACCATCTCCGACGAACTGGAGCGGCGCGGCAAACTGGAAGAGGTGGGCGGCGCGAGCTACATCACTTCGCTCATCAACCAGGTGCCAACCAGCGGCAATGTCGAGTACTACGGGCGCATCGTGGAACGCGCCTCTATCCTGCGCCGCCTGATTCACGCCGCCGGGCAGATAGCAGCCGTCGCCTACGACTCCAGCGACGCGGATGCCGCGCTGGAAAAAGCCGAACAGTTAATTTTCAGCATCAGCCAGCGCCACGCGCGTTCCGACTTTACCCACATCAGTGAAATCCTGGCCGATTACATGGGCAAACTCGACCAGTTGCACGAGCAGCGCGGCACCATTGTCGGGGTGCCAACCGGCTTCACCGACCTGGACCGCCTGACCGGTGGACTGCAAAAATCAGACCTGATCGTACTGGCCGCGAGGCCTGGCATGGGTAAAACTTCCCTGGCGCTAAGTGTGGCGCACAATGCCGCCGTCAAATTCAAGCGTTCGATTGCCATCTTCAGCCTGGAAATGAGCAAAGAGCAACTGGCCCAGCGCCTGCTCTCGATGGATGCCGCTATCGATCAGCAGCGCCTGCGCACAGGCTGGATCGAGGATGACGAGTGGGAACGCATTGTATTCTCGCAGGGCAAGCTGGATGAAGCCAGCATCTGGATCGATGACACGGCCAGCATAGCTACCACCGAGTTGCGCAGCAAGGCACGCCGACTGCAAGCAAAAGAGGGCATCGATCTGATCATCATCGATTATTTGCAGTTGATGCATGCCACTATTGGCGGCAAGCGCAACGAGAACCGCGTGCAGGAAATCTCCGAGATCAGCCGCAGCCTGAAAGCGCTGGCCAGAGAACTGAATGTGCCTGTACTGGCCCTGGCCCAGTTGTCGCGCGCGGTGGAGAGCCGCCAGTCAAAGGTGCCGCAGTTATCAGACCTGCGTGAAAGCGGCTGTCTCACAGGCGATACGCTTGTATACCTGCCAGACTCAGGCATATACAAACCTATTGAACAACTGGTCGGGCGACCTGGCTTTAATGTACTTGCCCTGAATACTGAGACCTGGAGACTTGAACCTCGCGAAGTCTCTAAAGTCTTTTCTACCAGTTGTAAGCCTGTGTATAAAATGACAACTCGCCTGGGGCGTTCCATTCGGGCAACAGCGAATCACCAATTCTTGACAATCCACGATTGGCAAAGACTTGATATGTTGTCAATTGGTACGCGCATTGCTCTACCACGTCACTTAGTAGGCCCTACAGAAGCTACAATAAGTGATGCCGAACTGGCACTGCTTGGCCACCTCATTGGTGATGGCTGTACATTGCCCAAACATGTAATTCAATACACTACTCATGAATCAGAATTAGCTGAAATGGTGGCTAGTTTGGCAAAAGAGGTTTTTGGTGATGCAGTTATTCCGCGTATCAATAAAGAGCGCGATTGGTATCAGGTATATTTTCCTGCTGGCTATCATCTAACCCATCAAATACATAATCCTATAGTTACCTGGCTAGACAATATGGGTATTTTTGGGTTACGCTCATATGAAAAACGTATACCCGATGTTGTATTTACTCAACCTGATGCTGGTATTGCACGCTTCCTAAAACATCTTCGGTCAACCGATGGCTGCATTGATTTGAGTCCCGGCCAGAAACATTATGCCAATATCTACTATGCTTCGAGCAGTTTGGAACTAGCTCAACAAGTACGTTCATTGCTTCTTCGGCTGAACATAAACGCTCGCCTGTCACGACACCCGCAAGTAGGAAAAGGGAGAGATCAATTCCACGTTGCAGTTAGCGGCAAATCAGATATTGAGCTTTTTTTCAATCAAATTGGTGCGTTAAGCCAGAAAAAACTTTTGCATCAAACAGCGATTATTGAAGCGATTTCTCTCACACTAGCTAACACTAATCGTGATGTACTTCCACGGGAGATTTGGAGGCTTATGGCTGTTCCAGCTATGCAGTTAGCCAGTATAACGTCTCGCCAGATGCAAGCTGCTTTGGGAAACGCCTATTGCGGTACAAGTTTATATAAACAGAATTTGAGTCGCGACCGCAGCTCTCGACTAGCACAAATCGTTCATTCAGATGAACTGACAAAGCTCTCTCAAAGCGATATATACTGGGACGAGATCATTTCCATAGTGCCAGATGGCGAGGCGGAAGTTTACGACCTGACGGTCGATGGGCTACACAATTTTGTGGCAAGTGATATCGTTGTTCACAACAGTATAGAGCAGGATGCCGATATTGTCATGTTTATTTATAGAGACGACGTGTATAATCAGGATACCGAAAAGAAAAATATCGCGGATATCGTTGTAGCGAAACACAGGAATGGCCCGCAGGGCGACATCAGCCTGTATTTTCAGGCTAGCCAGACCCGTTTTCGCGATCTGGAAGTTAATCAGGCTATTGAAGAGTAACTGGACGTATTTTTATGACAGTATTTGCCGGTTTCCCAGCAGGGAAAAATCCTTATGTGCCGGTGCCGGAAGTATTTTTTACGGCGCTCTTGCCAGAGATAGAGGATATGGCGGAACTCAAGGTGACGCTGCACCTGTTCTGGCTGCTGGCACAAAAGAAAGGCGACCCGCGCTGCGTCAGCGACCGCGAGCTGATGGACGACGGGGTGTTGTTGCGCAGCCTCAAACGCAAAGGCGATCCGCGCCCGGTGGAGGAACGGCTGCGGCATGGCCTGGAACAGGCGGTTGCGCGCGGCAGCATTTTGCGTATCTATCTGAAGCTGCTGAGCGAAGACAGCAATGAGGAAGAACTGGTAGGGTGGTATTTCTTTAATACGCTGCGCAGTCGTAAAGTTGTCAACGAGTTACAGGGAGGTGAACTCGTTCCCGTCAGCCTGTTCGCCGCGCAAAACGGGCCGACCGAACAGGCATATGAAAGCATGGAGCCAGCCGGTGGACCCGTTACGTTACGAGGGTATGAGATGCCTTCACAGGCGCAGGCGCTCGTTGAACGCCCGAATATATTTATATTATACGAGCAGAATATCGGATTGCTCTCGCCACTGATCGCGGATGAGCTCACGGATGCCGCCGATCAGTACCCCGCGGAATGGATTGAAACCGCGTTCCGCGAAGCAGTTTTACACAATAAGCGAAAATGGAGTTATATCCGCGCCATCTTACGGCGCTGGGAAACGGAAGGCAGGCAAGCATGGAACGCCTGAACGACATCATCAATCGAGCGGCACAGCGCCGCCAGCAAGATGGCAATACGCGAACGGTCCACCATACGCCGTCGCAGGGTATGCAGCAGACCGGCTCATCACCGGCTCATCGTCCTTTGCCTGAGCAAACAGCCCGCCTGGGTCAATATGCGCGCACACCCCGTTCTGATCAGCAGCCAGGCCCGCTAAATCGGATACCCGCGCCGCCGCCTCGCAGTTCGCCGGGAGAGCCTCTGCCGCGCGCATCCCACAACACACCCAATCAGAGCCGCTACATGCAGGGCAACCGCAATATGGTAGAACGATTCGCGCCATCGCCCGAACACGACGCCCGGCCCCAGGCGAATCTCGTCTCCGCTCGCTACGTTGAATCACATCACGCGGCGCACGCCGACGTTCAGGCAGAATGGGAAGAAGACACCGCCCAGATTCGCTACGGCGACTGGGAAAACGACATGTACGACGAGTCCGCGCCCCCACGCGTATCAGACAACGCCTATCCCGCGGATCGCGCTAGCGCCAGAATCGCTCAAACCTATGGGAGAAATCAGCGCCCGATGGTCACGCGCGAATTACGTTCGCATGTTGATGAAGAGGTCGAGCCTTCGGTGACGCCTCACACACGCGAGGCGCGCATGCCCATACCGATAGCACAGCCGCCAGCCTCACCAGCGCACCGCCTGACGCAGCCACTCAACAGGTCAATGTCGATGGCACGCGTGGACCAGCATGTATCGAATGCGTCCCGGCCAGGGCGCCCACAGGGTCAGCGCGAACATGCACTATCATCGATGCCAGCGCCATATGTACCCAGCACTGCCATCTGTCCTATTTGCAAAGGCGCGGGCTACCTGCGCGCTGATGTCCCATATGGACATCCTAATTTTGGCAAACCTATCGCTTGTGAGTGTAAAGAAGCCGAACGCATTACGAAACGGCGCCTCCAATTGCAGGAAATGTCAAACCTCGGCGAATTGCAAGATAAGAGTTTCGAGAATTTCAATCCAAACACTTCGCGTTCGGTGTACAATGCCTACCACGCCTCGTTAGAATATGCCGAAGACCCCTATGGCTGGCTGGTTTTCATCGGCAATGTGGGCTGCGGTAAAACGCACCTCGCAGCTGCTATCGCCAACTGCTTGCTCGCTCGCGGCTCGCTCGTGCTCTTCAGCACCGTCAGCGATTTACTGGATCACTTGCGCGCGACCTTTATGCCATCATCAACCGAAGTTTACGATCAACTATTTCAAAAGATGCGCGAAGCTGCGCTGCTGGTGCTTGATGACCTGGGCGCGCAACAGAGTTCGCCCTGGGCCAACGAAAAACTCTTCCAGTTGCTCAACTACCGCTATAACTCGCGCATCCCAACCATCATCACGACAAATAACACCGGCTTGCAGGGAGTTGAAGAACGCATCCGCTCGCGTATGACGGATACCGCCCTGGTAACAAGAGTAACTTTCGATGATGCAATCGATTATCGCTTGCGCAATCCCAGGCGCGAATAAACTGAATTAGCAAACCGTAACGAAGACTGCCAGATTTCCGCGTTTTATGCTTGCGTTTGCCATTTGCAGGTGCTATCATAACGGTACACGAACTTTTGTGAGGGTTCGATATCCTTCAGAACATAAGCCTGGAAGGATTGAGAGTCCCTCTGCACATTCTGTTTTCGCCGATAATATCTCTCATCAAAGTTACGTATTGTAGGGACGCGATGTATCGCGTCCATCCAGGGGCGTGCAATGAGAAAGAGACCAATCGTTACGGATATTAAAAGGAGCAAAGATGGGTAGCAAATTTAACCCGAATGATCCTCGCTGGATCAAAGACACCCGTGAAGTGATGGAGCCCAGGGGGATAATCGTCCCTAACGTGATTGAGTCGACGCCACGTGGTGAGCGCGGCATGGACATTTTCTCCCGCCTGCTCAAGGAGCGCATCATTTTCATTGGGACGCCTATCGATGATAACGTTGCCAATCTTACGGTCGCGCAGTTGCTCTTCCTCCAGAGCGAGGACGCAACCAAGGATGTCTGGCTGTACATCAACTCGCCTGGCGGCGTGATCTACGCCGGTCTGGCCATTTATGACACCATGCAATGGATCAAGCCCAACGTTGCCACTGTCTGCGTCGGTATGGCGATGAGCATGGGCGCGGTGCTGCTGGCTGCGGGAGAAAAAGGCAAACGCTATTGTCTGCCCAATTCCACCGTCCTGATTCACCAGCCGCTGGGCGGTGCTGAAGGACAGGCAGCGGACATCGAGATCACAGCCCGTGAAATCCTGCGACTGCGCGGCAGCATCTATGACATCCTGGCCCGTCACACCGGCCAGTCCCGCGAGCGCATCCAGTTGGACGCCGACCGTAACTACTTCCTGACCGCGCAACAGTCGGTCGAGTACGGCCTGGTCGACGAACTCCTCTCCAGTGAGGACGCGCTGCAGCGCTAAATCACAGGCAAGAGCCGGGGCGACCTTCGCGATGAGCCGGCCACGGGGACCAGGGCGACCGCGAGGGTCGCCCCTACCCTATTACGAAACGGGTCTGCGAATCCGTACAGGGTAGGGGCGACCCTCGCGGTCGCCCTGGTCCGCATGCGGTCGCCCTGATAAATTGTACCCGTGGAAAATCGTACCCACATCAAACCTTTCAGGCAGGTATATAATGACGCCATCCTTGCGCAAATCGCTCTTTGAGACGCTCTACAAGAATAAATACCTCTACCGGTTCGCCAGTACTGTGCCTTTTGCCGGGCAGTGGCGCGTCTGGCAGCGACTGGTTTTGCCACGCCTACGCGGTCACGATGTGCTGGAACTCGGCTGCGGTCTGGGTGATTTGCAGGCCGATATGCTCGCGGCTGGTTATAACTGCCGCGCCGTTGAACAATCACCTCAGATGGTCGCCGCCGCGCGCGAAAGGCTCCAACGCCGCAAGCTGGGCGAGAATACTACCATCATTCAGGGTTCCGCGCAGGGACTGCCTTTTAGCGATGACTCGTTCGATAGCGTTGTGAGCACTTTCCCTTCAGAATACATTTATGACCCGGATACTATTGCTGAAGTCGCGCGTGTGCTGCGTCCAGGCGGGCGACTTATTGTGATCGAGGGAGCAAATTTGCTGCCTGTCGGGTATTTGCAGCCACTGCTGGTGCTTATCCAGCTGCTCGTGTACGGCTCATCGGCTGTTTTCGGCCCGCGCAAGCAGCGCAACCTCGACGAAGAAGTAGAGCGCAGCCGCGACAACGCCCCGCTCGAACCCGGTGTAGTGCATATTAACAGGGATACCGGCACCGATACCACCACCGATGAACTGCGTGATGCCTGGTTCGGCCAACGCATCCCCCTGGAACAGCATGGATTGCGCCGCCGCTCCGAACGCGTGCGCAGCCGCCGCTGGGAAGTCTATATCACGATTGGAGAGAAATCCTGATATATGCTGCTTCCTTGTTGACGTAAGCGCATACTTTTATTAAGATGAGTATAATAAGGGTAGAGGGTTATGTCGAAGGGATGAAGCGAGATGTCAGGAACACCAGGAACACAAAGCACGCCAGGCAAAGCGCGAACCGCCTCACAACAGGCGCTGGTAGGTCGTTCGCTACAACACGGAACTTACCATGTAGAAGCGGTGATAGGGCGCGGTGGTATGGGAGAAGTATTTCTCGCCTCGCACAGGACGCTCGATGTGCCTGTTGCATTGAAACAGGGGCGCGCTGATCAACCTCTGCCAGAGAGTGTCATATCTGAATTAGATGGTCTTTTGCACCAGCAGCAGGAAACCCCGCGCACGCCTGCCAGCTACACGTTTTCAGACGATTTCCCGCTCAGCGGCGGCGTTAATACCGACCGTTTTTTACGCGAGGCGTTGTTGCTGGCGCGCCTGAGTCACCCTGCTATTCCTACACTCTACGATTATTTCTTCGAGGATGGCTACTGGTACCTGGTCATGGAATACCTGCCGGGGCCGACGCTGGCAACATACATGCGCCAGTACGCGCCTCTGCCCCCGCTTGAGGCGCTAAACTACGCCATGCAACTTTGCGACGTCATGGATTACCTGCATAAACAATCGCCGCCGGTAGTCTTTCGCGACCTGAAGCCATCCAACGTGATACTTTCACCCGAAGGCCGCCTGATGCTGGTGGATTTTGGCATCTCCCGCTATTTCAAAGAGGGGCAGATCAACGATACTACCGATTTTGGTTCGCCCGGCTATGCCTCGCCCGAACAATACGAGGGCAATGGGCAAACGGATGGGCGCTCCGACCTCTACAGCCTGGGCGTTATGCTGCACGAAATGATTAGTGGCCAGCGCCCGGTGCGAGCGGGAGGCGCAACTCGTAGCAACAAGCTTGAGTCGCCGCGACAGATCAACCCCGCGCTTTCACCCGCGCTGAGCGGCCTTGTCACGGTGGCAACCCGCCCGGAGGCGATGTATCGTTTTCAGACCCCTCACGCTTTTTATACGGCGCTGGAACGCACCCGCTTCATCGAGGAGCGCCGGGCCTTTCATCGCCTCGTACTGCTAACAGGCGAAGTTGAACCGGCAACTCAGCCACGCGCGCGCATTCAAGCTCCATTATTGCCCATAATGCCAGCGCTCCCGCCCGATAGTAAGGGCCTGGTGGGTACCTCCAATATCCAACACGCTCACGCGCGAGAGCATCTCTTCAAAGCGCGCCGCGAGCGATTGGAGCAGGAAGCGCTGGCGATGCAACTGGCATCTATCGATGAAAGTTTGAAACAACGCGTTGCCGCGCCCATCATGCCCACACCGTTAGCCGGTGAGCGTGAATTTGCCGCGCCGCGCACAAAACCTTCTCGCCGGTTGCTCCTATTTTTGCTGATCCTGGTTTTGCTGCTTTCCGGCGTCCTGACATCGCTCTTCATCTACAACCATAATACGCCCCGTATCCCGACGATTACATCCAGCCAGAGGCATACCGCAACAGCACCACCGCCAGAAGTGACGACGCAGACATCATGGCAGGTGCTGCCTTCGCTGCCTTCACCGCAGGCCGATAATACCGCTACTTATGTCGTCGTACAGGGGAAGAGCTATATCTACATCAGTGGCGGCTTCCGTGGCACAGGTGCCGTGCCACTTTATAGCCGCGGGCTGTATCGCTATGATATCGCGGCGGCCCACTGGGAACAAATTGCCAATAAGGATTTTCCCATCATGGGAAATAATGCCGCGGCGGTAGATGAAAACCACCATATTTTCTTCACCGGCGGTTATTCGACCGATACCGGGAAAGTCACACAGGCGTTATATATGTACTCACCCGAAAATGGCACATTGACAAAAATCACTCCACCTGCTCAAGCCATCATCGGTTTTGGAAACGCGCTATTCGCCGATCAAAAGGGACACCTGTATGTATCCGAGGGGTTTACTACCCCTGGCAATCCAGGAGCGCAGGCTGGCATGGGCTGGTATCGCTACGACATCAATACAGCTAGCTGGGAGATATTGACCCCTATGCCCACTGGAACAGGCTATGTGACGCTCGCCCCCGACGGGCAGGGTGGCATCCTTCTCATCGGAGGCTCCAAAGACGCGGGCCAGCGCTTACCCACTTCACGCATTTACCGCTACGATACCATCCAGAACACCTGGACGCTGGAACCAACCAGCGCGCCGGATGTCGCGAGCGGCTCGGCCAGTTGTCTGGATGGACGGGGACACCTGGTGATCCTCGGTGGCTTCAACTCGGCGCAGCCAACTACTCTCAACTCAGCCTGGCTGGTGACACTCCACACGCTGAACTGGACTGCACTGCCCGCCTTACCCGCTGGTGGCTCGCTGCTTGGCGCGGCAACCTGTGACGGCGCGGGACACGTCTTCCTCGAACGCGGCGCGAAGAGCAATGGTCAGCCCACGGCGGATTTTCTCGAATTGACGCTACAACCATAATTTCAGAAGAAATATCTGATTCTTAGCCTGCTACACAGGTCGAATCGTATCGACCAAAAGCGGCCCCGCGGCCACCGGAGCATCACTCCAGCTATAGCAGGCGAGCAGAGCGTCTCGCACAGAATCGGCCTCGGCTTCGCTGCGCGCGTGGATTTCGACCAGTGGATCACCGGCCCTGCGATAATCGCCTATCTTCGCCTGCAAAATGAAGCCCGTGCGGTGGTCGATCTGCTCGCCTTTTTTCGAACGGCCCGCGCCCAGGCTCATGCTGGTAAGTCCTACCTGCTCGGCTTCGATAGCGCGAATATAGCCGGTGCGCGGCGCGGATAGCATCACACGCACTGGAGCGGCGGGCAAGCGTTCTGGATGTTCGATCTGGCGCGCATCGCCATCCTGAGCCGCGATCACTTCAGCCAGTTTGGCAACTGCTGCTCCTGAACGAATCGCCTGCTCGACCTTTCTCTCCGCTTCTGAAAGACTATGCGCGGTTGCGGTCATGACCAGCAGTTCCGACGCCTCGTGAAAACATAGATCTGAAACATCCTGCGGCCCCTCGCCGCGCAAAATCGCGATCGCTTCCGCCATCTCCAGCGCGTTGCCAACTGCGCGTCCAAGCGGCTGCTCCATCGAGGTAATGGCCGCCACCGTATGCAGACCCGCCAGACGCCCGATATCGACCATCGTTTCTGCCAGGGCGCGCGCCTGCTCTAGCGTTTTCATAAACGCGCCCGACCCGACTTTTACATCCAGCAGCAGGTGGGACGCGCCGACCGCGAGTTTCTTGCTCATGATACTGGCGGCGATGAGGGGTATGCTCTCCACTGTTCCTGTGACATCGCGCAGCGCGTACATTTTGCCATCGGCTGGCGCGAGTTCGTTTGATTGACCCGCCAGCACAATATGATGGCGGGTGAGGATATGGGTAAATTCTTCACGGCTGAGGCTGGCGCGAAAACCATGCACCGATTCGAGTTTATCAACGGTGCCACCTGTATGCCCCAGCCCGCGTCCCGTCATTTTGCCGACAGCTACGCCACAGGCCGCCACCAGAGGCGCGACCGCCAGCGTCACCTTATCACCAACACCGCCCGTGCTATGTTTGTCAACCACAGGTGAAATGATATCACGCGCGTGCAATTCTTCCCCCGAATGCGCCATCGCCAGCGTCAGATCGCTGGTTTCGCGCGCATTCATACCGCGCCAGTAGACGGCCATCAGCCAGGCCGACATCTGGTAATCGGGAATGCGTTCCCGTGTGTACTGCTGGATGAGCCAGTCTATTTCGGTTGTACTCAGGCTATGCCCATCCCGCTTCTTGCGAATAAGTTCAACAATCTGCATGCGCTCTTCCCCTGATGAACTTTGCGCCCGAAACTGACAATCGCCCCTACTGGCTATTCAGGACGATGCGCACAGAGTCAGTTTCAAAGCCGTTGCCTGTCTCGATCTGGTAGCGATCAGAGATCATGCCACCCAGACGTACATTGCGATCAAAACGCAACTGTCCATTGGTGAAGTTGTACACACTGGTATCACGTTCCAACACGCCCTGAATGAGAATCGTCTCAAACTGCGCCTCTTGCTGCTCTTTGCAAGCTTTGAGCAGGGTCGCTACCTGCTGCCAGGCAACTCCTTTTGCATACGCGATACGCACAACTTTTTTGCGCCCATCGCCGACGCTACTTTCCACCACTGTATACGGCAATGCTTCCTGCTCAAGCTCCTGCAATTCCGCCACAGTTTGAGGTGGGAAAGGTGCAGGTGGCTCTGGCGGTGGTGGTGGTGGTGGAACAGGAGCCGGACGGCGCTGTGGCTGCGCCTGGGGCACTGGCGCAGCAGCGGGTTGTCCCTGTGGTGGGTATGCCGGGCGTCCCTGTTGTCCTGGTGCCGTGCGCGGCGACTGAGGCGGCAGCGGGCGTCCCTGCTGGCCAGGAGTTGGACGCGGTTGCTGATAAGAAGGTGATTGTTGTCCTGCGACAGTCTGCGCAGGCGGCTTCAAATCGCGACCGCAATAGGTGCAGTAGACAGCGCGGTCTGCGTTGTTGCCTCCACAATATGGGCAGCGCATATGTATTCGCCCTCCCGTTTCTTCTCTGCGATACTAAAGTGTAGCTGTAGTATATCATACGCTACCCAATCTAAATGAACCGGGATATCGGGATATGTCATTGCGTCATTGAAGTGACTGTGCCAGTTCATCTGGTATGACTAGCACATCATGACCGTACTGCAAAAGCTGGGATGATGAGAATGATGAGTAGCGCCTGCTGATGCGCTCGCGCAAGCCGCCGGACAATTCAAATTCGGCTATACGCAAGAAGATTGCTGCTATGTGCATACATTGAAAGTTTTTCATCTGCTTTTTCGTCGGAAAGAGCGTCTTCATTCTGTATGGTGATTGCATCCTTGCCAATGCCTTTGATATGCGCAACAGGAAGTAACTTGTGTCCAATCAAACCCGTTTTTATGCGCAATGCATAAATATTGGAATTTGCCAGGCCAAAGTAAAAATCATCGAGCGTACCAACTTTTTTGCCATCCGCCAGGCTAACGATAGCTATACCCTGCAGATCAGACCATTTTCGTGTCGCTGCCGTTGGTTATGTATCATGTTCCAATCGCGTCTATGCCACCTTTATATATATACACGCGCTACAGCAAAAAACGTAGCTATGCCAGGCTACAGATCATGAAACCGAACATGACACCAATCAACAACCTACACACTATGACTTTCGTCATGGACGAGAAACATGTCTTTACGTACTACCTATTTCCCTGCAACTGGCATACACTCTACACAGTAATCCGGTTCTCGTGAGAGAATAGGGAAGCTTCGATATAAATAGCAATAAAATGCAGGAGAAATATTCTATGCAAGATTCAACGGCATCCAGTTCCAAAACCGGTCCAATTCATCTGCCGACTGATGGCCGCCCTGTGCATGTCCAGGTATCCAACCTGGTCAAG
>DATLSI010000152.1:0-12269 GCA_035534255.1 Ktedonobacteraceae bacterium | reverse complement strand
TTGCGCATCATCTCCAGAAAGCTCCACGATTTCATGTCTCGTTCAAGATGGTAGCGCAACAGGTCGTACATGACCGCCTCTAATTCGGCGTGCAGCCGCGCATCCGGGCGCATGCGAGCGACATCGCTCCACTTGCTGCGCTGCATGTAGCGCAGGGCTTTGAGCGCGTCGAGTGAGAGGCGGCGTTCCCAGTGACGCGAACACTGAGGACAGAGCACACCGCCGAGTGCAGCCTTGAAGCCGTTTTCCTCCGGGCGGATCTCGCTGGCGCAATACGCGCAGTTCGCCAGCACAGGCTCGTAACCAATTGCCATGAGCAGGTGCAGTTCAAAATAGCGCAACCGCAGGCGCGTGTGCCCTTCCTCCTGCTGCGGAGTTAGCGGTGTGGCCTTTTCACGCTGCTGTTGAAGCGCGCCGGCATCGGCATCCACGTAGCGCAGGGTTTCGAGCAACATGGTATAGATATCGTAATGCTGCGTCTGGTCTTCCACGAAACGATCGACCAGTTCGGCAAGGTAGAAGCCGCAGGTCATATGCCACAGATCGCTACGCAAATGCATGAAGTTCTCGCGCCCCTCGGCCTGAGTGACGATATCAAGGTTGCGTCCCAGAGCGAGCTGCAACTGGCTACGGCAGAGCAGATCGACGTGGCCTGCCAGCTTGCTGATGGGACGGCGCGTGCCTTTGGCCACGGCATGAAATTTGCCTTTGCCGGGAGTGAAGAGGGTGAGGATACGATCAGCTTCCCCAAGGTCGGTGCGCTTGAGTACAATGGCTTCGGTGGCATAGCTGTGCGGCGATCGCATGAGGAAACACCTTATAGCAATAAAAAAGACGTGAACGAAAATCACGTCGAGCAGGGAGGCGACGAGCGGATTCGAACCGCTGGTGCAGCTTTTGCAGAGCCGTGCCTTACCACTTGGCGACGTCGCCCTATTGAATAAAAAAAGGGAGCGGGAGACGGGGATCGAACCCGCGACTTTCTCCTTGGCAAGGAGATGCTCTACCACTGAGCCACTCCCGCAAATGCTTGCGTTTGCACAATTAAGATATCATACCCGCAGGCATTTGTCAACAGTTTTGGGACGGGGTCAGGGTTGTCACACCTTGCGCAGCGCCAGCGTCGAGTTTACACCGCCGATGCTGCGCGCACCCAGCAATACCGCCCGGCTTGAGCGCGCCATCGGGCACGCTTCGTCTCGCACAAGCCGCAGTTGGTAGCGCGGGTCAGGCTGATCACAATTGATGGTCGGCGGAATAATAGCATGCTCAAGCGCTAACAGAGCAGTGATAGCGTCGATGGCACCGGCGGCAGCATAACTGTGACCGGCCATAGAGCGCGGGACGCTGACGGGCATGCTGGCTGCCATGTCAGGGCCAAAACAGCGATAGAGCGCGTCAGCTTCAACCTGGTCAGCAGCGAGCGTGGCGCGCCCATCCAGGCTGAAATAGCCGATATCAGCGCCGCGCAGACCGGCCTCTTGCATACTCAGGCTCATGGCACGGGCATAACGAGACCCATCACCCGTTATATTGTGCAGGCCGTAGGCATCATTAGTTTGTCCAAACCCCGCGATCTCACCGTAAATAGTAGCGCCGCGCCGCCGCGCATGTTCATATTCTTCGAGGATACAGATGCCCGCACCCTCGGCCAGCACCAGCCCACGCGCGCGCCGGTCGAAGGGCCGGTACGCGCGCGGATCATCGCCCGGCACGCAGTAGCCTCCCTGCGCCAGTAAGATCAGGATATAGGGATGCAGCATAGCTTCACAGCCACCCGCGATAATCACATCTGCAGCTCCACGCTGAATAGCGCGGAAGGCCACGCCGAGCGCATCCAGCCCACCGGCCAGGTCGTTGACGGTAGTTTTGCTATATCCCTGCAGTCCATAACTCACGGAAGTCTGCCCGGCATTCGCCACTTGCAACCAGGCAATAGCGCTATACGCGCTCATAGCGCGCGGCCCGCGCGCGTACATAGCCTGTACCTGTTCAATGACGAAACCTACCCCGCCGACAGTGTTGGCAATCACAGTACCCACGCGCTGCGGTGATTCCTGCTCTAGCGCGAGATGGGCGTCATCCAGCGCTTCTTGAACCGCCGCCAGCGCCAGGTGGGTCATGCGATCGGTGCGGTTGACCAGCTTGCGCCCCAGATAGCGCTCGACCTCGAAATTGCTCACTTCACCCGCCACCTGCACGGGCAAATCCCGCGTTGAGATGCGCTGAATGGGCTTAATACCAGAAACGCCATTGCTGGTCGCGTGCCAGAAAGCCTCTTTGCCAATCCCCTGGGGCGCTACAACCCCCAACCCGGTGACGACTACACGACGCGGAACCAGGCTGGACTGCGTAGTTCCGCGCCCTTCATAGCTCTGGCCTGTTGCGCGTGAATGAATTTCGGCCTTGCCAACCATATCCGCGCGCGCCAGCATCAATACGCCATTCACCCCGCCGAAGCCGCTCGAATGCGTCAGGGCGACATCAAAATTTGCCTTACGTGCCACGTTTGGCACGTAATCCAGGTCGCAATCGGGATCGGCATTCTGCTGGTTGATAGTAGGGGGAATGATCTGCTGATCCAGCGCCAGCGCGGTTACGATGGTCTCAATGGCGCTGGCTGCTCCCTGTGTATGACCGATCATCGATTTAGTGGAGCTGATCGGGATACGATAGGCATGCTCGCCAAACACGGCTTTATACGCCGCCGTCTCTACGCGCTCATTGAAAGGGGTCGAACTTCCGTGCGAATTGATATAGCCGATCTGTTGTGGTGTGATATTTGCTTCCTGCATGGCCTGTCGTAGCAACTGCTGCAAGGGCTGTCCGTCTTCCGGTAGCGCGGTCATGTGATAGGCGTTACTGTTGGAGACGAAACCGATCACCTCGGCATAAATGTGGGCATGGCGAGCAAGGGCCAGTTCGCGATCCTCAAGTAGCAACATACCCGCGCCCTCAGCCAGCACAAAGCCATCACGCTGACCATCATAAGGACGCGAAGCCTCTTCAGGTGCGTCGTTGCGCGTGCTCAGGGCTTTCATGACGGAGAAGACATTGATACCCGTCATTGAGATGGCAGAATCCGAGCCACCCGCCAGCATACGCGCGGCGCGTCCCTCCTGAATGATCCAGTATGCCTGTCCGATGGCATCCGCGCCAGATGAGCAGCCGGTAGAAAAGACCTCACACGGGCCATGCAGGTTATAGTGGGCAGCGATTGCGCTGGCAGGCATGTAGCCCATCGTCACTGTAATAGGCAGCGTCCCCAGATCGATCTCGTGTGGTGTACGCGTACCCTTATCGGTCAGCAGCAGCCACAACTTTTCTCCTTCATCACCCGCGGACATGGCGGTGCCTACGTAGACACCTATTGCGTCCCTTTGCTCTTCATCCAAATCCAGCGGCAAGCCGCTATCAAGCAGCGCGAGGCTGGCGGCAGCCAGGGCGAATTGCGTCCCGCGGTCGAGAACGCGCGCTTCCTCCGCTGTCAACCCCAGTGAAAGGGCATCAAAGTCGGGAACTTCACCCGCTATGCGCGTGGCGAGGGTACTGGCATCAAAACGGGTAATGCGCCGGATGCCACTGTGGCCGGCAATGCTGGCCTGCCAGAATGTCTCTTTGCCTGTACCAAGAGGAGTAATAGCACCAAGACCCGTAATAACAACTCTTCTTGCTGGCTTCATATTTTTGTCCTATCGCTGGTCGCATCGCCTGTGATAATAGTTGATCTCTTGTAATACAAAACCAAAGCAGTTGCTTGCTATTCCTCGACGGTGAATCCGCGCTCGCTCAGTAGTTCCAGTACACGCGCTAATTTAGAAGAAGGAACACGCACCAGGCGACTATCAGGGAGAACTTCCGCGTCGAGCAGCGCTCCAAGTTCTTCATCAGATTGTATATCGCGCAGCGCCTGGGCAGAAAGACGCAGCATGGGCGCTGGTTCCACGTGAATTACGTGCTGCTGATCATACCCTCCACCCCACAGTTTGAGACGAATAAGGAATGAGGGCGGCACTCCTCCCTGGCAATATTGCTGCAAGAAACGCACGATATGCTCAAGCGGAATGTACTTGCTGCTCTCAATAGAAGCTGACGTGATACGCCTCCAACCAGATGCTTCATCAAGCTCTGTAATCCGCGCAAGTTCTGCTGCCAGGTACAGGTTGAGCACAGCATAGCAGGGCTGTAACAGGCCATCGGGAGATAGCTTCCACTGGGCTTCATGCGCTGGCATACGCCCGCTTTCCAGCACATTATTATAGAGTGGAGCGGAGGCCAGCGCGGGTAAATATTCGTGCTGCCAGAATAATTCTTGCAGGTGAGCCATTTGATCGGTCTTCACCTCAGCCAGCAGGGGTGCCAGGCGGCGACCAAGCATAGAACGCGTCTCTTCATGCGCGAACAACTCATCGAGGAAAGCATCCTCATCCACTTCGAGCAGGGTCATGCTCGGCCATAATTCTATGCGCCGCGCCTGGCGTTCCCATTCCGCGACCGAATAGCTGACATTCTGGGGGATTGTTCCCCCGGCAGCCTGTTCCAGGTGCTGGAGAATCGTTTCAGAGCGCAGCCCCATCTGCACAGCGCGCGTGACGCTGGCTTTCGTCAGGCGATACTGCGCGATTTGTTCCAGACGGGTGCGTTCGGCAAAACGATCTAACGTGACCAGCAGGGCTTCGGAAACCGGAGCTAACGCGATCATTTCAAAGTTAGGCTGCACTACTAGCTTGCCCCATGCCACTTCTTCAAGCCGGGTCAAGCCTGCATCACCCTCAGAAAAGTTCGCGATGCTGGAGATATGCGGCACAACACGAAAAGCATCTGTCTTGTCTTCTGTCCGCAATTCCACCAGCCCCAACCAGAGCAGAGGACCGGTCAACATGGCGCGTATGAAGCCACCTTCCACCAGGTGCCAGCCCTCGCGGTGCGTCAACCAGCCATGCCGCAGGCGAAAATCCCAGCCATACGGGTTACTGCCGATGTTATAACGCTCCGCGCGCGCTCCATACTGGCGTGGGAAAAGTAAATAAGGGACATACAGTTTGGCACGAGCGATGAAGGTGGGGAAGCTCTGCCACTCACCTGACGGCGTCTGCAATACGCGCTCCATCACCATCGCGCGCGCGCGCAAGATTTCATGATGCGCGGCATCGACCGGGCCAGGGCCGGGACGGAGAATGACGCCAGGCAGGTAGTTCAGTTCATCCCAGAAGGTTGACTCGAGCCAGAGAGCATAGCATCGCCGCGCCCGTTCTAAAAGGGGCAACGCGAAAAACGCTTCGGCGGGCGCGGAATGGATGTTTCCGCCGCGCTCGTATAACAGCCCAAGTTTCATAAGCAGCAGGCGCAAAAATAACAGGCGAGGTACATCCGCCTCAGTGCGCACTTGCTCGATGCTCAACGCCGGTTCAAGTAGCTCAATTAACTGGCGCAGGGCTGGTCGCGAGAGTAATTTACTACTTACCAGGGGCAGACCATCGCGCGCCGCCGTTACATGCGACCAGTAGAGGTAGATGGCACGTTGCAGCGCCAGCACACCCTCGCTAATGAGTACCTTGTCATTCCCCCCGACAACATGGCCGTCAGCGTGTGTTTCACCCTGCAAGGCACCATCGGGGCGCTTTCCTGAACGTTGATCCTGGACGGACTGAGTTGCCTCCATAACCGCCTGTGGCACAATCAACACACCATCATAGACTCCATTGGAGTAGTCACGCCCCACAAAGTTGGTTTGCTTGCCCCAGAAGAGTAGCCCCAGCAGCAACAGGCGATGTAATGCTTGCTCAAAAACACCGTGTGGATGCGGCGGG
Source organism: Ktedonobacteraceae bacterium (assembly GCA_035534255.1). Classification (GTDB taxonomy): domain Bacteria; phylum Chloroflexota; class Ktedonobacteria; order Ktedonobacterales; family Ktedonobacteraceae; genus CF-113. The sequence goes on along the minus strand of DATLSI010000152.1, from coordinate 6,459 downwards.
GGATATTGCGGCGCATTATTATTGCTCGACTCCGCGTAGGGACGCAGCGAGGCGGTAGATTGCCCGCGTTTTAGCCTGGCGAGATCAGCAGGCGCCTCAGCAGAGCCTGTTTGCTGCGCGGATACAGCACCTGGCGCGGCAAGCTTATCCGTGAGCACCCTGTTCTCCAGCTTACTCTTCCCCGCATTCAGGAATTGAGCATTCGTGAAATACAGGGCAAGGTCGCGACTGTTGGCGCGCCCTCCACAGGCTACCAGTTCGGAGAGTAGCAACATTTCCAGTTCGCCCAGTTCGCTAATAACTTCGCGACAGGCGTCAAGATCAAAGAGCAACGGGCCAATATCAGCAGGATTGAGAGCAGAAACGTCGAGCGAATTTTTCTGCGCCTGTTGCAAATGACGCGTCCGTGCCACCGCCTGTAAGTGATAAGACGGCACATTTTGTAACAGGTAGAGATCGCTCGCTTCCATATCAATCTACTCCTCTTCTCCGTGCAGCAAGGGTGCCTGACCGCGTTTCTTCAGTTCTTCAACCAGTTGCTCTCCACCCTGCTTTTTGAGAATCATGAGGGTTGGATGAATGTATTGTATGATCTGTTTTTCAAATGAGGTCGTTGCGGCCAGTTCGCGAATCACCAGAGAATCGGCGACTTCAAGCAGCGTTGCATCTGTATAGAAGCGCGCGCGCCCATAATTCTTGAGACGTTTTTCCAACCTGCGCAGCAGGAGCGCGAGCGAACTTTGCTCATCTCCGCCTGTATCTGCCTGTCCGGCAGCGCGGCGCAGCAGTTCGAGCAGTGGGGTAAAGGACTCGCCCCGGTTAAATGCCGCGCCCAGCGAACCCGGCGTCAGTCGATAGCAGAGTCGTCCATTGCGCACACCCTGCGCCTGAGCAAAACGTTCGATCAGTTCAATGACCGGCCAATTTTCAATAGAAGATGGTAGCAGCAAATCTTCCTGTTCAGATACATCGATAACAGGCCTGGCAGCGCGCGCACTGCCAGAGTCCGCAAACTCAATCAATGCTGTACTCGCGGGCTTAGCAGGCAAGAGTAACCCTGTCATTGATGTAAGGCGAAACGCCAGCAATCGCCCATCTTCCGCGAGAACAATATCACTCATGCCCCACCAGCGCAAAGGCCCTTGCAGCAGTTGCGCGATATAACGGCTCTCGGCTCGCTGCCAGTCACTCCACTGCGTCGGATGTAATGGTCGCCCCTCTTCCTGCTCAATCCACCAGTGCGGAGTAGCAAACGCGCGTTGGCGGCGCTGTAAAAAGGTGGGATTCAAACGGAAAATCAAGCGCGTGAAGGCCGGGAAGTCGATCCATTGCTGCATAGGAGCCTGTGCCAGCAGCATCAAAAGCGTCTGTCTGGCCGCTTTATTCTCCGCTTCCAGTTCGCCAGCGCGCAACGAAGGCTGGTTCATGGGTGTAGAGCGGCAGCGCAGCAGCAGCCCTTCATCCTGTAGATCAAATATCTCGATATAGGTAGATTGTTGCAGCCAGTGCGTGAAGAGTTCAGACAGCACTTCAGTGCGCGACAGACCAAGCAGCAACTCGGCGGCGTTTGGCAGCATACGCAGCACCGAAGTAGTGGTGGTATTCGCCTCGTTCTCGATATAGAGAATATCAGACAGGCGCAGAACGCGAAAAGCAAAACGCAAAAAGGTGATGGGACGAGGCACTACTGATTGCAGCCACTTCAGCAGTGAAGCCGGGGGATACCCGGCAGGCGCGGGCAGGGAGATCGAGCCATCGCTAGCTTGTCCATGCGGGGCATTCATGACACGCGCGAGATTTCCCGTATTGCCCCTGCCGCGTTTGTCTTCGCGTTCAACGCTATATCCATCCAGCGCGCGCGCGACAAGCAGCAGGTCAGCCAGAAATTGAAATGGCTTCGCGTATTTTATTTTAGCGGCTGTATCCTGCTCCTCGATATGAAACGCGGTAGTCGGCAGCGCAATGCGTAATGCAGCGCGCACCTCCGGCGGCACGTACCAGGTGACATCTACGAGCTGCGTGTTTAAGGCGCTGCGTGGTTGGAAAGACATATTCACCTGCGCGCGCAGAAAAAAGAGCTTGCTCTGGAGAGCGACGAGCATTTGTTGTAGTTTTTCCGGCTTGCCAAACGAAAAACGCTCAAAAAGTCCGCGCAACTCTTCATCGTTCATCTGCCCACCCGCGAGTGTGAAGGTGGCTAGAAACTGGCGCTGCGCTTTTTCTAATGTTGCCAACGCGCGCCGGACAGCTTCCGGCTGCCGGAGCCTGTCGAGAATCGCCTCGACCAGCTCCTGCTTACCAGTACCGCCTGTGGATAGATCATATTCGCGTGCCACATTGCGCAAGTCCCCCAGAGGCAACTGAGCCAGTATATCAGCAGTATTTACCGCCGGTCCTGGCATACGCAGCGCCGTTGGGGTAAAATGCAGGGAGCCTATCAGTTGCGCTGGCTTATGCTCATCCTCAATTGACTCACCCATCTCGACAGGCGTTCCCACGGCAGGCAGATCAGAGACAAGATCAACAGGCGAAACAAAAGTGAACGGGTGAGCCAGCCATTGGTAAACTAACGCGGCAGCATGGACGCAAATCATACCCCGCACAACATTCACCATTCCACATGTGCAGGTGACATTCCACCTTTGAGGATCGTTTATCTCAACGTTGACTAAATAACGATCAAAGGATGGATTTTCTAACGCTTTTACAGCATTTGTCGTTATTGCGCCTTCTTTAGAGGACAGATTCGAGACATCAACAACACCTGAGAGCCGCGCTCCCTGGCGATTCGTTGAGTGGATGGCACCTGAACGGCAGTATTCTTGACCCTGTGACGCTATTGACAACCCTGCCCTGCTGATAATATCAGCCTCACGCAGGCGCTGCAAGACGCCGGGCGCAACATCATACATCTCTCACAGCCTATAACACACGCGCTGGATTATTTTCGTTGCATTATGATAGCATGTAGAATAGGTTGGGTCAAATCCTGGCCAATGTCAATAAAGGAGCAATCATTTGTCACTGGAGGTTGGTTCCTATCCCGACAAAGATTTCACGACATCCGCCGGTAAGAAACTGGACATCGAGCTTGACCGCTACAATATCCAGCACGACATCAAAATCTATCCCGATTCAAAGCACTCATTCTTCAACGATACAGGACGCAATTACAATGCCGCCGCCCTGGCTGGCTACCGTTCCAATTCATACATGACACTGGCTACCGCTGCCAGCGCCGCGGTTTCGGCGCGCAGGATACGCGAACCAAGCGACACCACCTGCGCGCCATGTCGCTGCGCCAGTTTGACCTCGTCCGCCATCAGCCCGCCTTCAGGGCCGATGAACAGAACCACCGTCAGGGACGTAGACGACTGCAAAGCATCCCGCAACATCACAGCGCGTTCCTCTTCCCAGGGCATCAGGGCCAGCGCGCCGGGCGGGATAGCATTGAGGGCGTGCATGAGCGAGCGAATGGGTAATAACTCCGGCAGGCGCGCGCGGCCCGATTGCTCAACCGCTTCGGAAATGATGCGCTGCCAGCGTTGTATCTTCGCTGTCCCGGCATCCTCCAAACCGGCCATTGAGCGGCGGCAGAGGATAGGCGAAAAGACGGAAACGCCCAGCTCGGTGCCTTTTTCCAGAATCCATTCGAAACGCGCCGATTTGAGCAATCCCTGACAGAGAATGACGCGCACACGCGGCTCGCTCATGCCGGCGCGCCTTTCAACCAGTTGGACACTTACACCGCTCTTATTCACGCTGGCTATGTTGGTCAGTATCTCATCACCGCTATTATCGAGCAGCACAATTTGCTCGCCCACCTGTAGATGCAGCACATCTCGCAGCTGGTGCGCAAGTTCTTTAGGCAGTAGTATTTCACCGGTAAGCTGTCGCACTAATTCTGGAGCGACGAAGAAACGATGCATGCTATTTTCTCATCACCAGCGTCACCCAGTCATCGATCATCACCTGCTCTACCAGCGTCAAGCCAGCCGCCAGCAGAGGCTGTTCAGCCTCATGTTTGCGTTCCTCTATAATGCCGCTGGCGATCAGCAAACCACCCGGTGCCAGCGTTTGCGCTAATTGGGGCGCAATCGAACCTATCACGCGCGCGATGATATTGGCAAGTACGAGGTCAAACTGCTTCGCCATGCGTGTCGCTTCAACCTCATCGAGCACGCCGAGCACTACGCTAATGCTATCGCTCAAATCATTGGCTGCCGCGTTAGCAGTCGCGCTCTCCACAGCTACGCTGCTGTTATCGATGCTGTAGACGCTGGACGCGCCCAGTTTCGCAGCCGCTAACGCCAGAATGCCCGAACCCGTACCAACATCGAGCACGCGCATCCCCGCCCGCGTATAGCGTTCGACCTGCTCAAGACACATGCGCGTGGTGGGATGCAAACCCGTGCCAAAAGCCATGCCAGGATCAAGTTCGAGCACAACTTCATCATTTTTGGGGGCATATTCACGCCACGATGGGCGAATTACCAGCCTCTGGCCTATATGCGTGACGTGGAAATAGTCTTTCCAGGCATTGGCCCAGTCTTCTTCGTTGACGACGCGCGTCTGCAAATCTCCCACAAAGTGTGATCCCAGGCTGGCTAGATGCCACAGCCCTTCGGCGACACGCTGGCGCGCATCTTCTTCCGTGCCATCAACCGGCAAATAGCCATGCACCTTGACCGGCTGTCCCACCAGCACGCGATACTCCTGCCCCTCATCGATCAGTTCAAAGGGTTCTTCAATAGCCACGCCGCCCGGCGTATACTGGCTCAGCAATTCGCTGACCGATTCTATGGCCTCGGGATGTGTCTCAACCGTTAGTTCTAACCAGCGCATTAAACAACTTTCTCCATCTCTTGTGGCATTGTAGTGGACGCGGGGGCCTTGCGCCCAATACATTTCACATAAGCGTTCCCGTCGTCCCTGTCCCTACAACAGGTTTAATTCATAGTAATCATAGGTCGTTTTAATCTCAAAGCCGACTGAAAGATACAAGCCAACAGCGTTGGTATTATCGGTCTCTACGTCCAGCATGATAGGTTTATTGCTCGCTGCCCTTGCGATATGGACGAGTTGTTCAAGCATCTCTCGCCCATAGCCCAGGCCTCGGTATCCCAATCGCACCTCAAAGGCGTAAATGCCAATCACTTCATCCATAAAATCCAGGCGCACGGTTCCGAGGGACTGGCCGTTCAGAGTGGCGAGGTAGAAGCGATGCCCTTCAGGCTTATCCATCAGCTTCGCGACCCACTCCCTGACGCTAGCAAAGTTACCACTGTCGGTTGCCAGGAGGGAAACGATAGTCTCGATATCCCTGGTGTTTGCCTGCCGCATCAACAATCCCCCGCTTCTGCGCCCGCGTTCGTGAAATATCCCCAGCCACATCTCATACTCAGCATAGGCAAACTCCGCGCCTGTTGTCGCGAGAAACGCCCGCCCGGACTTTGACGTATGCTCACAAACAAAGATCAGTTTCTGCACACCGCGCTGTTGCAGATCCTCTTTAGCCGCCGTGAAAAGCGTGGTGAAAATACCCTGGCGGCAAAAAGCCGGGTGTACCATACCCGTCAGTTCTTTTTCTTTCGTGCCCCAACTATCCGCCTCAAGATAGCCCACAAGCTGCCCATCCACATAATAGAGAAAATCGTTGGTCTCATCTCCAGAGCGATCGCGCAGCATTTCCAGGCCAATGCGCATGCGCAGCCCATCATGCTCGTTACAAATATTGATGAGCCGCTCGATTTCCGCCATCTCGTCCGGGGTCAGGGTTTGTTTTTTAGAAAACATCCATATCACCCATCGGCGCGACAAAGTCAAAATTGCCTGTACCTGCGGTCTTTTCCAGTTGCCTGAGAACACGGGCCACATTATCATTGGGGCCTGCAATAAAAAAGGGCTTGCCATTCCTGCCAAACGTTATCTTGTTCAGTTCCTTCAGTTCACCGCGTGGTTCTAGCATATATTGTGAGAGCGCAAAGTCTCTTTCAGGCTCGAATCCGAACTGCGCTGCATACTCAATCGAGGCATAAATCATCTGGTGTGCCAGTTCGACCGGACAATCTTTTGCCTTTGTCGCACGGAAAACTTTGTCACGGAATTCACTCCGATAGCGAGCCGGGGAAAAACCTGCATGGGCAAGCGTGTTTTTGAGTCCCAGGCAGAGCTTATCCACGAGATAGAAGCCAAAACAAATATCCCCATCGGGTTGCTGCCGGGCCACAAGAATCTGTACAAGTCCCGGCTGCTCCTTTTGCCAGTCGCTGCTGATCCTGCATTCCAAAATAGGGTATTCGCGAGCGCGACGAAGAATGCTCTGCTCAGAAAACGCTGTCATTGTCGTTTGTTGCGTTTTGTGTTGTGAAGTGGCTTTTTGCTTGCTGCGCTTTTTCATGAGCACTTTCTGGTGTTTTCGTTCATCCCGTGGCATGTCTATCTCCCTCCTACGAAATA
>DATLSI010000151.1:0-28141 GCA_035534255.1 Ktedonobacteraceae bacterium | reverse complement strand
CGGCAGCAGTTATTGCAGATCAGGCAAAACATATCAAAGGATATAAATTGCACGAATTAAGGGAAAGTGAAGCAGCTAATAGTTCTCAACGCACTCGTGCCAGGGATAATGCGAAAGCCTGGCGTTTGATGATTAGCAAGCATGGTGCTGGCTGGCGAATGCACTACTGGCAAATTTCCACCGAGGCAGGCAGTATTATTGAATTCTCTAATGTGGTAAAAGAAAGCGATGATACTATTTTTGAGTAATAAAGACTCTCTCTTCTAAGCTCCCTGCCTCCTCACATCGGCGTCTCTGATTGCCTGGATATTCGTATTCGACGCGCTGTTTCGCGCAAGGGACGGGCTGATATTCCGTCCCTTGTCGCTGCGCAGCGCCTCGCTATTGTCAATAAGTTGCTGTGCCTGGTTGTGGGTCAGTATTTTGTAGTGTAGCTTCATCTCAATGATACGCTGCACTGAGGCGTTGATGGCATTTATTGAAAGCTGGCCGCTCGTCACGGCCTGTTTCATGCTGGCGAGCATCGTTACGGTATCCTGCAATCCGCGCGGGCCAAGGATCAGGTCGATGCCCGCCTTTACCGCCAGGATGGCGGCCTGGGACAGGCTGTAGGTGTTGCTGATGCCGCCCATCCAGAGCGTATCGCTGATAATTACGCCGTTGAAGTGCAGTTGATCGCGCAGTATGCCCGTCACCACTTTGGGAGAGAGCGAGGTTGGCAGGGTGGGGTCAAGCTGCGGGTTGAGAATGTGCGTCACCATCACCATGGGCACAATACCCTCGTTAATCATGGTGGTGTAGGGTACAAAATCAACGGCATTGAGGGTTGCCAGGCTGCGATTCATGGTAGGCAGCGAAAGATGCGGATCAATAGTGGCGCTGCCCAGTCCGGGAAAGTGCTTGAGGCTGCCGATCACGCCGCCGGCGGTCAGCCCTTTGAGATACGCCTGCCCCATCTGTGTGACCAGTTGCGGGTCAGAGCCGAAGGTGCGATCAGGCAGACCGGGATTATTCGGGTTAGTCAGTACGTCTACAATGGGCATGAAGTTGACGTTCAAACCCAGCGAGGTCAGGTCTTTGGCCGCGTTTAGACCCGCGTTATAGGCGACGTTGGGATCGCGTGTAGCTCCGATAGTCGCCTCCGATGGGCGCGGGCCTGTGATACGCACCAGTTCATTGACCAGTCCGCCCTCGTAATCGGTACTGATGAAGAGGGGAATGCGCGCCTGGGCCTGCATCGACTGATTGAGCGAGACCAGTTGCTGGCGCGACACCGCGTTGCCGTTCTTGTTCTCGATCAAGACGCCGCCGATACGACTGATCTGGATCATGTGCAGCAGGTCGGCGTTGAGCGTCGAGCCATAGAATTCAACGATCACCATCTGTCCCAGCTTGTCATCCAGCGACATACTCTTGACGAGCGCGGCGGCAAGCTGGCTATCGGAGAGCGGAGTTGGAGAAGGGTTTGCGACAGGAGTCAGGTCAGTTACCGTCAGAGGTGGAGATGATGTACGCGTAGTGGTTCCGCTCGTGCCCGCGAATAACGACACACAACCGCTAAGCAATAGCATCAGGCAGCACAAAACAATCCCGTATACTCTTCGTTTCCATGTTGAAGGTCGTCGCGTGAATTGTTTCATAGCTGTCCGCATCTCATATATGCCGTATCAGGCTGTCTTGATTTGAGCTGCTTCCTCTAATCCGAGCGATTGAATGGCTTGCTGACGCAGAACAAATTTCTGCACCTTGCCACTGGCGGTCAGGGGATAGGCCTCGACGAACTGGAAGTAGCGCGGAATCTTCTGGTGGCTGATCTGGCCTTTACTGTACTCGCGTAGTTCCGCTTCGCTGAGTTGTTCGCCTCTCTGTGGGATGACAATGGCCAGCAACTCTTCCCCGAAGAACTTGTCGGGCACGCCAAGCACCTGCACATCCGCGACTTTTGGGTGGCGGATCAGAAATTCCTCGATCTCGGTGGGGAAGATATTTTCGCCGCCGCGAATGACCATATCTTTCAAGCGGCCCACGATATTGATGTAGCCCTGCTCATTCATGGTAGCCAGGTCGCCGGAATGCAGCCAGCCATCGCTGTCAATGGCCTCGGCGGTCTTCTCCGGCATGTTATAGTAGCCGTCCATCACCAGGTAGCCCCGGCAGCATAGTTCGCCGCGTTCGCCGCATGGCACAGGTTCGCCCGTGGCGGGATTGATCATCTTGACTTCACCGTGCGGCATCGTCACGCCTACCGTCGCGGATTTGAGTTCAAAGGAGTCGTCCTGCTGCGTGAGTGTGATAGACGCGCTGGCCTCGGTCTGACCAAATACGATGGTGGCATTTGCGCCCATGCGCTCCATGACCTGCTCCATCAGGTAGACGGGTACAGGCGAGCCGCCGCTCACCACGCTCTGTAACGAGGACATATCGTATTGCGCGAAATCTGGATGCTGCATCATGGCGATCAGCATGGTAGGAACGCCGCTCAACCTGGTGCAATGCTCGCTACTCAATATCTGCAACGTCTTGAGAGGGTCGAATGCTATCAAGGGATGCAGCGTCGCGCCAACACCCAGCGCGGCGAGTATACCCAGCACGCAGCCGCCGGCATGGAAAAATGGCATGGCAGTACAGATACGCTCTCCCTGTTGCACGCCCCAACGGAGCGCGAAGATTCTGCCGTTATTGAAGATGGCGCGTTGTGTCTGAATGGCTCCTTTGGGGAAGCCCGTGGTGCCGGAGGTGTAGAGGATTTGTGCCGGGTCGGTCGGCTTTACCGTCGCTTGCCGCTCGAGCAATGCATGCGGGCTGACCTGCTCGCCAGCCGCGACCATCTCGCGGAAGAGTGCGGGTCGCCAACCCTCTTGCTCCAACAGCGCGGCGGGCGGCGCGCCCAGCAGGCTGACATAGCGCAGCCTGGGCAGGATATCACTGCCGACGACACCGTTGATGTCGCCAGGAGTAGTTAAAGAGCGTATGGTTGCCAGGCAGTCGTGATCGCGCACACTCGTCATGAAGAACAGCGCGGCCACGTCTCCATTCTTCAGGACGTATTCGACTTCTTTTGCCCGCAAAACAGGATTGATGGTAACGAGCACAAGGCCAGCCTTTGACGCTGCCAGTTCGAGCAATGGCCACTCAGGTAGATTGATGGCCCAGACCGCTATATGTTCCCCTTTTTTCAGACCCAGCGCCATCAGCCCGCGCGCGACCGCGTTGACGCGCTCGCGATATTCCAGGTACGTCCAGCGAATGTCGAGCGCGCCGCCAAATTCGGGATAACACGAGTAAACAAGCGCCTCCTGGTTGGGGATTTCTTCCGCGCGGCGATCCAACATGTCGCCAGCCGTCATTTCGAGCAGCGAAATACCTGCCGATTCTGCTTGCCAGCAGGACAGTCCATCATTGGTCATGCCCATAGTTGCCCTCCATTGGTATCAGTTTTAGTCTGACATGCTATCCATCTGATTTTTCCACGTGGCCGCCGGTCATCAAGATGCCCAGATCTTCTTCACTGGCATCGGGCGAGACGATATCCACAATACTCCCTTCGTACATCACCGCGATACGGTCAGAGAGCGAGCGAATCTCGTCCAACTCGGCTGAGACCAGCAGCACGGCTTTACCCGCGTCGCGCTGCTCGATGATGCGGCGGTGAATAAATTCGATCGCGCCAATATCGATGCCACGCGTTGGCTGCGCGGCGATTAAGGCCATGGGGTTCGCAGAGAACTCACGCGCGATAATGATCTTCTGCTGGTTGCCGCCCGAAAGCGAGCGCGCAGGAGCCGTCTCCGAGGATGTGCGCACATCGAACTCCCCGATTAACCGCCTGGCCCACCTGGTAATAGCGTGCAGCAATAGGACGAAGTTCCGCCATGAGAATTGCGGCGAGCGCTGCCGCCCCAGGATCATGTTGTTCTCGATGGAATCGTTCAGCACCAGTCCACTGCCGCGCCGGTCTTCTGGGATATGCGCCAGGCCGACTAGCCGTTCCTGGCGCGCATTGAGCGTAGTCAGGTCAACGACTGCACCCACCTGTCCATCCTTCACCTGGGTGAGGGTGAACTTGCCACTGGTGGTTTTGCGCATGCCTGTCAAAACTTCTATCAACTCGGACTGGCCGTTGCCCTCGACACCAGCGATGCCTACGATTTCTCCCGCGCGTACATCAAAACTGATGCCGTGCAGCGCCTCCAGGCCGCGATCAGATTGTGCGTACACATCTTCGACATGCAATATTACCGGGCCGGGTTTGGCGGGCGTCTTATTGACGCGCAACAGCACTTCGCGACCAACCATCAAACGCGCGATCTCGGCCTGGTCGGTGCGGCTGGTAACGAGTTCACCCGCGTTTTTCCCACGGCGCAGCACGGTGATGCTGTCGGTCAGTTCGAGCACTTCGCGCAACTTGTGCGTGATGAAAATGATCGTTTTGCCCTGCTTGACAAGTCCTCGCAGCACGCCGAACAACTCAAAGACCTCCTGCGGGCGCAAGACGCCTGTCGGCTCGTCCATAATCAGGATGTTGGCGGAGCGGTACAGCACCTTGAGGATTTCTACACGCTGTTGCAAGCCCACCGAGAGCTTTTCCACGCGCGCATCGGGGTCGATAGCCAGTCCATAGCGTTTGCTCAAGCTGAGTACGGCATCGCGCGCCTTTTTAACGTCATAGACAGAGGCAATAGTGCCCGGCTCGTGTCCCAATACAATATTCTCGGTAACGGTCAGAGGCGGGATCAGCATGAAATGTTGATGCACCATACCGATACCTAGCTTGATCGAGTCACGCGGCCCGTGAATATTCACAAGCTGCCCGTTGACGTAGATTTCACCGCTATCGGGATGGATTAAGCCATAGAGAATATTCATCAACGTGCTTTTACCCGCGCCATTTTCACCTACGAGAGCGTGAATTTCACCCTTACGCACTTTGAGGTTGACGTGATCGTTCGCTACGACACCCGGCCAGGCCCTGGAAATACCGCGCAATTCCACCGCGTAAGGAGCTGCTTGCTCTTCAGTCGGGGCGACGGCTGTCCGTTCTTGCATATGTGTTCTCCTCGCTGCAGACGCGATACATCGCGTTCCTACGCCTCTTTTATTCCATACCAGGCTCGTAAGGGATACCATCGGCGGCGGGCGCGGTTGTGCGGCCCACCAGGCCCACCAGGGCAATGATCGTCAGTAGATAGGGCAAGGTGCCGAGCAGATATGGCGAAGCGCCAGTATCTTGCAGGCGCGGACTGAGGGCCTCGCCTAGCCCGAAGATCAGACACGCAAGTCCCGTTCCCCAGGGGGTATATTTGCCGAAAATCATGGCGGCCAGGGCAATATAGCCCGCGCCGGCGGTCATATTCGGGTTGAAAATACCCGCGATGCCCAGCGACAGGAACGCGCCCGCCAGACCCGAAAGCAACCCGCTGCCAATCACGCAGCAGTAGCGCACCAGGCGCACATTGATACCGGCGGTGTCGGCTGCCTGCGGATGCTCGCCCACAGCGCGGATACGCAGGCCGATATTGGTACGAAACAGCAGAAAATTGATACCCAGCAGGAGCGCTATTGCGATATAGAAGACCACGTTCTGCTGAAAGAGAACAGGACCGAGAAAAGGAATATGCGCGAGTGGCCCCCAGGAGATAGTGGGGAGGCGCTCTGACCCTGGCAGCGATGGAATACCCTGCGCGTTGGTCGCGGTGATGTTCAGGAAGTTTGTCAAACCCAGAGCGGCGATGTTGATGGCGATGCCGCTCACAATCTGATCCGCTCTGAAGTTGATGGAGACTACTGCATGCACAAGCGCCATCAATCCCCCTGCGATGATCGCACCGAGCACCCCTAAAATAAGACTATGGGTAGCTAAGGCGACAATCGCGCCCGCGAAAGCGCCCGTGAGCATCATACCTTCCATGGCGATATTAACGACGCCGCTGCGCTCAGAAATGACACCACCAAGAGCCGGCAACAGGAGCAGCGCCCCGAATTGCAGGGCTGCCTGCCAGAGATCGCTGCTGGTGAGCACTCGAAACAAGACGTGAAAGACCATGCTTATTCCTCCTCAGGCAAGTCGTCTACATCAGATCCCTGTCCAACCGCTCTATCCAGGCCCTTATTTTGCATAGAGCCATTTGTGAGGTTATTTCCGCTACCCTCTCCGCTGTCAGGTTCAGGCAACCGGCTCACGGTGATGTCTGCGCCAGCAACAGCCAGAGCAGGCTTGCGGCTGCGGCTAAATGGCAAGCGGTGAGGAAGCCTGCGCCGGATGGCAGGCAGAAATTCGGAGGCGATGCTGAACAGCACCAGGGCTTGAATGATGAAAACCAGGTCGCCGGGTACGTTCGCTTGCAATTGCATCAAGCCCGCGCCCTGGCGTAATCCGCCAAAGAGCAGCGCGCCAAAGAGAATGCCGATGGGGGTCATATGACCGAGCAGGGCCACGCCAATCGCGTCAAAACCAACCGAGTCAATCCTGAAGGTTGAGCCGATCAACTCGTATGGGAATTGACCCATCAGGCGAAGCGCGCCAGCCAGGCCGGAGAACGCACCCGCGATTGCCATAACCGCGATAATATTCTTTTTGACAGAGATACCCGCGTACTTAGCCGCCTGTGGATTCTCTCCGATCACGCGTATCTCGTAGCCAAATGTGGTGCGCGCCATAATAAACCAGTAGACAACCAGCGCTACGAGGGCAAGAATGATGCTGAAATCGACCAGATAGCCCGTCGGGTTAGCTATTGGCGGTAGAAACTTCCCCAGTGTATTATTGTAGAGAACGGCCAGTTGTGGCAAAGTGGCTTGCGAAGGGAGCGCATCGGTGGAATCGGCCAGGGCGGGGGATTTGAAAGGGCCGGTAATCAAGTAATCTGTGACGAAAAAAGCGGTCCAGTTCAACATAATGGTGGTGACGACTTCGTGAGCGCCACGCCACGCTTTGAGGAAACCAACAATACCACCCCAGACAGCACCCGACAGGGCGCTGGCGATAATCATGATGGGGATCAGTAGCCAGCCGGGCCAGAGAGGAGCCTTGTAAGCGATAATATACGCCACCATTGCGCCTACGGCCAGCTGGCCCTCCGCACCGATATTAAAGAGTTTCGCGCGGTAGGCGATGGCGACCGAAATACCCGTAAAGATGAGAGGCCCTACGCCTACCAGCGTGAATGCGAAACTCTGCAAGGTACCGAACGAGCCGGTAAAGAGGGCCTGGTACGCAGCGATTGCTGCTGAAAAACGGTCCCCTGGAGAGCCTGGTGAAGTAATCATAATAACGATGCCACCGGCAATGATTGCCAGGATCACCGATAAAACCGGGCGGGAAATAGAAGAACCGATTTTGTGCATCCATGTCAGGAACTTTGACGCGGGCGAGCGCTGGTTGATCTCGCTGCGCGGTATGGTTGGCACAGCCATAATGACTCATCCTCCTATGTCAGGAGGCGGCTTCGCCGCCGATTTATGGAGGCCAGGGATGTCCAGGACCTCTCGCAGTGCTTTTCACTGTATGATAACATGAGCAGTTATGAGAAACAAGCATCTATGAGCAGAAGAAGGCCCATGTCATGATGGCATGGACCTTCTTCGTAATCTCACATTCTCTCGCGTTTGAGCCAACTTAGCGTCAGCCCGCGCGTCTCCCGCTACGGCGTAGTGGGATTGGGGATATCAGTTGGAACGGCAAGCGCACCAGACGTGATCTGACTCTGAATCGTCTGCGCTTCCTGAATAGCATCCTGCGGTACCGCGCTGCTGGGCGTGCCATAACCGACACCGTTGTTCGACAGATCGAACTGTGGCACGTTGTTGGTATACTGCCCCTTCTGGGTCAGATCAATGATGGTGTAGACCGCTGTGTCAACACGCTTCTCCGCGCTGGTGATAACGCTGGGATAGAGATATCCCTGGTCAGCATCAACGCCAATACCGTAGACGCCCTTCCCGTTGGCCGCATCAAGCGCGCCAATACCGCAACCACCGGCGACCTGGAAAACGATGTCAACCTGGTGCTGGTTAATCAGTGATGTGGCGGCGTCTTTGCACTTCGCGGTATCCGCGAAGTCGTTGGAGTAGGTGATGTAAACCTTTACATTGGGGTCAACCAGCTTGGCGCAGTATTTGTAACCGGCGATATAACGGACGACTGCCGGTACGGCAATGCCACCAACCGCGCCGATGGAACTGGCACCGAGCAAATTCGGAACCTTTGATTTGCCATCTTTTTCCATCTGGCCCGCGATTGCGCCCACGATACAACCAGCCTGCTGCTCTTTGAAGAGGAGTGGCGTCACATTGGGAAGCGTCTCGCAGGCTCCCGTGGTGGCGTTTGGCACCGCGCACCCATCAACAATGGCAAATTTCACGTTGGGGAACTGTTTGGCAACCTGGTCCAGAGGAGTCTGCATCAAAAATCCGACTGCAACCACCAGGCCTGCTTCCTGCGCAGCCAGGGTGAGGTTCTTTACATAGTCATTCTGCGATTGCGTCTGAATGATCTCTTCCTTGAATCCATACTGAGTTTTTGCTTTGGTGTAGCCTGTATAGGCCAACTGGTTAAAGCCCCGGTCGTTCAAGCCACCGATGTCTGTCACCAGCGCCACTTTAATTGAGGGCTTGGGCGTTGGTGTTGGCGTGCTGCCACCGTTGCCGGTGGTAGATCCCCCGCATGCCGCGAGCAGCATGGCAAGCACGGTGAGGAGTCCCGCGAGGCGGACGAAGCCGCTCTTTCTTCGCATGTACACTTCCTTTCATCTTTTCTCTCAAAATACGCCTTACTTACTGCATAGTCCATGTGAGCCAGCCGATGGAGCGTTCACCCTCTTTCACTCGAAATAAGAGCAAGACTCGCCAACGTGAAGGAAAGCATCTCCGGCTCAGGTAGAGCATAGACAGTACACACAGGAACGCAATTCCAGCAAGTGGAATCACGCTAAAGTCAAAACCTCCTGCTAGCATACATACGTACTGAGGAGGTTGTTTCTCACAGGGAAATGGGGCGCGATACTATCGCGCCCCGGCTTCTCTACGGGACGCGGATTTCGTCGAGCATCGAGAGGTTGATGAAGAGATCGCAGCTCTGGCGTAGTGATGCCGACATCGATTCGTCGAAAGCGGCGACTTCGATGCGCACTCCGTGATCGGAGCAGTAGTCGAGCATGGGAATGAAATCGCCATCGCCGCTGACCAGCACGACGCAGTCCACGGATTTGCCATCGACCAACCGCACGACATCCATGCAGAGATCGAGGTCCATATCGGCCTTTTTCGCGCCACTGGCAAAGGTTTTATAGTCCTTGGTGGTGATGCGATAGCCCAGGCCCTTTACAGCCTGCAAAAACATCTGATCGTCGCCTGCCTGCGGGCTGGTGGGACAGTAGGCATGCGCTCGTACAAGACGGCGATTGCCGCGCAAGAAATCGAGCAACTTGCCGAAGTCGAGAGTCATACGCAGTGTGCGCGCCGAGTAGAGCAGGTTGGCAACATCTACGAAGACGCCGACGCGCTCCGTCGATGGGAAAGGCGGCAACGTGACAGAGATGTTGGCGGGCGTCTGGTTTGCCCGGCGCAGTTCAGCTACCTGGCGATCACTCTGGAGTTGAATGGCCTGGGTGATCACATTCGCAAGGTGGTTGACCGCTCCCGTCGAGAGCATGCCATCACCGCTGCGAACAGCCGGAACCCCTGGCAGTGCGTTGCGCTGAGATTCGTTGCCATTGCGTAAAGGGCGCACGAGTCTGGATTGTGTGGGGAAAACACTGCCGCGCGCGGGCGATGGCTCTGGACTCTGAAATGGCCCTGTCGTGTCGTTCCCCTGGTTCATCTGGCTGACCGTCACGCCTGACTGGATTGAATACGGGGTCACGGATGCGATTGGTGTTACCGTCGTTGGTGGAGTTGCGACGGGGCGCGCAGGAGCAACAGGTACAATGGGCATAGATGCCTCAACGACCGGCTGCGTGGATGGTGTACTCGCCGGCCTGACCACCGGAGCTGCGGGAGAGATGGGCGCGACACCATTCCCATTCGTTCCATTAGGGCGACGACGACGACGGCGGCGAGAGGCGGCCTGCAAGTCGGAGTACTCCAACGGCGGCAAGTCTTCTACCGGTATCTCTGATGTCGTAGTGGCAGTTATTTCCACCGGCGCGACGGGTACAGGCTCTTCCACTACAGGTGAGACGATGACGGCGGGCATGGCTGCTACGGGCAGTGTTTTCGCGTGCTGGCCTTCCTGTCCATGACGGCGGCGGCGATCATTATTCGTCCGGGCCGCGGGAGTTGCTGCTGCCGTGACCTCGCTTTCAGACGCTGCTACGGTCTCTTTCGTCACTGGCGCGTTGAATCTGGCACCTTCGGGTAGTGCGGGTTCGATAGGCGCGCCGTTTGTGGGCCTGGGTGACTCGCCCGGCTGCGTGATTTCCACGTGCTGGGCAGCCGGTAAGCGCGCGTCCCTGTTTTCCTCGATACGCGCGGGCGATGGCGACAGGGAAATGGGTTTCGACGGGCTGCTGGATTGAGTGGTTGGGGCAGGTCGATCAAACCTGTAGCGCCGCGCCGGTCGTGGCGATTCGCTCTCCTCACCTTTGACCTCTTCCGCGGGAGCCTGGTTTACCACGTCCTCAAGAGGCGTGGAAGTAGCCATGTCAACTGGCGCAGCAACTGGCGCAGGTACAACGGGCGTTTCGGACATCCGATTTGAGGTATCCTCAGGCTTTGTAGGAGCAGGCGCTGAGGCCTGGGTGACAAACGCCTCGCGCTGTCTTGTGCTTCCCTGCCGGGGTATACGTCCCCGTGTTGCTGGTCGCAGGAGTGGCGATACGGGACGTTCCGCTGCTGTAGTCTGGCCTGTGGACTCAGGAGCCTGAGCCTTTGCGTGATCTTGCGCTGTATCTATCTGATGTAGCGTGTCCGCAGGCTTATTGTCTGATGTGTCTGATGTGTCTAATGTGTCTGATGTGTCAGTGGGGGCTTGCGGCGAAGGTAGCGCGCCAGCAAAAGGACTCAGGAGCTCCTCCTTCTGGCGAAATTCCTCGATGAAAGCGGTGAATGGCTGCACTTCTTCTTCACCACCGAAAGGCGGTGTCGGTGTATCCTGCCCCTGAGCAGGTGCCGCGAAATCAGAAGCATCGCTAGTCGTGGGAGAAAAAGGAGCGAACGATTGCTCTACGACAGTCTCTTGAGTGTCGTTATTCTCCGGTTGTGTTGGTTGTATTGTCACTAAGATCTCCAGTCTCAACACGTTCCTTGCACGCACACGCCTGCGAAGCAGTAACACTCGTGTAGCTTCGTAGCTAATCAGTGTCGAGAGTGCGTGAATACAAGGATCGCACGGTATGGACCGGAGCGCAGGCAGTAGCCTTCGAGAATATGCGCCGCCAATGTTCGCATAGAGACGCGACATACAGCGGGTACACGCGAGTGTCAGGCAAAGACGAATGAAGCGAATTTTAATCTAAACGCCATACGCCAATCATTGCGGACGTGATACATCACGTCCCTACGCCCAACGGGTGTTCAAAAAACACTACAGTCAAATCTGGTTTGCGTGGGTGCGGTAAATCTAGCCCCTACGTGCCATTCTGAAGAATGTAGTATGCATTCTCGATCCGCGTTGTAAACGTCCCAACATGAACGCGAATAAATCGCGTTCTCCATCCCTCCGGGATGTTATATTCTCGGACAGGCTTTTACTATTGCATTTGCGACCCGGCCCGGTCTTGTCTATGCCGTTTTCCTTACTCCTGTTGTACACTCCTGTTAAACGGCGGAACGTTGGTGTGTACAGGTTGAATGGAAGGGTTTATCCCTTCGTTGGTATCAATCGGCCCAGGCCGACTGTGGGTATTACTCTCTCTGGCACCAGTATGTCCATCAGCGGAAAACTCGCCCGGAGGAATCGCTCGCTTGCTTGCTGCCACAGAATGTTTGGTGGCACGCCAGACATGCACGATCCGCTCTACGGCAGTGACGTTTGAAAAAATCGCCAGGAGTAACACTGCCCAGATAACAGTACCGGTTAAGAGTCCGATAGCCAGTATGACGACACGCTCTGGACGAGCCAGAAGCCCGGTTTTACACTCAAGCCCCAACCCTTCGGCGCGCGCTTTTGCATAACTCACCATTAAGGAGCCGACTACTGCTATGTATATCAAGCGAATCATCCAGGATTGCTCATCTTGAAAAGGCCAGAGATTCTCATGCAGCGTCCGCGCTTGCAAAGCGTACCAGAGCAACCCGAACAGGATAATACTTTCTGAATAGCGGTCTAGCGTCGAGTCCAGGAATGCGCCAAATGTAGTGGAAGCATTCCGAGCGCGTGCCAACGCACCATCGAACATGTCAAAAATTCCAGCAAACAACACCAGCAAGCCTCCAACCAGTAAATACCCTTGAGCAATTACCCCGGCTGTTGCTATACTAAGCAGCAGCCCGACAAGAGTGAGGGTATTCGGTGTGATACCGAGTTGAGCCACCGGTCGCATTATCAACGTGACAAACTGCCGGACTCGTTGCTGTATGCGTCTGCTAAACATATCCTTATTGTATCATACTTGTCACTATTTGGACTAGCCCTTTTTTCTTTTGATTTTTAACGTTATCGCTTACGCTCCTGATGAACGTTGCCAACCGAAGCTCACGCGACACTCATACGGCGCAGCGGGCGACGTTTGTTGATGTGATGACCTGCCAGCCGCAGGTAGTCGTTAACGCGCCACAGCCTGCCCCCTGGGGCGCTGAAGCCCGTTGCGATGGCGGCACGCACATCCTGGGCGGTACTTCCCTCGAACCAGGTACAGCCGCTGCCAATCGAACTGAGCGTATGCGCGTCGCTATTGCCCAGTTCGGGCCAGCCGTAGATTTCGCGATTGGCGCTCATGGCGACGCGATTCGCGTGAATACCGCAGAAACTGGCATTCCACGTTTCCATACCGTCAAGCCAGACATCATTGTTGGCATAGATGCGGTCCAGAGCTTCGCGTTGGCAACTGTGCCGGAAAATGCGATTCAACGGATGGGCGACGATAGCCAGTCCACCCTGCTCATGCACGAGGTCGATGCTGCGCTCCATGCTCAAGCCCGGTTGGATGCGTTTTTCAATGAAGAGGGCGAGCATGTGGCCGTCGGCGGTGCTGATCTCCTCGCCAACAACAAAATCAAAGCGATAATGGCCTTTAGCCCAGAGGTCGCGCGCGCGCAATGACCCTTCGATGACGTCATGATCGGTCAACGCGATAACCGACAGGTTGGTATTGTACTGTGTATGATGCAGTATCTGCTCGATGGTCGCAATACCGTCGCTGTAGTTGCTGTGCATATGTAAATCGGCTCGTCCCGGCTTGCCATGCGAATGCGCCTGGTCCAATGTCATCTGGCGGCGCTTTTTTAACATGGCTGTTCCCGTTGTAGCATTCTGGTTGAAGTCCGTTGTTATGTTCTGTTTACTGATATTCATGCTTTTTCTTGTCAATGCAATCTTTCTAGCCCATCTGTAGCATAGAAGGCTGTATGCTTCGTAATCAGGTGGGCCGCGCTAAAATCGGCCACTACACCTCTATGTACAACAGTAGCATAGCTTTGTTAAGCTCAACGTTAACAAATGCTAAAGAAATCATGAGACGAACTTAATGAATGACATCCATGCCTGAAACACGCCACACGGGACGTGCCTCTCTACAATTCTGGCTCCAGCTCCGCTTCTATCAGGGCCTCACCGGACGGCAGGTGCTCTAACGAGAACGCCGGGTCGATGAGGCTCTCCAAACTTTGTATGCAAAGCTGGATACGCTGCGCGACCAGGGAACAGTAGACCTGTCGCCCGGCACGACGTGTCTCGATGATGCCGGCGCGCCGCAGCTTGCGCAGGTGCCAGGAAACAAGCGGCTGGCTGATACCCAGTAGGTCGGTCAATGCTGTGACGGTGATCTCTTTTTGATGCACCAGGTGATAGACAATCGTCAGGCGAGCAATGCCAGCGAGTGCCTTCAAAGTGATTTTGAGTTCGCTCCAATCATTCATGGCTGCTCACCTTTCGCTAATATATAAACACCCCTTTATATAAATGTCTGTTTATATATTAGCACGCCAGAATCAAAAAAGCAAGAGAACAACGAGAGAGTATGGGATTGAGCGGCATAAGCATTTTGTGGCGAGAAAACCAGGAAGAGGTGGGCTGCCAGGGAGTCGAACCCTGAACCTGTCGATTAAGAGTCGAATGCTCTGCCATTGAGCTAGCAGCCCTTTGATTGTAGGCACAGAATAGCATATCAAAGTACTCGCGTCAAGCACGCAGCGCAGCTATTTATAACTCATAGTCTTTTGCCCACCGCACATTTTTCTCCTGGTTGTTCTTTGATGGTGTCAAACGCAGCGTTGCGCGTGCCATACCTACGTCATTCACAGGAATGAAGTAAACCTTATTTAATGCCTCAACGTATATGGCAAAGTATTCATAAACTTTCCCTGCCTTTATCCCGGAGTTTCATTATTATACCTCAACCGCCAGCGTTTCTATAGATATTTTGAGGTCATTTCTTCATGTTGATGCCTGTTGCCGTAACGGGCGAGCAGTCCGGTGCTGCGACCACCGGCTGGTATGCTTGCTTCCTCAGGCAAGTCAGAGTCTGGTTGCGAGGGGAGCAACTGGGCGCGCCGCAGTTTGCCCGTTGAAGGGGGCGTGTTTGAAAAAGAGCGCAATGGGCTGGTTGAGGGAAGCGCGACGGGTTGCGGAAATAGCAGGGTGTCGGTATGTGGCTCGTCCTGTGGGCGAACTGGCAGGCGAAAAACTGGCGCTTGAAAGGTTGACTGGTGTTGGTTATGGGAAGTGGTGGACGTGATAAAGCGCGTCCTTACGCGCGCACTCGTTGAAAGCGTCCTGGCCCAGAGAGCGATGGCAAGCGCGAGCAGCAAAGCGAATAGTACGATCAACGCGGTCACTATTGGAGAGAGCGTGGATGGGCTGCTCTGCTTTTGCAGGGGCGCGCTCACCCCGGCCTCTATCTGCTGGGGCTGCGCCTGGATAACCGTAGGGATATCGGTAGCATCGCCAGTAGCATTCACAATGCGCCTGCGATGCGCCAGGATGACCGGCGAAATAGTGGGGGTGGGTGCGACAGTCGGCGTTGGAGGGAGCGGCGGCGGCGCTTCACCGCGATAGTGCAGCATCAAGGCAACCACTTTTCCTGCCCACAGTGGCGAGCTTGAGGTTCCGACATATGGATACGAAATGGCGTAGACGGTACTCAACCCTCGCTCACCGACGTAGACGTTTTTGAGCATATGAAACCAGTAGACGATGGCGTCTGAAAAGCTGGGATAAATGGTATAACCATCGTAGGCAGACGGATAGCCAATGCTGCCGCGCACGCTGCCCGGATTGCGGTCTGCCAGGCCGACACCCGCCGCGCCGTCGTTGGTTTCCGTCCACCAGACAGCGAGGGCGAAGGCATCATCAATATTTGTCAGGCGCGAAGTCTGCTCCACCAGCGTGCCGGTACCAGCCATAGGGCTGCCCAGGCGCGCAAATATGGAGTTCACCGTACTGGCGGACAGCGTCGGCGGTCCAACTACGCTCAAATCATCGTTAGTAAGACCTGTCGCGGCGTGGGTATGAACAACCAGGCGCGTCCCTACAAGCGCAGGGGTAAGCGCGAGTCCACCCCCTAGCAGGACGATGATAATACAGAAAGCCATAAAACGGTGATTTTTAATGCCCATTTTCCTTGCATCTACGTAGAGTATGATGGGTGATGAACTGCATCTTCCCTGAGAACGATTTGTATAAATAAACCTGATTTACGTCTTATTCTGTAGATAAGACGAATAATGGCATATCTGCCTCTGTCGATTGTACCATGAAGAGATGAGAGAGACTCTAAAAACCGTTCATAATAGGTAGTATCTCCCAGTCAATGTATGCTATACTGGGAAACGATGAGAGCACGGGCGCGATTCTTCGCGTCCATTGTAGGGACCCGATTTGTCGCGTCCAGGGAGTCCACTAGCATTAGCCCGCAGAATGGCAACGGCAAAACCAATACAAATACACAGACGGGTCAGCTTAACCCACGTACTCTGCTACATAAACGCTATGTAGTTGTGCAGACAATTGGACAGGGTGGTATGGCCGCTGTGTACGAGGCTAGAGATACCAGGAAGGGTACGCTCTGCGCTATTAAAGAAATGAGCCTCTCAACGGTTGCCCCCGATGAGCGGCCGCAAGCGATTCAAAATTTCCTGGCCGAGGCGAAGATTCTTTCACGCTTGAACCACCCCAACCTGCCGGCCTTCACCGATTTCTTCACGGAAGATGCGCGCCATTTTCTGGTGATGGAATTTATCGATGGCAGCAC
This sequence comes from Ktedonobacteraceae bacterium, assembly GCA_035534255.1. Taxonomy (GTDB): domain Bacteria; phylum Chloroflexota; class Ktedonobacteria; order Ktedonobacterales; family Ktedonobacteraceae; genus CF-113. The sequence continues at coordinate 11,795 of DATLSI010000151.1, read as the reverse complement.
GCTGGAAGAGTTGCTTGAGCGTAACGGGGGGCCATTCTCTGAAAGGCGCGTGCTGGGTTGGGCGAGGCAATTGTGTGATGTGCTGGAATACCTGCATAGTCAACAGCCGCCGGTGATTTTCCGCGATATGAAGCCGGGTAACGTGATGTTATCTCGCACGGGACGCATCAAGTTGATCGACTTCGGCATTGCGCGCCTGTTTAGAAACAGCGGAGCGCAGGATACGCAGCTACTGGGTACGCCTGGTTTCGCGCCGCCGGAGCAGTATGGTGGCGCGCAAACCGACGAACGTTCGGACATCTATTCGCTGGCGATGACGCTTTTCCAGTTATTGACGTGTTCGGTTTCGGAAACGGGCTTCGGGCTAACGGATGTACATACGAAATACCCGCATGTCTCATCGCCGGTGGCACGCGCGCTGGAAAAAGCAACGTCGCTACGACCCGAAGACCGTCATGAAAGTATCGTTGTTTTCCGGCGCGCGCTGCTGGGAGTTGACACCTTCCGTTTTGAAAATGGCGGCGAGGCTACCACGCCTGAAGAACTGGCGGAACTCTGCGCTCGTTATCCCGATGAAGCGTCCAACTACCTGCTTTCCGGGGAAATTGAGTCGTGGCTGCTGGAGATCGGGGCAAATGATCTGGCGCGTTCCACCAAACGCATACGCGCGACGGTTGGCGATCCCGAAATGGGCGTCAATAAATTCTTACAGACCGTAATGGGGCCAAACGCGCAGATACGTGGAAGCAGCGCCACGCAGTCGGCCAGCAATCCCGCGACTCAGACAGGCGGCCGTGCCAGCATTTCCGGCGTGCGTAATATGTTGGGTCGAAATCGAGAAACAGATTCGCCGGTGATCGTGCGGCCCAAAACCATCGATTTCGGGCAGGTCTATCCGGGGCTGTCCGCGCCTATGTTACTGACTATCTCCGGCGCGAAAGGCGCGCTGGTCAGTGGCACCGTTCACCCCGTCGAGTCGTGGATCATTACCGACGTGACCACCTTTGACGGTATGAGCGCGCCCGTGCGTATTCGCGTGGACAGCACGCGCCTGCGTGGCTCTACCCACTATACCGGCACCATCATCGTCCAGCCCGAAGGGCGCGAAGCTGAGATTCCCGTGCCGGTGGAACTCGATGTCCTCGGCAACACAACGTCAACAATGCCGGGCCGCTCAGGTCAGACGAGCGCGCGAACAGGGCAAGGTCAAGTCCAGGCTCTATCCCCTAAGCGGCAAGCCGCGGACGATGAAGACGACGACATATCAGTGACCGCGACGAGCAGCGCGAGTAGGTTCCCCCAGCCTACGCTCAATTCGCCCTACACCAACGCGCGCTATGACCAATACAGGGCCAAATACGGCGCGCCCGGCAGCGGCGGCTGGGAAATGCTCAATCCCTCAGCGCGCCAGCGCTCGTGGATCAAGACCGGCATGACTTTTGCTGCCGCCTTTATGATGGGCGCGTTCTTTTACCTGTTCCTGAGATACATTCCACCCCTGGCAAAGACGAATATCCTGGCATCCCACCCAGTCAGTCCCTGGTTTACCGTTGTTTTGCCAGGTATGCTGATTTTCTCTACCCTGGGAGCCGTGATTGTCAACTGGGGCAGTTCCTGGACGAATCGCGATACCATTAACCGCGTATGCACCGGACTGGTCATGTCGCTTGTGCTGATGGGTCTGGGCGAGCTAACCTGGCAAAATCTCTCGTTTGTAAATCCACCGCTGCAATTGTTTGTGATGTTGCTGCTAACGGCGGTTGGTTCTACGCTTGGCACCGCGCCCAGAGTGAGCAACCAGATCACCAAGAGCAGCACCTGGCTGATGACCCGCATGGCGTGGATGATGTACGCGCTGGCGGTTGTCCTCGGCGGCAGCCTGGGTTACGGACTGACAAGCGGATTTTCCTACGGGTGTTTCGCGCCCTTTGGGGCATTGCTGGGCATCGGCATTGGCGTGGCGCTGGTTCTGCGCATTCGCCGCCTGATACGGCAAAACCAACAAAGTAAACAAAACACGCAAAGCCCATGAAGAGGAACGAACTTCCCCTCTTGATTGTTGTGCTGGGGCCGACAGCTTCCGGCAAAAGCGCGCTCGGTATCGAACTGGCCAGGCGTTTGCATGGCGAGATCGTCTCCGCCGATTCGCGCCAGGTCTATCGTGGCCTGGATATCGGCACCGCCAAGGCAACGCCGCGAGAACAGGCCATCGTACCCCATCACCTGCTTGACGTAGCCGACCCCCGCGAAGTCTATACCGTCTCGCATTTTCAAGAGCAGGCCATCGCCGCCATCAACGCTATTCTGGCGCGGGGAGCGCAGCCGTTGCTGGTGGGCGGCTCGCCACATTATATCCAGGCCGTCGTGGATCACCTGCAAATACCCCATATTCCACCACAACCTGAACTGAGGGCGCAGCTCGAGGCGCGTCCGCTCGCGCAACTCCTGTCACAACTGGAAGAGTTAGACCCGCAGAGCGCCGCCAGCATTGACCGCAACAACCCGCGCCGCGTCATTCGCGCCCTGGAAGTATGCCTGGTTTCCGGCAAACCTTTCTCCCAACAACGCGGCGTGGCCGAGCCGCTTTACCGCTCGCTGCTGCTCGGCATTGCCTGGCCGCGCGACGTGCTGTATGCGCGTATTGATACGCGCGTCGATGAACGTGTGCAGCAGGGCATGGTGCAAGAAGTTCGCGATTTGTTGGAGCAGGGCATCAGCCATGAACGATTGGATGATCTGGGCCTGGAATATCGCTACATCAGCCGCCTCTTGCGCGGCGAATTTGCCAGCGAAGCCGAGATGGTGCAGCGTTTGAAGTACGCGATCCACGACTTTACGCGCAGGCAATTGAGCTGGTTTCGCAGGGATAAGCGCATTGTATGGTTAGAGGGAATGGATGTGGAGCGAGCGATGGAACTTATACAGAAATCTTAACACATTTTTTGCGAGCAGTTCACCTCTTGTTTACGCGTTGCCGCGCAGGTGCGTGGCCTGGGCTTCCGCGAAGCGAGCTTCCTGGCGGCGGTGCAGCCCTTTAAGCGCGTCAGCCTTGCGCAGCCAGTGGTCGGGATCGTTGGGACGCAGGCGAATGGCCTCATTGGCGGCTCTAAGGGCTTCATCATAGCGGCCCAGGCGGCTGAGCACCAGCGATTCATTATGCCAGGCCGTTGTCAAACGCGGGTTATATTGCAGGGCGCGTTCGTAGGCTGCGAGCGCCTCGCTATAGCTTTTTTGAGCGTAATGAGCGTTCCCTTTGCCATTCCAGGCCAGCGCGTATTTCGGATCGATGTCGAGCGCGTAGTTGTAGGCTTTCAGGGCCTCGAAGGGGCGTCCGAGCTGGCGCAGCACACCCGCCTTGCCGTTCCAGGCCGGGGCGAGACGCGCATTTAACTGCAAGGCGCGTTCGTAGGAGTTCAGCGCCGCGTTGTAGTCGCCCAGTTCGTCCAGCACGTTGCCACGCCTGTTCCACGCCTCGGCAAAAGTATCATCGACGCGCAATGCCTGGTCAAAGAGTTGCAGGGCCTGCTTCAACTTGCGCTGGGCATAGAGCGCCTGGCCTCTGCCAAACAGCGCGTGCGCGTTGTTACTATCCAGGTCAAGCGCTTCCTCGAAGGCTTTCTGGGCGTCTTTGAAACGGCCCATCTCATAGAGCACCAATCCCTTATTATTCCAGGCTTGCACTAACATCTGATCGAGGCGCAGCGCCATTTCAAAGGCGTCCAGGGCCTGCCTGGGACGCCCCAGCGCGTTGAGGGTCGCGCCTTTGCCATTCCACGAGGCAGCATTATTCGGGTCAAGCTCGATGGCGCGTTCAAAGGCTACCAGGGCTTCCTGGTGGCGGCGCAAACGACTCAGGGCCGTTCCCTTGCCGTTCCACGACGTGATAAGCGCGGGATTAAGCTGCAAAGCGCGTTCAAAAGAGGTCAGCGCGTCCTGGTGCTGCGAGCGCAGTCCCTGCGTCAGGCCATAACCCTGCCAGGCAAGAGCATTCATATTGTTCACTTGCAACGCCCGGCTATACAGCGCCATTGCCTCATCAAGGTGTTTGTGCGTATACGCCCGGTACGCCTGCTCAAGCAATGGATCGCTGGCGGTTGTGGTGGTTGCCAGCGTGGTCGGGGTCATTTTGCTGGTGGCGCGCTCCAATGCCTGCAAGACATCCTGCGCGCTGGTCGGCCTGCGATCGCTATCCATTTCCAACATTTGTTTCAGCAATGCCTCAAGCGCGGGATTAACCGCCGGGTTCATCTGTGAGGCGGGCCTGAAGAAGAACGGCTGCTCGCTGGGGTCGACTCCCGTCAACAGGTAATGCAGCAGCGCGCCCAGGCTGTAAATATCGGAGCGCGGCGTGCTCTGCGCTTTTCCATATTGTTCTGGCGCGGCATAGCCTGGCGAGCCGAGCGCGACCGTATCATGCTGTTTGCCCGGCTTGAAGATACGCGCGATGCCAAAGTCAATAAGATAAATGTGTTCGCTATTATCGATCATCACATTAGCAGGTTTGAGATCGCGAAAGACAATCGGCGGCTGGTGGAAGTGCAGGTAGCTCAGCACATCGCAAAGCTGCTCGGCCCATTTCACAACCTGCTCAACCGGCAGTGGGCGGCCTCCAATCTTCCCCAGGTGTTCTTCCAGTGTCTGGCCTTCAATGAAGTCCATTACAAGGTATGAGCGATCATTTTCGGCGAAGTGCTCGTAAATACGCGGCAGGTTGGGGTGCAGCAGGTCCGCCAGCAAGTGCGCCTCGCGTTCAAAAGCGGCTTCGGTTTCCTGCAAACGGGCCGGCGGAAGTCCCGCGCTGCTCATTTCTTTGATAGCGACAGAGCGATTGTTGAATCTGGTATCGGCAGCTTTATAGACAGCGCCCATACCGCCCTGGCCTATGCAGCTCAGCAGTTGATAGCGACCGGCGAGCAAGATTTGTCCAATGAGCGTGCCGGTAGTATGTTTCACCGGGATAAGGGAGGCGCAATACTGGCAGTAACGCGCCGTCAGCGGATTGGCGGCTCCGCAGTTATCACAAAACACCTGCTGTTCAGCATCTGCATCAACAGCAGCTTCTGTGCCGGCGTCCGTTTTCGCTTCCACCGTCAGGGTACCGGGCGTCTCCTGCGTCTGAGCAGGTGAAGTTTGCCCGGTGGTTGCCTCTTCTATTATTTGATCTTCTTGAGTGTCTGCATTTTCCATACGATTTCAAATCCATTATTGCTTCAAGCAGTCCCATAGACGTAACCATTCGTCGATACTCACTGTTTCGGCGCGGCGACCGGGGTCAATGCCAGCAGCCGTCAGGCAGGCGCGTATCTCTTCATTTTTCCGGTGCAGGTGGTGTGTGAGCGAATTATGGAGTTGCTTGCGCCGCTCTGCGAAACCGGCCTGCACCATACGAAAAAAACCATCGCGTTCCGCCTGCGCCAGCGGAACCTGGTCGCGCACATCCACGCGCAGAATGGCCGAGTCCACTTTTGGCGCGGGATAAAAGGCGCGCGCTGGTACGCGTTCAACGATGCGGGGCTGGCCATAAAACTGGATGCTCACACCCAGCAGGCTCATATCACCGGGGCCAGCCACGATGCGCTGCGCCACTTCGTATTGCACCATTACTACTAACAAACGTGGTGCGTTCGCGCTTTCCAAAAAGTGCCGGAAAGTGGGCGCGGTAATATAATAGGGCAGATTGGCTACTAACTTGTAAGGTTCCCGCGCAAAGACCTCCTGCGGGTCGAGATAGAGCAGGTTACGCGCCAGCAATTCGACGTTGCGCAAGGACGCCGTCGTTTTCTCAAGCAGAGTGAGCATGTCGCGCTCCAGCTCGACCGCGACGACACGCCTGGCGCGCCGGGCCAACTCGCGTGTCAAGACGCCGGTTCCCGCGCCCAATTCTAATACCTGCTCGTCTGGTTTAATCTCGGCAGCCTCAACAATATGTTCCAGTACGGCGCGGTCTATCAGAAAGTTCTGCCCAAAAGATTTGTTAGGTCGCATGTGGTGCGCGTAGAGCAGGTTACGCAGTTCGTGAATATCGGTCAGGTCTATTTCGTCATACGCCTGCGTGGGGCGCGCTTCAATCTCGGTCAAAAGATATCTCAACTCTCCACATATTCTATCACAGTAGGGACGCCCCTTGTGATTATATTTACCATCCCCAGGGGCCGCGTCGTCGGCCTCCCCGGCTCCCGCGCCACATGGAGCGACTGATGGCGCTGGCTATGAGCATCAGGATGAAAATGGGCAGGATAATGAACCCCAGGGCATGTCCGAAACCGAAAAAGAAAAAGCCGGACCTGAGGAAACCTCCGCCCATCGAAAGGAAGATGAGCACGAAAATTATCCAGCCAAAACGAAATGGGCCGTAGTTTTGCCGCTGCGGTCGCGCCCAGGGCGGCACTCCCTGCCCCTGATTATTTTGCGCGTTGTTATAAGGACTGTTATAAGGGCTGTATCCCTGCTCACCGGCATTATTCGCGTTGTAGGTGCCTTGAGAAGGGCCGTACCCCTGCTGGTACGCATCGCCGTCGCTGCTATATGGATCATACTGGTAGGGAGGCGGAATCTGCCCGGCACCTTGCTGATATTCGTAAGGGTTCGCCATGACTTGTTGTTGACCGGCGCTATCCTGCGCCTGGTAGCCTTGCTCCATAGCAGCGGTATTATATTCATAGCTCGAAGGCGGCTCATCGCGCGGTGCTGCCTCATCCCGATTGCCGGACCAGGAATATGGATATTGGGGTTGATATATTTCATCTTCACCCTCAGGCTTTTGCGATTGCGGCCCGGGAGCAAATTCTTGTTGACTCACAGTGGTCTCCTTTGCCCCTGACAAGGGACATAGACACGTATCTTATTTGGAAGCTTCCACTATAAGATACGAAATGTATATACAAGAGTTGCAACGCTTTCACCGGGGTTCGCCAGCGCGAAACGGAATCCGGCCATAAAGCGTTATACAATAGTGATCTGCCCTACAAGGACTACTGCCTATACCAAATGTACCTATATACTAGACGTAAGTCAAGCATCTAAAATCTGGTGTGTTATGATACATTTTGAATATCTTCAAGACATTATGAGTCTTTCAGGATCGGAGAGCCTGTTACTATACTAGATAGGATATGCTATGGATAATGTGAATAAAGCCTTATCTGGCCCGCTTCCAGACGTCATCAATGAGCAAAACCTGGCCCTGCGTCGCGCCCGCATTAATCGTATCATGTTTATCAAGCGGCGGCATGTACGGCAAAACCGTATCGAAGACTCTACGCCGCGCCTGCTGACGATCATGCTCACTCTAGGCTCGCTCCTTATCGTACTCCTTTCCGGCAGTGTTGGAGCGGCCTATGCCTATTATCAAGCTCAGTTGCCTCTATTAAATAACATCGCCAGTCATCAATCTTTCCAGACAACGCATATCTATGACCGCAATGGCAAGCTTCTTTATCAATTGTACAACCCCAACTATGGCCGCCGCACATACGTGGACTACAGCGATATTTCTTCTCTACTTGTGCAGGCGACGGTGGCGGCGGAAGACCACACCTTCTGGACGAATGAGGGCATTGATGTGCAGGGGACCCTGCGCGCCGCTCTCACCGATATACAATCCCATACCATTGTCGAAGGTGGCAGCACTATTACGCAGCAACTTATCAAGAACCAGCTTTTCATAAATCAACCCAGAACATTCCAGGTCAAAGGTGAGGAGGCGCTGCTGGCCTATGGTCTAACGCAGCAATATCCTAAGTGGAAGATCATGGAAATGTACCTGAACACGGTCTACTATGGCGATATCAACTATGGAGTCGAGGCTGCCGCGCAGGATTACTTCAACCTGCACCCGAAATGCACGCATACCCTGTGTGTTTCGGCAACTTCGCAGCTTGACCTGGCCCAGGCTTCCATGCTGGCCGGTCTGCCACAGTCGCCTTCATATTATAACCCCATTATGAACAAGCCTGCCGCACTCGCGCGGCAACAATATGTCCTGCAATCGATGGTCGCTTTGAAAATGATTACAAATAAGCAGGCGCAGGCTGCCGAGGCGGAAAGCGCGAAATTCAACTTTCAGTCCTACAACTCGCTGCAAGGGATCGTGGCTCCGCATTTTGTGCAGTATGTGATTGATAGTGTGCTGGTTCCTCTGCTGGGCGCGCAAAACCTGTATAACGGCGGCTACAACATCTACACGACGCTGGACCTTTCCCTGGAGCAGAAGGTCGAGCAGATCGCCTACAGCCATCTTTATCAGCGCACCTGCGATAACTACCTGGGCTGCTATGGTCCTTTGAACACGCAGAACAATGTCAACAACACCGCCGTCGTCGTTGAAAACCCGGTCAACGGCGAAATCCTGGCTATGGACGGCAGCGCCAAATACAATGATAAAAGCCCGCAGGTGGAGGGCAATTTCAATTCGGCCACCGCGCTGCGCCAGCCCGGCTCCTCGTTCAAGCCTATCGTCTACGCGACCGCCTTCGAGATGGGCTGGTACCCGGCCATGATTTTACCCAATCACCAGACCACCTACCCGACCCTTGTTTCCAGTAATCCGGTCAAGTATTACACGCCCTCGAACTATGGCGACGTTTTCCTGAACAACTTTCCGATGACCATCCGCAACGCCATCGCGAACTCGATCAACATCCCCGCCATCGATGCGATCGAGTTCGCCGGCATCCCCAACGTGGTGAACATGGCGGCGCGCCTGGGCCTGACGGAAATCTCATCCAAACCGTCCTCAGACTATGGCCCCTCGATGGCGATTGGCGGCTCCGAGGTATCCCTGCTGCACTTGACGGGCGCGTATGCCACCTTCGCCGATCAGGGCCTGCGCTTACCCCAGACGAGCGTGCTGGAAATCACCAGTAGCCAGGGACAAGTGCTCTACCATTATAATGAGGCGCACCCGCAAGGCGTACAGGCTATTCGCCCTGATGTGGCCTTTCTCATGAGCAGTATCCTCTCAGACAAACAATCGCGCTATCACGAGTTTTTCCCCGGCAACCCGCTCGAACTGGATCGCCCGGCAGCCGCGAAAACGGGCACGACCGACAGTTTCAAGGATAACTGGACGATGGGTTATACGCCTTACCTGGCGGTTGGCGTGTGGGCCGGTAATAGTGATAATAGCCCCATGGCTAACGTGATTGGCATTACCGGTGCCGGACCCATCTGGCACGATGTGATGGAATACGCCTCGCACTACTATAATTTCCCGCCTGATGATTTCGTCAAACCGCCGGATGTCCACCAGGGAACGGTTTCCGCGCTGACCGGCCTGTTGCCACGTCCAGGCGAGCCAACCGTCACCGACTGGTTCATCGATGGCACCATGCCCACCGTATATAGCTCGGGTGCATTTCGGCAGCCTTGCGTTGGCAATGGCTGCACCACGACTAATCCATAACAAGGGCGGGGACAAGCCCACGCCCGTACCTTGCTACGAATGGTAGCGACCCGTATAGGGTAGGGCGCGGGCTTGTCCCCGCCCTGGCATTCCATCCGCCCTCGTCCCCATTCTGGTCGCTCTCGCTGGTGGTTGACAAAAACGAGATAATAGAGGGGTGATGGAACGAAAAGGATACGATTACCCACGGGAGGATTGTTGTAATGACCGAGTCACCCGAACAGGCGGGCGGGAACGGCGCGGAGACCGCCTTTCGCCCCTTAACGCGCGTAGAGCGGCGCAACCTGTGGCTCAAGGAATACGGCGAACAGGATTTCGCGCTGCAAATGTGGGCGCGCGTGGTGGAGCAGCAAGACCTGGAGATCGAAATGATGCTCCAGATAGGCGGTCTGCTGGTATTTGGTGTCATGGTTAGTACGCTGCGCTATGCCCAGTTCTACATCGATATGAATGAAGAACTGCACCGGGAACACGATCCTGAAACGGCGGATGCGCTGCGCAATTACTATGTCGCGCTGGTGCCGTCCAGAGATCAACCGGACATCGGCCCCGAAGGTTTGCCCATCGTTTCGCGCTACATCCACCTGCGTGATGTCATCATCATGAGCGGGGGCCACAAGATCAAGGTTCCCTACTGGCGCGGTAAAATTGGCGCGGTGGATGCATTCGTGGTGGGAGCAACGGCGGCCGAGTAGCGTCATTGCTCATCAAATTGATCGTTACGGGTTAATCTGCACGGTTGTGCCGATGGGTGCCCAGTTGTAAAGCCAGGCGGCGGCTGACAGCGGCATGGCAACGCACCCATGCGATCCCCATTGCCAGCCATATTTCGGATCATAGTGCCAACCGTTCGTGCCAGGTCCATACACGGTATGCCACCAGGAGTCATGCAGGAAGAATCCGCCTGCTTTCCACTCCAGCGCGTAGTTGATGAAGGTGGCTGGATACCAGTACGGCGATCCAGGCGGCCACGAAGACGTGAACCACGTGGGATGCAGCTTCAAGAAGACATGGTAGGTGCCTGTCGGAGTCGGCAGCGAAGGACGTCCGGTCATGACAGCCGCATTGTACACTTCATGCCCGTTTTGGTAAGCCCACATCCACTGGTGGGAGAGGCTTACTACGATCTCCTTGCCCGAAGACGAGGGCGCGGGCGTCGGCTGCCTACCACTACCGGGACTGCTTGACGAGACAACCAGCCCGCCATAGATATACAGGGGACTGTTACTGAACTTGGAAATACGATACCAGTTGGAGATACCTCCCCAGACAATCTGCCCTGAGACCGTTGCGTACACCGTTACGACTGTGTTGGGAGCATAGGCAGCCGCAATGCTGGACCCGGTAGTGGGGCCTGTACGCACATTTGACCAGCCGGTCGTTGTGCCCGTCCAGGTCGCATATGCGAGGGAAGTTCTGGCCGAGAAAGGGTTGAAGGCGATGACGAGCGCCAGTAGCAGGACGAACAATCCAGGCAAAATGACTTGCTTGATGCGTGCTTGCCGTGTTTGCCGTGCTTGCATACACACCTCCTGAGATCGAAGGACACTCTCCCCTGTATATGAGTATATATAACAATTACAATATACACAAGAAGAAAAATGCAATGAGGAGAGCGACTTTTTAATCGCTCTCCTCTTAGAACATCGCCATCTGCTGCGGAGGTTCTTCTTTGGTTTTGGGCGGTTCAGGAGTCTGCTTGCTTTCGGCTGCCATGCGCTCGGCTTCCGCGATAATCATGGGAATCTTTTTGAAGTCGGCGCGAATAGTATCTTTCAGGCTGGCCTGGTGCAAACCGGCGGCGGGATGATACATGGCGATGCAGACGCGTCCATCGATTTTACGGGCGCGGCCATGAATAACGCTGACTTTCTCGCTGCCGAAGAACTTCGCCATCGAGTGGCGACCAAGCGTCACGATGACGCCGGGATTGATGGCGGCGATCTGGCGGTCGAGGTAGTCGTTGCAGGCCGCGATTTCGCCCGGTTCGGGGTCGCGGTTATTGGGCGGGCGGCACTTTACCACGTTGGTGATAAATACGTCAGAGCGTTTGAGGTTGATGCTCGCCAGCAGTTCTTCGAGAAATTGTCCTGCTGGTCCAACAAACGGGCGACCCTGCCTATCTTCGTTGAAACCAGGTCCTTCACCGATGAATAAGATGCTGGCCTGCGGGCTCCCTTCGCCAGGAACAGATTTCGTGCGGCCCTTGCAGAGATCACATTTGGTACAGACCGCGACCTCAGCAGCAACTTCCTTCAGGATATCTACCGAAGACATAGTATCCTCTATTTCTAAATAACAGTAGGGACGCCTCGCGCCCCAGCCAGGGCGGGGACAAGCCCGCGCCCCTATCCTATACGAACGCAATACCTCACCCGTACAGGGTAGGGGC
>DATLSI010000150.1:0-9364 GCA_035534255.1 Ktedonobacteraceae bacterium | reverse complement strand
ACCGCGAGGGTCGCCCCTACCATACACGATGCCGTATCGTCTGCAACCGTATATGGTTGGGGCGACCCTCGCGGTCGCCCTGGTCCCGCCGGCGCTGACAATGCTGGCCCCGCTCGCTACCCGGTTTTGCGCGGAGGGGTGGATGTACGCCCGTATTGTGTGCCGCGGGGAAGCTGGTGGATTGAGCGCGACGCCGTTACGAAGCCATTGACGCGCTACCTGTTGCCCAAATTGCTGGTGGTGAAAAGCACTGATCGCTTGCAGGCCACGTTGGATAGCGGGGGACACGTGGCGCTGCAAACGTTGTACTTGTTGCATGCGCGGGAGCAGCAAGATGATGATATGCTCTATTTCTTGCTGGCGCTGCTCAATTCACGGTTGCTGCGTGAGTATGTTTATAATTTGCACACGGCTTATAAGTGGGTGCAGCCGCAGATCGAGCAGCGCGTGTTGGCAAATTTGCCGGTGCCGTTGGTCGAAGCGGAGCGAAGACGGCCTGTCGTTGAGCAGGCCAGGCTGATGATGTCTGCTTGCAGCAGCGCGGGCGCCGTTGTAGAATGGAATGAGAAGATCACCAGCATCTATGAGGTGTTGGAGCGTGCCATTCGCGCGCTTTACGCATCCGCTTTAGTGGAAGACAGTGGTGACAAAGGAGTCATGTCAAATGACTGAAATTCGCCCAATACGTGTATTAGTAGCCAAGCCGGGTCTGGATGGACATGATCGAGGAGCCAAAGTGATCGCGCGCGCCCTGCGTGACGCGGGTATGGAAGTGATTTACACTGGTATTCGCCAGACGCCTGAAATGATCGTAGAAGCAGCCATTCAGGAAGACGTAGACGCTATTTTAATGAGCATCCTTTCCGGCGCGCACATGGCAATTTTCCCCAGGGTGATGGATCTGTTAAAAGAAAATCAAGTCGATGATGTGCTGGTCGCGGCTGGCGGCATTCTACCCGACGAGGATTTGCCGACTATTCAAGCGATGGGAATCAAGGGCTGTTTTGGGCCTGGCACTTCGACTGAGGAAATCATCAACTTTGTGCGTTCCAATATTCAGGTAGACCGCCTGACAGCGGACGTGTAGGTGGGTCTTGCAAAATATCGTTGAACGATTGCTGAATGGCGATCGCCGCGCGCTGGCTCGTATGGTGACGCTGATTGAAAATGATATGCCGGTGGCGCGCCGCTACCTGGCTGAGCTTCACCTGCATGCTGGCAAGGCGCAGATCGTCGGCGTGACGGGCGCGCCGGGCGCGGGTAAAAGTACGCTGGTGACGCACCTGGTGCGCGAACTACGCAAGCGCGAGCGCAAAGTTGGGGTGGTTGCCGTTGATCCAAGCAGCCCATTTAGCGGTGGAGCTATCCTGGGTGATCGCATACGCATGATGGAACTGGCGGGCGATCCCAATGTGTTCATACGCAGTATGGCCAGCCGGGGCAGTGTAGGCGGCCTCTCGGCTTCAACGCGCGATGTTGTGCGGGCGATGGACGCGGCGGGATATAATCCCATCATCATTGAAACGGTTGGCACCGGGCAGGCGGAGGTCGAGGTGATGCGCGCCGCGCAGACGGTGCTGGTTGTGGCAGCGCCGGGCATGGGCGACGAGGTGCAGGCTATCAAGGCAGGTATCCTGGAAATCGCTGATATTTTCGTGGTGAGCAAGGCAGATAAACCAGGCGCGGACCAGACGGCCGCTGAACTGGCTATGCTACTTAGCCTTGATCCCGCGCGCCGCCAGCATGATAAGTCAAAACCATTCTGGCGTATCCCTGTGCTTAAAACGTCGGCCATCAAAGACCAGGGCATCACGCAAGTAGTGGACGCGGTTCAAGAACATTATGCCTATCTTGTGGAGAGTGGAATGCTCTCGCAGAGAGCGCAGCGCCAGGTGCGCAGCGAGGTGAATGCTCTACTGGTGCATGAAATGATGAACGCTTTGCGGCAAACTGTGACCGAGGAAGAATGGCGCGTGCTGATCGAAGATATTACTACACGAGAACGCGACCCATACAGCGTGGCCAGCGAATTACAGGCCAGGATCGGTCTAAAAATGTAATGATGGAGATGCCCAAATAATCCAGACTGGTCGGCTTATTTTGGGCATCTCCATCATTAGATCCTATTCATACCATCCAGTGCCTTTAGGGTTGGCGACAACATCGAAAGCTGTTTTCCAGCAAGTCAGGGCGGCCTGGGGCTGGTTCAGGGCTTCATGCACTTCCGCGCATCTCCCATAGAGTTCAGAGAGATGGGTTGTGGCCTGCGTCTGTGTCAGTTCTTTTTCCGCCTTCTTATAGATATCTAAGGCCTCTTCAAGATGAAAACGGGCATCCTGTCCCTGTGCCAGTGTCGCTTTTTGTTGCTCAACTTTGCCACAGACCAAATACATCATGCCGCAGAGATGATGGTCACGCTGTATTTGTTCAGCAATTTCTAGCGCGCGTTGACAATAGCGCTGCGCTTCATCCAGGCGATTCTCCGATAGGCGTAAATCCGCGATTGCGACGAAGTTGACCATCTGCATGCCTGGCCTGTTGTCGAGGGTGGCGATAGAGAGTGATTCCATGTAGTGTTCGGCGGCCAGTTGGTTTTCGCCTAAATGGAAAGCGATCCTGCCAAGAAGATTATACATGCGACCCACAAAGTAGCGTTCGGAAAGCTCTTCATACATTTGCAATGCCATATTGCCATAGGTTCGCGCGCGGTCGAAGTCACCTGTAAGACGGTAGGCATCAGAGAGGCCGTGATAGATATCCGCCATATCTTTTTTAAGCTGGTGTTCAAGTTTCTCTTTTGAGCAGACCTTCAGCGCCTCCTGGTAATGCTGGATGGCAACTGCGTAAAAGCCGGAGGGAATGCATGTCATAGCAAGGCCAATAAGCGCCTTTATACGCACTCTGGGAAGATGCACGCGGCGCAACTGAAGAATCTTCAGGCATTGCGTGTAGTGCTGCGAGGCGTCCTCGTAGCGCGAAAGGTTCACCGCGGCCATGCCAAGCCAGAGCAAATAAAATGCGCGGCGTTCGCGTTCAGTATGACTGGCATCAACCCAACCATCTTCGATGGAAGCCGCATCATAGAGCAGCGAAAGATAAGAAACTGCCTGGTTCCAAAGCTCTTTCTGGATGCTGTACCTCGCGTGAATATAATTGATTTCCTTTAGTTGCTCCGGGGTATCAGCCTGAATGGCATCCAATTGTGCCAGGGCGTCCTCTTCCTGCCCCTCTTCGAGCATCAGGCGTATACGACGAAGCGTGCGATCAAAATCCGATGGCTGTGACATGAATCTATAATCCCTCCCTGAAAAATAAACTTCTTGAAGTATAGCATATTACTTCATCAAAGGATAGAATATCTTCGTCTCGTTTGTAGTGCGTAAAAAGGCCGTCGCAGACATTGGCTCCCCCTTTTGGGCGAGTCGCCCATGTAAATTCAAACAACCAACGTAATATTGTCTTCAGTTCTTTCAAATAGTATGCTGTGGAAAATCATGGAAAAACCTCCTGGGCCATAAAAAATCTCCCCTCTGGAAGCGACGCGCATAAAAAAAGCTGACAGACCCTACATTTTTCTCGTAGAAGCCATCAGCCGTCATCAGCAGTTCGGATTTTTCCAAAAGGGGAGCTTCATCCCTTTAGAATAGGATAACACTTTTTTATGTAGCCTGCAATAAACGAATGACCCAGAGATTCAACTGGCTCACCGGCAAGGGAAGTATTTACGCCTGGTCTACGGTTGGTGTCGCGGACTGATCGGGAGCAGGAGTAGCCTGTTCCTGGGGGGATGATTCGCCGGAGATGAGCGCGTTCAATTCGCGACGCGTGCGCTCCATGATCCCACGCAGGCGCGCCAGTTGTTCCGGGTTGCTGATGGAGGAACGGCCAGCGATGGCGAAGAGACGCGCCAATTCCATCGACTCGCTTCTTAGTGCTAATATTTCTGGTCGCGCAGCGCGACCGCCTGGGCCATGACGGCGCATCCAGGGAGGACCAGCAAAACCCTCCTCGTTGTGCGGGCGTTCCGCGAGTAGCGCGCGGCCCGTGCTGGTGATAGTATAGACTTTTTTCCCCTCGACTTCGCTGCCAGTGACATAACCCGCCTCTTCCAGCATTTGTAAAGTGGGGTAGATGGAACCGGGACTGGGGGTATAAAACCCGCCTGAATGCTCTTGCAGCGCCTTGATCATTTCGTAGCCATGCATGGGCCGCTCTTGTAGCAGCGTGAGCAGGGCAAATTTCATATCGCCGCGTCCAAAGAAGCGACCACCTTCTCTTCCTGGCCCGTCTGGGCCTCCACCTGGACCAAAGGGACCGCCGGGGCCGAACGGTCCGCGTCCGCGCCACATGGTGAAGAAACGAGGGCCAGGCCCCGCGCGGCGTAACCAGGGGGGAACCCATCCTTCTTCGTTATTTCCCTGAAATTCATAAGCAAAATGGTTGCCAAACATGTGTGATATTCCTTTCTGTACAGATAACGATATATCGTTATCTGTACTCTATTATAACGATATATCGTTATCTGTCAAGGGGTTTGACATCACATTTTTGTGAAGCCTGTTTGCTTGCATGGGGTAAGTGGGCATGATAGACTTTGGGGAAGATTGCAATGCATTGAACGCCGTAGTATCCCCCTGTTTTTGATCCCACCTGGGGTGAGCGGGTGGTGATAATGTACATTGGAGAGGAAACGTATTTTGAGCGACGAACCTGAGATCAGCAAGAGGAGAACCAACGTGCCAGGATTCCATCGCACAGGAGACCGATATGCGGGACGGCGGGTTGTCACCATTGGAGGAGGCACCGGGACGTTTGCCCTTCTCTCGCATCTAAAAAAGTATCCATTTAACATTAGTGCGATAGTGACTATGTCAGATAGCGGGGGGAGTTCGCGCAGGTTGATGGACGAGTTTCGCCGTCAACTGCCGCTGGGGGATTTGCGTATGTCTCTGGTGGCATTAGCCCATAACGGGGCCTTATGGCGAGAAATCTTTATGCATCGCTTCGAGCAATCCAATGATGTCGATGTGAGTCAGAGAGGCGTAGGCGGTCATAGCCTGGGCAATCTCATCATCAAGGGTTTGCAGGATATTAATAATGATGATCTACTGCTCGCGCTTGAGGATGCGCAGGAACTCTTGAATTGCTCTGGTCGCGTCATCCCAGTTACCCTCATGCAGACCATGATTTGCGCTGACCTGGAAGATGGCAGCGCGATCTGTGATGAGACCGAGATCGACACGCGCGGCAAGAAGAACACAGGGGAGCTTTCTCCCATCGTGCGCGTGCGGTTGGACCCGGAGGACGTGCCTGCCTGCGCGCAGGCGGTGCGAGCTATCAGGCGAGCCGATACGATTATAATCGGGCCGGGGGATTTGTTTACCAGCCTGTTGCCAAACTTGCTGGTGCGCGATATTACGCGTGCCGTGCGGGAGTCAGAGGCGGAGAAGGTCTATGTGTGTAACCTGATGACCAAACACGGGGAAACTGATGGGTACAAAACCTCAGACTTCGTGAAGCAGATTCATCGTTACCTTGGTGGGCGTGTCGATCGTGTGATTGTCAATGATGGCCCGTTCCAGGCGGATGTCCTGGAGATGTACGCGGAGGAGAAGAGCGATCCGGTCATAGTGGATCGCGCGCAACTGACGCGGTTGGTGCCAAACGTTGTCATTGAACACCTGAACCTGGAGGGTGATAGACTGGCTCGTCACGACCCTGAACGCCTGGTGCGCGCAATCTTCCCGGCCGATGAATTGTAGGGAGGGACGAAGGCCTTAGTCCTCCCCGGTTTTACATCCCACGGGCAATGATTTCAAACTCCTCGCGCGGGAATGCACGCATCGTTTGCGAGCGCACGCTACCCTGCGCGATGGTGCCCAGGATGAGGCGGGCCGCTGTCTGGTCATCGGGAGCTTCGGTGATTACGATGTAGTCATACTGCCCCATGACAAGATAGAAGCCGATTAGCTTTCCACCAGCTTCTTTCGCCGCTTCATCGAAAAATTTTAGACGTTCGGGAGCGTTTTTGACTTCTCTGAATCCTTGTTCAGTGAGGTTCACCAGGCTAATGTAGGTTGGCATCTGTTTTCCTCCCACTCAGTGGTGGTATCAGCGATGATACTGTAAACTGATGACATTCTAGAGAGACATTGCCGCGATGCGCTTAATGATGCACATTGTACACTCTCCAATTAACTCCTACAAGGTCAGCAATTAAAGTCAGCGGGTTATTTTTTGCCTGAAGAGTAGCCACCCTTCGCTTAAACCCGCGATAGCTCCTACCAATGAGAATAGAGCATAGCGTTGTTCTGGCGCGATGCTGATGACAAACATGCCGCTTGTTAATACAAGATAGGCCAGCGCGGCCAGTATCGCGCCCACAAAGGGCCGTGTAAACCAGGTCAGGATGACGAAGCCGGGCGGTGTAGAGGAAGTGCGTCGTCCAAGTGTTATAATGCAACTCATGCAACCGCCCAGTAGTCCGTAGAGCAGCATATACCAGGGAACGCCAAGCGGTGTGAAACTGGCGTTGAACACCTGGGGCCAGTAGCCAAGGGCTTGCATGACAGCGAGCGCGAGCGTCGCCATGAGCAATCCCACCACGTAGATGGCCAGGGCAAGCAACCAGCCTTTGGATGGTATGGTCGGCGACGGGTAAAGCATATTGACAGGAACATGCTTTTGCTCGGGACTTGCCGTGATAACCGGTAGCGGCTCGGTGTTCTGATCTGTTTGCAGCGGCCCGGTGATTGTTGGCTCTCTATGCTGCCTTGTGAGTACAGAAAGTTCCGCCAGGTAGGTTTCTGGCAATTTCTGTCGCCTGCCAATTTCGAGTAGCTGTTGGCTAAAGGGCTGGTCTAAAGACGTGGCTGGCGAATAGAGTGCCTGGTCTTGCCGGACTGCTTCTGAGAGCATGTACGTGATGCATGGTACCAGGCGTTTGCGATAGATTTCCAGCGCGGCAACGGGTGTAGCTGTGTATGAATAGGCTGCATGCACCCTGTCAAGGGCAGAGAGTTCATGGTCGTTCTGTTCAGCCAGGTGGCGTGGAATGCGATACAGGATGCCCCAGACTTCATGTTCGGGCGAGAGACCTCTGGCGAGAGTAACAGTGGTCTGCCCATTGCGCAACTCGATGCCTTCAATGCGATAGCCTTTGAGGACAGCCGGACCATAGATACGCGCCTGACCATTCAGGCGGGTGGGGCTATTGAGATATTCAGCGTCCATTTCCAGACCATATTCAAATAACCATGTATATTCCGACTGTTTTACAACAGGCTGCACAGCCGTAACCGGTGATGGGATGGACTCGGCAGCTGTGGGCGTGCTGCCTTCGCCGTCTTCCAGTTCTTCTGGCAAGGGTGGGGCGGCGGGCGCTTCAACGGGAAAGTCCGCCGCGGCGGGAAAGATTGCTGCCGGTGCTGTCTGCGCGCTTTTTGAAGTTGGATGCGCGAATGAAATCGGGCGCGGAGTGTTGGCGCGCACAATAGGCACACCGGGTGCTACTACGTCACTGGCTGCAAGCATCTCTTGTAATACTTGCAGGGTTTGCTCGTCCGAAGGTTTGCTCTGTTCGTGTTCGTTCTGATGGTCTGTATCCAAATTACCCCTCACTTTTCCACATAGGCAACACAAAATCACCAATCTTATATGATATGATACTCAGAATTTGTCAGAATACCAAATTTCAGGATGTTTGAGCTATTCTGGTATGCTTTGACATGTGTTTTAACTGTGAGTCTGTCTGCCTGATGTCCTTTCAATTGGTTGAGAATGATACCAACCAATTGGCTATGGTTTGCGTCTGAAAAATAGGTTATACTTAGATTGGTGTGAGCCAATCAGGAGAAATAGATGAGACAACATGCCCCTTCGTCTGAGCCGCGACCGGTATTTACGGCTCCCATTTCGACGTTAATTACCCTGGATCGTGGAAGTGGGATACCTTTGTACCGGCAAATTTGTATGGGCCTGCGCGAGGCCATCCTTTCAGGTGAACTTGCTGAGGGGGTGCGTTTGCCTACGGAGCGCGCGCTGGCCAGTGAGTTGAGCGTCAATCGCACGACGGTAATGAATGCCTATAATGAGCTTGCCAGCGAAGGTCTGATCGAGGGACACGTTGGGCGCGGGACGCTGGTACGGCGGAGTCATTACCCTTATGATGTTGACGCGTATGAGCCTGAGACTGCTTCCTGGCTGCTTGGTCTTCCGGCAGGTGAGCGCGAGGCGTTGGGTCCTGACGCTCACTTGCTGAGCGAGCTGGCATCGTCGGGCGACCGCAAAGAAATCATCTCGCTCGCGACAGGTACGCCCGCAACTAATCTTCTGCCGGCTGAAATGCTGCGGTCGGTGTTTGCCGATGAACTGCTGCAGGCGCGGCAGTCTGCGCTTGGCTATAGCCCGGTCGAGGGCTTGCAGAGCTTAAGGAGGAGCATTGCCGCGCGAATGCGCGCGCGCGGCGTGGTTGTGGATACACCGCACATTCTGATTCTCTCCGGCTCGACGCAGGGTATTGGGCTGGTTGGCCGCTTCTTGCTTAATCCGGGCGATGAGGTAGTCGTTGAAGTGCCGACCTACCTGGGCGCTATTCAGACATTTCGCGCCCTGAATGCGCGTGTGATTGGTGTGCCGACCGATAACGAAGGTATGCGCGTTGATTTGTTGGAATCGATCCTGGTACGCCATAGACCACGGTTGATTTATACGCAGCCAACTTTTCAGAATCCTACGGGCGCTGTTATGTCACCAGAACGCCGCCGCCGCTTGCTCCTGCTTGCCAGGCGCTATCAAACGCCGATTTTAGAGGATGACCCGTATGGCGAGATGTACTTCGAGGGGAAGCAGCCGCAGCCTTTGAAGGCCATGGATAGCGCCGGACAGGTGCTTTATCTGAGCACGTTCTCAAAAATACTGGCGCCGGGCCTGCGCGTGGCGTGGCTGGCCGCGCCTGAACCTATGATCGAGCGCCTGACGCTGCACAAGCAGGTTTTTGATCTGAATACCAACACTATCGGGCAGTGGGCCGTTTCGGAAGTCATCCGGCGGGATTTGCTGGACGATCACCTGGCTATGCTGCGCCAGGTATACCACCGTAAACGCGACCTGATGCTCCAGGCGATAGCTGCGCACTGGCCGCGCGAGGTGCGTGTGAACCGGCCTGTGGGTGGTTTCCACCTCTGGTGTCGTCTGCCTGGAGATTTGCGGGCGCGCGCGCTTCTGCGCGAAGTGGCGAGCGAGCGGGTAGCTCTGGTGATTGGCGAACCATTTCACGTTGATGGTGGTGGTCAACAGCATTTCCGGCTGAGCTTTGGCTTTCCCGAAGAGGAGCATATCGAAGAGGGGATTCGACGCATCGGCA
>DATLSI010000149.1:0-5745 GCA_035534255.1 Ktedonobacteraceae bacterium | reverse complement strand
ATCCATGAATTTCCATCTCTACAGAACAGTGTACTCGCGCTACAAGCACAGCCAGGGGAAGTCCGTGGGCTGGTCCCATCATTGAGCCAAAATGTCGATCATTCGGTTTGATTTGGTCGAGGATTGGCCGAATTTACCAATTCCACTCAGGTACACAGGCCAGGCCTTTATAAGATAGTGGTAATAAGCGTGAAGAGTGAGCAATCAGCGCGAAGCATGAGCAGAAGGGATTCATGTCCTTCTTCTGGCCCATTTTTCACGGTTCAGCCCTTGACAAGAATATTGCGATATGCTATTTTAGATATAACATATAGCGATATTCCCAGGGACAGGTCATAAAGGGACGAGCAGGGGAATGATGCTCTGAGGAAGGGGAGAGCCGCACTCCAAGCTGAAAATGAGACACTTCCGGTTGGGATGCGACTCTCCCCCATCAAGGTTCCTACGGACGAGGAGTTGTAAATTGTGTCCTTCGAAAGGAACAGGAATAGAAGATGCTTCGATTCAGAAACTTTTGGATCTACAGCGCTGGCCTCGCCATCGCCTGGGCGGTTGTTCTCATACTCGCACGGACGATCCGGGGCAGCGAGGGCGCGCAGACCATCCTGTTGGTCTTTTTCGGCTTCTGTATCGGCTGGGTGTCGACGACGATTGCCCGATACGCCTATCCGCCGCCAAAGCGTTGGGGGTTGAACCGCCGCCAGGGTTGACATCCTCAATCGACCCTCCATGCGGGCCTCGAGTCTCCGACACGCAGCGAGCGGCCAGGGCTACGAGCGTTGATTTTCTTGAGCCGCGTCGTGGCCGAAGAGTAGTCTGCCACTTCTGTCGGATCGGAAGCCTCCCCTTGCCGCGAGAACTGCCCTGCAAAGTGCAGAGAAAAGCGGCTTGTAATCGGCTTCCAGTCACTCTTTCTGGCGGTAGTTTACCCCAGGACACCTGAAGAGTAACGCGGTCGAATTTCTTTGCCACTGGCGAAGCGGTCAAAGGTGAAGTGCTGCATATCCTGCGGTTTAGAGCCGGTCAGGACAAATTGCGCCATCCACTGGCCGACGCTGGGAGAAAGTTTGAAGCCATGCCCACTAAAGCCAGCCGCGCAGTAGAGTCCATCGCAAGCCGGCAGACGGTCAAGGATTGGATGGAAGTCGGGTGTATCATCGTAAATGCCTGCCCAGCCGCCGCGCGGTACGGCGCGTGCCAGCGCGGGGATGCTGCCCGCGGACATAGTGCGGAAATGGGCAATCTCCGCTTCTGTCAGCCCCTGGGCATAGCCATCAGGGTCACTTGCCGCGTAGACGTTTTCAGTCGAACCAACCAGTGTGATACCACCGCTATCGGGCCGCAAGTAAATCTGGCGCGTCAGATCAAGTCCCACCGCGTGCATGCCCTGGCGACCTCCGAAATCGTTGGGGCGGCGCAGCGCGATCATCGGGTGACGCGTGGGAGTAATCGGCAGGGCGATTCCGAGCGACTGTGCCAGCGCGACGCTCCATACATTGGCCGCCAGTATCACGATGGGCGACTGGATATTCCCCTGTGTGGTTTGCACGCCGCTGACACGCTCGCTATCCTTGCCATCGCTGGTAATACGCGTGACGGTCACTCCTTCGCGTGTGATCGCGCCATGATCGCGCGCGCGCTGCGCGA
Source organism: Ktedonobacteraceae bacterium (assembly GCA_035534255.1). Lineage (GTDB taxonomy): Bacteria > Chloroflexota > Ktedonobacteria > Ktedonobacterales > Ktedonobacteraceae > CF-113. The sequence goes on along the minus strand of DATLSI010000149.1, from coordinate 4,098 downwards.
AGCAGTAAGTAGTAGCCATTGGGTCTGCAACGCCTGTTTCTGGTTCGTAGCAAGCCAGCGCGACTCCTGATCCACTGTAACCCGGCGCGGCCTCGCCAACCTCGTCCGCGCTGATGATGCGCGTGTTCACACCCTGTTCTTGCTGCATCTGTACATTGGCGCGCAGCGCGTCAGCTCCCTCTTCGTCAGACATCACTACCATGCCCGTCGTAACAAAACCGCAATCGCCGCCGATGCGATCATCGAACTGCTGGAAAACGGCCAGGCTTGCTTTTGCCATACGAATGGAAAACTCGTTGGAGTAGTGCTGTCTGACGATAGCGCCCGAACGTCCCGTCGTGCCATTGCCCAGGCCCTGCCGCTCAAGCAAGATAATCTTCCCGTCTCCCTGCTTCGCAAGGTGATAGGCGATGCTCGCGCCCATCACGCCCCCGCCAATGATGATGATGTCGCCCTGTTCGGTCATGGTTGTGCGCTCCTGTCTTCGGAAAAGTGATAATGATCAGTAGGGACACCCCTGGTGAATACAGATTAGCAGCCAGTCATGCAAATTGCAAGGCTTGCTGGCAGGGAATAAATATGCCTGCATTCACGTTATAAATTGTGATTATGCTAATAAAAGGTAAGCTCCAATGTTGTGGCTCCTCCGGCATCGAATATTTCCTTGACAAGCTGAAAAACAGCATGGTACTCTCTCTTAGAGCGTTATTAAGTAAGTTGATACACATTATCAACTATAAGTAAGAGGTAACAACACATGGGCGAAGCATCCCGTGATATCTTGCGGCAGGCGCGCAAACAGGTAGAAGAATGGACGCCTGCACAGGTCAATGAGGCTCTGGCCGAGCAGCACGAAGCTGGGCGCGAGGAGCAAGACGTCGTCTTAGTAGATGTGCGTGAAAAGTATGAATGGAACGAGGGGCATATCCCTGGCGCGGTGCATGTGCCGCGTGGTTTTCTCGAATTGCAGATAGAAGAGGCGGTTCCCGACAGGTCTAAGACGGTGGTGCTGTACTGCGCGGGTGGTGTGCGTTCTCTCATGGCCGGCAACACGCTCAAGCAGATGGGCTATCAGAACGCCATCTCCATGTCGGGCGGCTTTGGTCAGTGGAAAGGCGCTGGTTTGCCCTTTGTGCAGCCGCGCACCATGACCGAAGCGCAGAACAAACGCTATAGCCGTCATTTGCTCGTGCCTGAAGTGGGCGAGCAGGGTCAATTCAAACTGCTCGATTCGCGCGTGCTCTTGATCGGCGCGGGCGGCCTCGGTTCTCCGGCGGCATACTACCTGGCCGCTGCTGGTGTTGGTACTATCGGTATCATCGACGCGGACACGGTGGAAGAGAGCAATCTACAGCGCCAAATTATTCATAACACCAGTCGCATAGGGCAGTATAAAGCCGAATCGGCGCGCCAAACTATCGAAGCACTGAACCCCGATGTGAAGGTGATAACTTATATCGAACGGCTGGACGAGTCCAACGTGGCGCGTATTATTGCCGACTACGATGTTATCCTTGATGGAACCGATAACTTCCCTACACGCTACCTGCTGAACGATGCCGCGCTGAAGGCCAACAAACCGGTGGTGCATGGCAGCGTCTTCCGCTTCGAGGGGCAATTGACCGTCTTCAAACCATACGAGGGGCCGTGTTATCGCTGCCTCTATCCAGAGCCGCCCCCACCCGCGCTGGCTCCAAGTTGTGCCGAAGCCGGTGTGCTGGGCGTTTTGCCTGGTATCGTCGGGCTGCTCCAGGCAACGGAGACGATCAAACTCTTGCTGGGTATCGGCGATCCGCTGGTTAGCCGTTTGATGACCTACGATGGTCTGGCTGGCGAGTTCAGTGAATTGCGCCTTTTCCGCGACCCCAATTGCCCGGCCTGTGGTGAGCATGCCCACCTGGATGGCCTGCCGACGTATGCCGATGTGTGCGCAATGCCGGTGCGTTCGTAAGACCTATCTTACATGTGTAGGGACGCGATTTATCGCGTCCCCGTCGGAACGCGGTAAATCACGTCCCTCAATCGATGACCCAAAAGGACGCGGTAAATCGCGTCTCCCCAATCGATAACCCAAAGGGCGCGATGCATCGCGTCCCTACAAATAAACATAAATAAGGAGCGTTTCTATGGCAACCGTTCGTCTCGCGCCTGTTCTGCGCGCCTCAGTAGGTGGCTCGAAACAGGTGACTGCCCAGGGTGGCAAACTTACCGAGGTGCTGGCCGATCTGTATACGCGTTTTCCCGCGTTGAAAGAGCAGATTCAGCCGGAAGAGAGTCTCAGTCGTTTTATTAATGTCTATGTCAATGACCAGGATGTGCGCTACCTTGAAGGGCTGGAAACCAGCGTTGGTCCCAACGATACCGTCATCCTGTTGCCTGCCATGGCGGGCGGACGCTAATCTTGCCCGCCCAGGGGGGAATTCATGCGCTATAATAGCATCCTTGATACCATCGGAAACACGCCTCTTGTCGAACTAAAAAGTTTTAGCCCGCGTCCAGGTGTGCAGATTTTTGCCAAGTTAGAGGGCGTCAATCCTTCCGGCAGCATCAAAGATCGCATCGCTAAAAAGATGATCGAAGAGGCTGAAGCCAGTGGCAGGCTTGTGCCTGGCTCTATTCTGTTGGAGCCGACCAGTGGCAACACGGGTATTGCGCTGGCGATGATTGCGCGTGTCAAGGGCTATCAATTTGTGGCCGTTATGCCTGACAATGTGACGCAGGAACGACGGCAAATGCTCGAATTGTACGGAGCGCGCATTATCTATTCTGATGGCACACAGGGCAGCAACGGCGCGGTAAAACGTGCCAAGGAACTCGCGCGTACCGATGATCGTTATGTCATGCTGTACCAGTATGGCAACGATGCCAATCCACGCGCCCATTACGAGGGTACGGCGGTTGAAATTATTCAAGATGTGCCGGACCTGGATGTGTTCGTGGCCGGTCTCGGCACTGGCGGCACGCTCACAGGTAACGCGCGGCGTTTGAAAGAATACAATCCGGCCATCAAGATTGTGGCTGCCGAACCAATGCAGGGCGAAGGCGTGCAGGGGCTGCGCAGCCTGGAAGATGGCTTCGTGCCGCCGGTGCTGGATCAATCTCTACTCGACGCAAAAATTCTTGTATCTGCTGGCGATGCCTTGCGCCGCACGCGCCAGTTGAAAGATCAGGAAGGCATCTTCGCCGGACCATCATGCGGCGCGGCCTTGCACGCGGCTCTGCGTATTGCTGCCACTATGGAACATGGCAAAATCGTGGTGATCCTCGCCGATGGCGGCTGGAAATATCTCAGCGAAGACCTGTGGACACGCGATTTAGATCAACTGGAAGACGCTTTAGAGGAAAAATTGTTATGGTAGCTGGCGAACTCTTTGTAGTGCGTATCCCTCAAGCCTTGTATGACGATATGGTCGCGCACATTGTGGCGGGCTACCCCAATGAAGCCTGCGGCGCGCTGGGCAGCAAAGATGGTCAGGTAGTCAAGCACTACCCGACCACCAACGCCGCCGAGCAGCCCGACGATTTCTCCATCATCGCGCCTGAGACGTTACTGGATATCTTTGACGATATCGAAGAGTACGACGGCGAGATGATCTACTATCACTCACACCCCCAGAGCGAGGCTTACCCTTCGCGCCGCGACAAAGATTACGCGAAGCTCAGCAAAATCCTGTATATCATCTTCTCCCATCGCTTCTATCCCGAACCACCCTATAGCAGAGTATTCCTGGTTCACGATGACGATTCTGTGACCGAGGGCAGGATTGTGATTGAGTAGGTATGTATCTCCAAAATCATCCTGCCGACCACACCTGTACTGTGGTATCCTCGCTTGCTGATGCAATCATATTGCCAACAGGCGACCACGCTACAGATACCACTGAGCGGTTGTGGTGAGGATAGGTGTAGAGGGTACTTCCACTAAGTGAATCCCATAATTGTACTGTAGTATCTTCACTTCCAGAGGCAATGAGCTTGCTATCGTGCGACCAGGCCAGGCCATTTATCGTACTCGTATGTTTACTATAGGTGTACAGAGGGCTTCCGTCAGTTGCACTCCATACCTGCGCTGTCTTATCTTGACTTCCAGAAGCAATA
>DATLSI010000148.1:0-21473 GCA_035534255.1 Ktedonobacteraceae bacterium | reverse complement strand
CATGAGAGCGATCAGACTCACATTTCACGTCGCCATGCATTGCAGGCTATCGCCAAATTCCCCATCCAGATGTATGCGTTAACCGCATTTGGCATTGAAAATATGCATCTTGCTCCCGCAGAGGAAATATTGCCCGCTTGTGCGGCAGGTATTACCGCCTGTCGAGCGTTGCTCAAAGATGAGGAAATCGCTACTATCGAACATACTCTTTTTGCATACCTTCCGACGCTCGAAACACTTGCGCTTCAAAGCTCAGTCCATCAACAAACAGCTGCGCATCTGACATCACAAAGTTACCTGCTCGCAACTATTCTGGCCGACCATCGCCGCAAACTCGATCATATGGAAGCGTATAGCCGGGCCGCGCGCCGCTTTGGACAACTGGCGAACGACCCCAATCTCGAAGCATCAGCGCTGGCAAGACTTGCGGTGAAGTTTGATTACGAACGGCGTGATCGCAAGGCCTTACAGACTTACCAGGAGGCTCTAGCATTACCGAACTTTGCACAAGTTTCGCCCCTCTTACGTGGCCGCATTTACGCAGGCTTAGCCGGAACCAATGCCTATTGTCACCAGCCAGACGACGCACTCTACTATCTTGGCCTGGCTAAAGACACCTATCCAGAGCAGGTAGAAAATGATCCTTGTTTTCACTTTGCTTACAGCGGTGAAAACACCATGTCTTTATGGGATGGGCTAACCAATAAGCATATCGGACACTACACAGAAGCCTGGAATGCATTCTCTCAATACGCAATGATGCAACCCCAACCAGGGCTGCGAGAGGCGAATCGCGCTGAATTTCTGAATTACGTCGCATCGGTCGCAGTCAAACAGAGAGAATTGGATGCAAGTTCTCTCTATTTAGAGGCCGCCGAAGATATTGCATGGCAGATCAAGCATGAACAACGATATGCTGAGGTACTCGACACGTTCAGAAGCCTCCAAATTCTCTGGCCTGATGAGCCAGTTGTCCGCAAGCTTCAAGACAAGTTCAGCGCGAGAGGCATGTCAGCCAATGTGAATTTGTAATCACTCATCCTTTTCTAAAAGGAGGTAGTCGCTACTGAGAATGAGTAATACAACGACATTTCTCCTGCGCGCCATATTCTTCTCAGTTAAACCTTCATCGCCTGAATTTGACGAACATGATCAAGGAGATGTACGCGGGCAAAGAGCAACCATCCTCGCCAGTGCATAGCCCCCAATTCAAAGTGATTCCAGGTAATTTCAAGGTAAGCATCAGATTCCGTGTGGTGAACTATATGCCCGAGATGCCGAAAGGAATTTTCCAGGGTTGTCAGCAGTTCTAAACGTTTTATGCGCTCTTGCCATATACTTAGCTCCCTCTATCTCTTGGTTTGTGCCTGCTATCTCAGACCAGGATGCATACCAGACCTTTATGGGTTCTATTGTCAAGAAAACAAACTCTGGCTCCCAGTGAAAGCCCTTTCTATCAAGCAAAAAATATTACGGAAGGAATGCGAAGAGGGCGTCCAAAGGAGGAAAAATAAACCACCCCCATTCAATGTATGCTATCCATATAGGATGGGAGCGGTTCTTCGAGTTTTGTCTGATTGATGTCGGCTTCTTACTTCGTTTTTGGCAGCTTGCTCATGGTGCGCAGGCAGCGCGTGCAAATGTTCACATTGCGCGTGACGCCATTGATTTCAAGACGGCGATGCTGCACATTCAGTACGAAACGACGGCGCGTGCGCTTCTGTGAAAAGTTGGAATTGTTACCGTGCATCGGCTTGCGCTCGCATACTTCACAACGACCTAACATGATTATTTTCCTCTCTATCCAGGTTTTCCAGGGCGGGGGGCAAGCCCTGTTGCGCTGTTCCCTTGATTATCCCTGCTGCTTTTGATATACTGCAAATGTTTCTCAGACCAGTTATCACGCATCAATATGATAACATATGAGATCATCTTCTTATGCCATGCGAGTATATCATGAGTTGGCTCGTTTTGGCAAGAGTTAGTGAGAAAAAGGCGCATGTCACGAACACCTGCTATCCCACTGCAAAATGGCTCGCGGCCACTGGGAAAAATTGAGGTATTGCCCAACGCTATACACACCATCACTGTACAGGCTATCAGCGAGTGTTACGGCGTTGTGGGTATCACCGCGCCGCGCCTGCATTACGGGCAGCCGGTGTTGTTGGAGCCGGAGCATCTGAACCAGGGGGTGCAGGTGCGCATCATCAACGAGCATATCGTGCTGGATGTGTATGTAGCGTTGGAGTATGGGTTGCGTATTTCGGAGATCGCGCACAATATCATGAGCAGCGTCAAATTTTCAATAGAAAAGATGCTGGGTGTACCGGTTGCGCGGGTCAATGTGAATGTACAGGGATTGAGCCATAGCGCGGGACAAACTACTGCGGCCAATGACGCAGAATAAGAGAGACGTAGGTACTATCTACCATGCAGGAACAGACACCACGCGCCACAACTTCTTCAGCGCATACCCGGCAACAGCGCCGTATCAGCGTTTTTGATGGGCAAGACTTGAAGAAAGCCATGCTGGTTGGTACCACGTGGTTGGCTGAACACCGCGACGCCATCAACACGCTGAACGTCTTTCCCGTACCCGATGGCGATACCGGCTCCAACATGTCGGCGACCATGCAGGCCGCCACGCGCGCCATAGCCGATAGCCAGGAGACCTCGGCAGGCATCATTGCCGCTAAACTGGCACATGGGGCGCTGCTCGGCGCGCGTGGCAATTCTGGCGTGATCCTCTCGCAGATTTTGCGTGGATTGGCCCAGGGCCTTGATAAAAAGCAAACCTTCAACGCGACTGATCTGGCCGCCGCGATGCAGTCGGCGCAGCAACTGGCCTATCGCGCCGTGCTCAAGCCGGTCGAGGGAACCATCTTGACCGTTGTGCGCGAGACCGCCGAGACGGCGCAGTCAAGCGCGAAGCGCGGGGATGATCTGGTCACGCTCGTGCAGGAGATGGTCATGGCTGCTCGCCAATCCGTCGCTCGCACGCCTGATCTGCTTCCTATCTTGAAGCAGGCAGGCGTGGTCGATGCGGGCGGACAGGGCTTCTGCACCATCCTGGAGGGCATCTGGCGTTATGCGCGTGGAGGAGAAGAAGAGATCGCGTGGAGTGTGACGGTCCAGGAACCCGCGGACGCGTCTCGCGCGCCTTCCTCTGAAACGGTTGGGAAAAAGGGACGCGTCAAGATTGAAGAAGAATTTGGCTATGAGGTCGTTTTCTTGTTAACAGGTGAGCATCTTGATGTTGAGGGGATTCGCCAGAGCATCATAGACATGGGTGGCGTCTCTACCGTCGTAGCAGGCGACGAGAAAATGCTCAAGGTGCATACGCATACCGACCAGCCCGGCAAAATCCTCGACTACGGGGTGAGCCTGGGTAGTTTGCTGGACATCAATATTGAAAATCTCCAGGCTCAGAGCCTTACCTACGCGGCAGAGAGTGATGCCGAACACGCGCAAGACGCGCAGCCCGTCACACAAAATATCGCCACGGTAGCCGTCGTCTCTGGCGTGGGCTTTGAAAAGGTCTTTGAGGGGCTGGGAGTTAGCTCCATCGTGCCGGGCGGGCAGACCATGAACCCCAGCACCGAAGAGCTGCTCGCGGCTGTTGACGCCGTGCCTGCTCAACATGTGATCCTCCTGCCCAATAACAGCAACGTCATCATGAGCGCGCGCCAGGTTACGAGCCTGTCTAGCAAAGAAATCTATATTGTGCCAACCGATACTATGCCGCAGGGCATTGCCGCGCTCATTCGCTTTAATTTCGGCTCCGATTTTGAAACCAACTGCAAAGCGATGACCGAGGCGGCTGCCAGCATCCACACAGCGGAAATCACGACCGCCGTGCGCAGCGTCCACATAGGCGGCGTGCGCGTGCGCGAGGGGGATTTTATCGGCCTCGTGGACGGGAACCTTACCATCGCCGGGCAGGATATACAGCGCGTGATCCGCGAAACGTTGCAACACATGGAGATCGAACGTTTTGAAATCGTGACGCTCTATTATGGTGAGGGTGTGAGCGCGCAAGATGCGGAAGAGACCGCCCGGCGTATCAAACAGCTGTACTCGCAGCTTGAGATCGAGGTCGTAGACGGGGGACAGCCCCACTACGCCTATATTTTATCGGCAGAATAAAGATATTATTTTTGGGTTTTGGAGGATATTTATGGGTGTTCGTATTGTCACGGATAGTACCGCAGACATACCGGCGGAGGTAGCGAACGCGCTCGGCATTACTATCGTGCCGCTCACCGTCTTTTTTGGTGATGAAGCGTATCTTGATGGGGTTGAGTTGGATAACGCGGGCTTCTATCGCAAACTCCAGGTCAGCAAAGAGCTACCGCGCACCTCGCAGCCATCGCCCGCCAGTTTTCAGGAAGCCTACACGCGCCTGATCGACGAGGGAGCCGACGCCATCCTCTCTGTGCATCTCTCCTCGAAATTGAGCGGCACCTACCAGTCGGCTTGCACTGCGCGTGACAGCCTTCCCGAAAGCGTCAGACATATCCCCATCGAAGTGATCGACACGAAAACCATCAGCGTGGGCATGGCGCGCTCGATCATGATGGCCGCGGAGGAGGCGCGCCAGGGACTGGGACTGGATGAGATCAAAGCGCACGCGCTCGACCAGCTCGCTCGCACCCATATTCTGGCCGTACTCGATACGCTCGAATACGTTAAGCGCGGCGGGCGTATCGGCGGCGCGCGCGCGTTGCTAGGCAATATGCTGAGCTTCAAGCCTATCATCGCGTTGAAAGATGGCGAAGTTGTCCCTGTAGAACAGCCGCGCACGCGCGCTAAAGCCTACGCGCGGGTCGCCCAAATACTGGCGGAAAAGGGCAGGATAGAGCATGTTTCCATTGCCGAGGCCAGCGAGGATGTAGGTCAGCAACTGGCAGCGGTAATAAAAACCATCTATAGCGGCGAACTTCCCATTTACCGCCTGGGGGCCGTCCTGGGTACGCATACCGGCCCCGGCACCGCCGCCATCGCCTACGTGCTGGCAAAGTAGGATTTCTGTAGGGACGCGATTTATCGCGTTCGCTAACACCGAACACCTTGCCGACACGGACGCGATAAATCGCGTCCCTACAGAAAGAGGCCAGGAAGAGGATAGATATGTCACAGAATTATGTCGTGCCCAGCATTTATTCTGATATGAGCAATCAGTCGCAGGGGTATTTTGCTTTCCGCTTCACCTGCCAGATTTGTGACTGGCAAATTGACTCGACGCCCATTCGCTCCAGTGTCAGCGTCGCTACCAATGTCATGGATATTGGAGTGGGGCTGCTTGGTGGCTTCTGGGGGCGCGCAGCCCAGGCTGGCGAGCAGATTTACGGCTCGAAATGGCACCAGGAGCAGGCCCAGGCCTTGCAAAAATCATGGGCATCGGTGCAGCACGAATTTCATCTCTGCCCCAAATGTCACTACACCATTTGCATGCGCTGCTACAATCCTAAACTCAACCTTTGTACGCGCTGCGCGCCCGATCTCAAGGCCGACGGGGCCAGTTTCCAGCATGAAATGAACGCCGAAGCCCAGCGCAAGCAGATCGAGCAGGGGTACCAGGCACCGCAGTTCGATGTCGGCGCTATCCCCTCCGCAGTCTCGCCCGATATGGTGAGACCGCCTATGCAACAGCGCCCGCCGCAGATTCAGCCTCCGGCTCAACGTCAGGCAGCCGGTCCAGTCAATCCACTGGCAGGCACGCGCTTCGATACCCCTGGCTATCCTTCGGAAGTGATGTGTCCCACCTGCCGCCGCATGGGACCGCCGGGCAAATTTTGCCAGGATTGCGGCACGAAACTGCCCCTGCCCGACCTTTTCTGTCCCACCTGCGCCGAAAAAGTTGAGGTCGGCGCGCGCTTCTGCCCGGAGTGCGGCGCGAAGTTGCAGCAGGCTACCTGATATGCTTCCCTTGACGTATCAGCGTGTATCAAGTTACAATAGAGTAAAGCAGATCGAGTCATCCCCGGTCTGACCTGAAACCAACTATCAGAGCCAATCGTTACCTGAATGGAGGCACTGTAAAGTAGGTACCAGTACCTGTTTACCACGTAGTTCGCTTGTTTTATCCGATGATCTATTGTTGTGAAAAGCCGTAAGGCTTTGACGACGAAGGAGGAACCACTGTGGGAATGTTACGGGTGATGTCGCGGCGCGGTGATGACCGTGTCAACTGGGATCAGCAAAAAGTTCTCGCGGGAGACCCTGAAGCAACTGCTGCTGTGCGCGAAGCCGAACGTATCTTTGCGCAGGAACGAGCCAAAGGGGCAACTGCTTTCCGTGTGGAACCAGGAAAACCTATACAGCGGATTGAGACATTTGACGAAACTGCTGAGCAGATAGTCCTTGTCCCGCGCGTCGTTGGTGGATGATGTTCATCACCCAGCAGGTGCTAACGACACTTGGTTGGGTAGTTCTCGCGCTTGCCATTTCTCCCATGCTATGGCTGCTTTTCCAGCCATATTTCAAGGGATTATCGCCTGCTGAGCGGCGCGCTGCCAGTCTCCTGCGTGACATGCTCACAGCCGAGCAGTGTCGTCAATTGATCTGGCGTGGCTACCTGGAAATACCAAGTCCGTCAACCGCGCAGCGTGTTTATCGTGTGCCTCGCACCAGAGGGTATGTGCAGGTCCTCGATGATGGTCATGCAGTCATGCGCCTGTGTCTTCAACCCGTTGAATCTTTGCCTGACGCCGACGTTGTTGTTCTCCATAAACTCATGATCGAGGCCAATGAGGAATTTTATCTCCAACAGGCCAACAAGTACCTCTGTGTCGAGTAGATAACATACTGTATGCTGAAAGGCTACCGCGAGGTGGCCTTTCAGCGTCTTATTCTTCGTCCTCTATCTCCCCGTCCTCATCCAAATCTTGCAATACCTCTCGATGCCCGTTTTGCCGCACGCAGGCATGTGGTCCGCCGTCGAGGGGCGCGTTGCAGAGTGGGCAGACGGGGCGTCCGCTCACTACCAGTATACTGATCGCGCTGGTCAGTGCCTGCGCTTGCTGCACCGTAAAAAAGATGGAGACCGCCTCGTCTTCGCGGATAATTGCCCGTGGCTCCTGGCCACGCTCAAGCAGAATCTCCATTGGCGCGGCGATCAGTGCCAGCAAGGTACGGCCCTCGTCGAACCCGATGCGCAACTGTCCCACCTGGAACTCAAAAGTCGGTCGGCTGGGAAAGTTCGCGGGCATGCCCTCCGGCGCTGATTTTGGCTCCGCCTGGGCAACGGTGCGCAACACATTGCCCTCCGTGATCTGTGCCAGCACCCGATCAAGCGCCAGGGACAGCGTATTCAACTGCTCTTTCTCCATCCACATGACCGCCGAGCGCGTACCTGCCAGCGCAAAGAGCCGGAAGCGTCGCTGTCCAGGTTCGCCAATTGCTTCTGCGCCAAGTATGTTTACAGCACCCAGGTCTGTACTCATCTCTGAAACCCTCCTCGCTACGTGGAAAAGGATAGCTAATAGCCTCTCGCCGCGTCATAGCGGTTGAGCAACTCTTCACCGGCACGAAAGCGTCGCATATTCTCCGCGAACAACTCGGCCAGGCGCTCCTCGTAATGGATACTATTCCCGGAAATATGCGGTGTTAGAATCACATTTTGCATTCCGTAGAGCGGGCTATCCGGCGGCAACGGCTCCTCCTCCGTCACGTCCAGCCCGGCCCCCGCGATCCATCCCTCTTTCAGTGCCTGGATGAGCGCTTGCTCGTCCACCACGCGCCCGCGCGCGATATTGACAAGGTAGGCGTTGGCACGCATCGCCCGCAGCTCCGCCTCGCCTATCAGCTTCTCCGTCGCCGGTGTAAGGGGAACCGCCAGCACCACGTAATCACTCTGGCCCAGCAAATCGTGTAATCGCTCCTGCGTATAATAAGCGTCCACATCGGCATCTTTCAGCTCATCTGCCGGTAGAGACCGCCGCATGCCGAGCACCCGCATGCCAAAGGCATGCCCCAGCTTCGCGATTTGCCGCCCGATACTGCCAACTCCTACAATGCCCAGCGTCTGCCCTATCAGCTCGCGTCGCCCAAGATGATACCAGCTTGGACTGCGCGCCCACGTATGCTGGCTCTGGAGGCGCATCATCTGTGGCCAGTTCCAGTTGAATATCAGCATGCTGCCAAATACGTACTCGCAAATAGTGGTCGCGTGGATGCCCGATGCCGTTGTGATGATTATTTCACTACCCGCATCGAGCAGACCCGTCGGTTTCAGCGCGTCAACACCCGCGCTGGGGACCTGTATCCAGCGCGGGCGGCGAGCGAGTTGGCCCAGGTTAGCTGGAATATCATTGCTACACAGCACGTCGGCGTTTGCCAGCCTGGTCACCAGTTCTTCGCCAGTGACACATACGATGGGCGCGCCTGCCGCCTCGCTCAGCATCTGCTGCGATGCCTCAGAGAAGCGAAACGTACTTACTACGTTCAATTCAGTAGACACGGTTAGAAACTCCTTGTTCTACATTTATTAGGAGCGATAGAGTCATTAAGTAGTCTATCCGATGCGGGGGCAATGTGGCAAGTTTTTTCCGGTTGATACCAACGTGCCTTTTTCTTGATACGGATGTGACTGGTAGGAAGCTAGCAGCTTTGCTACGTTCTTTAGTAGCCGTGTGTTGCGATTAATCGTATGAAGGGACAGCGGTGTCCTCGAATCTATTTGCTTCAACAGGAATAAGATTTCTCTAAAAGTTGTCGATAATGAATTCCAGGTAAAGCGGGGTCGCTCCGAAACCCATGCGGGCATGCCAATTGTCCTAATCAGGGCCTATTATGTGCAGATGTCCGCGCTGTAGCGTTTGAACAGTTAGATATCTCTATATAGTAGCATGTAAAGACGCGATCCATCGCGTCCGCCATATATCGGGCAATCCATCAAGGTTGTCCCCATCTAGCCAGGGAGTGGGTCGCATGTTGGTCAATAACGACGTTAACCGGGGAGGGCTTGCAGGGACCGGCCAGCCAGATGCTCTGAGTTGGAAGCAGCTCAAGCCTTCTTCTCCGAAGTCTACAGGTCGTCGTCGCCGTCGTCTCTTCGCCATTCTTAGCGCGGTTTTGCTCATTGCCGTCATATTCACCGTTATGCGCGTTGCCAGCGTCGCGGCTAATACCAACGATCAGTTGACGCTTACCATAGGTAATCAACAGTCCGCCTTGCTGGATTTACGCCAGAGTCTCCCCATCAGTTCTTATCTGTATGGAGCGAATGTTTTTCCAGAGGTTGGTTCCAGTTCGATAGAAGCCAACTATACCGGCTTCATGTCGTATGGCCCGCAGGTCGTCAACGGCTTGAAGAGCGCCGGCATCAATCTCCTGCGCTTCCCCGGTGGCAACTGGGGCGAGTCACAACCGCTGCATAACCATATACTCTCGTATAGCCAGCTTTACGATTTTAGCAACCTGCTGTATGCCACCGGCGCGCAAGGCATGATTCAGGCGCGCCTTTCCAGCCCCACCGACAAATATAATCAGGACCGCTCGCTGCAAGAACGCGCCCTCTTCGCTGAAGACTGGGTGGACTTCATGAACAATCCTAACAGCCAGTGGCGCAAGCTCAACAATATTCACGGGCAGGTGCATCCTGTCGTCCTGTGGTCGGTTGGTAACGAACCAGACCAGCTCATAAACCAGGATACTGGTGCCAAATATACGGTCAAGGATTATGTCGCCGCCTTTATCCAGTTCTCCATTGCAATGCACAACGCTGATCCTGCTATTAAGGTCTTCGGCCCCGAAATCAGCCAGTTTTTTGGTGTAGGAGTCGGGCCAAAAGATAGCTCTGGCGAACTGTGGATGGAGGGTTTTTTGCAAGGGGTGGCAGCTTACGAGAAAGCGCACCCGAAACTTCCCTATCACCTGCTGGATGGTGTCTCTTTTCATAGCTATCAATTTCAGGATGCGGCAACGTCGCCCTACTTGCTGATGAGCAGTTCAGAGGAGTGGAATTATCTGCTGCCGCAGTTGCGCCAGCTTATTCGGGACACGATGGGACGCGACTTGCCCATCGCCATCACTGAGATCAATTCCACCCCTTCTACGGGCAAAGAACCGACCACAGGTCAGGCCGCGCTCTGGTGGGCAGATACGCTGGGTACGCTGATGAACAACCAGGCAGACTATGTATCCTTCTTCTCGGCGCAAGGCGTTGACGCGCCCTATCCACTCTTTACGAGTGACGAGACGCCGCAGCAAACCGCTATGTATCGTGTGTTCCAGATGTTCACGCATATGCAACATAACCTGCTGCCATTGCAGATTCAGCATGATCCAGTTGATGCCTTCGCCACAGAGGATGGTGCGCGCCAGACGCTGAGTCTCATGTTCGTGAACAAATCGGGCGTTAACCAGACGGCGACGATCAGCCCGAAGAACACCGCCTTCGGCTACAGCCCCTGGCATACGCAGGAAGTCAGCATCGCGCCATATAGTATTGTCCTGATCACCCTGCATCGCGGCAGCGCCGCCGCGCAAGCCTATAGCTTCGACGTGCCGGTTTCCAATGCCGCTGCGTTAAAGCCTGTAGTGCAAACCGCCTGCGGCCATAAATATGACCCGCTCGCCTTTAACATCCCATGTTAACCCAAAGGAGTAACCGTGTTTCTCACGTCAATTGGCTATTTCTTTGAAGTCATTTACCTGATTATCATTCTGCTGATGGTCTTCCAGGCCATCTTTAATATACGCCAGCGCCTTTACATATGGGAGACGCCGGAGCACGCGTGGCTGAATCGCGCGCCAAGCGTCTATCGCGATCCATGTCTTTCCTTCACTATTCTCTTGCCTGCCAAGAATGAAGAGGATGTGTACCGCGAAACCATTCAGAAGGTTTATGATCTCAACTACCCCGGTGACCTGATGCAAATTATCGCCATATGTCGCGAGGATGACCCCGGCACTATTGCTGAAGCTCAGGCCAAAATCGACGAACTGGGCGATACCAATGTGCAATTGCTCATTTATAACGATTATCCTGTGAGCAAGCCGCATGGACTGAACCTCGGCTTGCAGGTTTCGCGTGGGGATATCGTTACCATCTTCGATGCCGAGGATGAGCCGCACCCCGACATTCTCAACATCATCAATACTACCATGCTCAACGAAGATGTGGATGCTGTACAGAGTGGCGTGCAACTGATGAACCACAATACCAGGTGGTTCTGTTTCCTGAATGTGCTGGAATACTTTTTCTGGTTTAAGTCATCTCTACACTTCTTCTCGCGCATCGGTATGACGCCTCTGGGCGGCAACACCGTTTTCGTGCGGCGCGAATTGATGGAACAGCTAGGCGGCTGGGATGAGGCCTGTCTCACCGAAGATGCAGACCTGGGTATTCGCCTGAGCCTCTCGCATGCTCGCATACGCATCCTGTATGAAGATGAGTTTGTCACGCGAGAGGAAACGCCGCACACCATTGATCAGTTCATTAAACAGCGCACGCGCTGGAATCAAGGTTTCATCCAGATACTTTTCAAAGGGGAATGGTTGAAACTGGAGACGCTTCCGCAGCGCCTGTTAGCGTTTTACGTGCTGGTTTTGCCGGAAGTGCAGGCCCTGTTTGCTGTTCTGGTGCCAGTGGCAATTATTATGTTCTTCCTCGTCAAGCTTCCACTCTGGATAGCCATGCTGACCTTCGCGCCGCTTTACTGCTTCATCCTGGATGTATTTATGGATGTGGCGGGCCTGCACGAGTTTTTGAAGGCACATGGTCAGAAGTGGAGTTGGCGCGAAGCGTTTATTCTCGTTCTGGCGTTTTTCCCCTACCAGTGGTTGCTCAGTATCGGCGCGCTGCGCGCAGTGTTTCGCGCCTTCAAAGGCTCGACCAACTGGGAGAAAACCGCTCATATCGGACAGCATCGCGGTAAAGCAGCCGCTCTAAGATAATCAGCCTTACAAGGCTAGTAGGAACACCTCTTGTGGGTGTTCTTGTCCAGTAGGGACGCCCTTTGTGGGCGTCCGCGTGAAGAGTGAGACATGACAGTTACCTATAATAGATCGACACAAGACCAGGATCCGCAAGAGCCGGGTTCGCAACATACCCTGGCAGGAGCGCTACATGGGGGTACGAACCAGCAACCCGGCCAGGCTGGTTCACTACCCACTTTTGCCGATCCAGCGCGGCGTAATGTTGCAAACCCTCCTGTAACTCCTCTGCCGGGAGCCAGGTTCTTTGGCCTTGAGCACAGCGGTCAGAAGGGACCCGTCAATAAGCAGGTTCCCATAAGCAACGGCCAGCCTCTCAATTCCGGGCAGGGGGGTATGGAACAATTTCCTACCCGCGAGCAGCCCGCCAATTATAGACGACAGGAACTTGAGCAGTTGCATACAGCCGCGCTGCCGGGGGTTTCTCGTGCTGGCAATGGCGCGAATGGCGGCAATCAAACTGGCAGGGACGGGGAGCCAGCCGTGGTACGTAATGCGCCGGGTGTCGGCTTCATGGCGTATAAAGCGCCATCGATTGATAAGGCGCAGGCGGGTTCAGGGGCGGAATCAAATCTAGAGGTAGATAAAGGCAATATCATCCTGTATCGCACGCATAACTTTTTTCTGCGCACCGCCTACCGTCCAGGTCAACGACAAAACCCCCTGCGCAGGCCGACAGGTCATACCACCGTTATGCCGCGTGTTTTGCCGAACCAGGAAAAGCGTATTGCGAGCAGCGAAACGCGAGTGATGCCCAACATAACGGTCAACGCCACAAAGCAGACCAGGGGTATCGCGCTTCCCTCCTGGATGGAAGCGTTAATGGTGACTGTCGCGCTCATGGGCGTACTGGTGGCGCACGCCTACAACATGTTCAACTTCCCACGCTACGAACTCGACGAGGGCACATACATGTCCAACGCGTGGGCCATCACCCAGGGCATGATCTCGCCCTACTCCTATGGATATGGGCATCCACCTCTGGGCTGGATGCAGATTGCAGTCTGGTTGAAGCTCGTCGGCGGCCCTTTCGCCTTCGGTAATGCTCTCAATACCGGGCGCGTTTTGATGTTGTTCTATGCAATAGGCAGCGCATTGCTGGTCTATTTGATCGTGCGCCGTATGACGGGTAGTCGCATCGCGGCCTTACTGGGCCTGGCGATGTTCTCATTCTCGCCGCTCAGCATCACCTATCAACGCCAGGTCTTTCTGGATAACATCGCGACTTTCTGGCTGCTGGTCTCACTTTACCTGCTGGTCGCGAGCAACAGCCGCTTGAAGTATATCATCGGTGGCGCAATCGCTTTTGGTGTGGCCTTCCTTTCAAAGGAGACCATAGCTGTCTTCTTCCCCGCTATGATTTACGCGGCCTGGTTGTATACGACGAAGTTCCAGCGCAAGTTTGGTATGGTGGCCTTTATCTATGCTACGCTTGGCGTATGTTCCGTCTGGATATTGATGGCGGTATTGAAAGGTGAGTTGTTCCCCTATGGCTGGCTGCCCTGGGATCACCATCCACACTTGAGTTTCATCCAGACCTTCATTGGACAGGCCCAACGCAGCGAGAGCAATGGCAGCTTTATTGGAAGCTGGACCATCTGGATCGAAAACGATCCAGTGTTCATTATTGCCAGCCTTGCTGCACCGGCCTTTAACCTGATCTATGGTTGGTGGAATCGCAAACACCTGATGCTCGCGCTGCTGCTCCTGTCTTACTGGGCATTTGTCGCGCGCGGCGGTCAGACGCTCTCGTTCTATATCATCCCAATCATCCCTCTGACTGCCATCAACGTGGCAGCGGCGGTCAATACTATTCTGAGCTGGCCGGTCAAAGTGGTGCGTTTCGACGTGGTGCGCGTGGTGCTGCTTCTCTTAGCGGTGGCCGTTGTGGTGCCCTACGATATCCAGGAAACGAGTTTCCGCTTCTACCAGTCGCCTACCTCGGCGCAGGAGCAGGCCATGATATGGGTGCGTGACCACGTGCCGCACAACGATTTTCTGGTTGTCAACAGCTACCTGTACCTTGATCTGCGCTTGCCCGGCGGTCAGGGTGTCGGCGATGGCGCGCCATTCCCGCATGCCGAGGTCTACTGGAACGTCGCCTACGACCCCGATGTGAACCAGAAAGCGCTGGAAGGGAACTGGGACCGCATCGACTATATCGTTGCTGACTCGGAAATGATAACCGACTTCCAGACCTTTAGTCCCGACAACATCGTTAACCAGGCGATGGCTCACGCCATTCCGCTCGTGCAGTTCAGCGCCAATGACCACACCGACAAGATAGTCGTTACTATCTACAAGGTGATTCATAAATTCGCGCCGCCCACCGTTATGAGTGGGCAACAGTCCGGGGCCATCGCGACCAGTCAGCCCTACGAGCCAACCCTGTCAAGCGGTTCAGCACGCGGCGATCCCGTAGCCATCAATAAACAAAGATGGCTGGCACCCATGGCGTAAGGACGCCCGAGCCAGGGCGTGGGCTTGCCCCGCCCTGGGAACGTGGCGCGGAGGGATCAATTCGCTGAAGCATTCAGGGTGATTTGCCGATATACAGTAACGTCAAACTTATTATTTTCTCGCTAGTTCGAGAAATATAGATGCTTCAATTAAAGATACGAGGAATTCAAACAAATGGTAGCTACACAACCAGCAACAGATACCGTCGCGGTGACGCGCACCTTTGACGGCATAGAAGCTGCCGCGCACCGCGTGATACAGCAAATAGGCGGTATGGAATCGGTGATGCGCGGCGCGAAGATGGCTATCTTGAAGCCTAATTTCGTGGCCGGACGCGACGCCGAAACCGGCTCAACCACCAGCTTCGCCCTGCTCAAGGCCGTCGCTGAAGAAGTGCGCGCCTGCGGCGCGGAGCCGGTGCTATGCGAGACACCCGGCACCGAGTTTGACCGCGACGCGACCTATACTATTCTGGGCGTCGAGAAGTTCTGCGAAGAGAACGGCATCCGCATCCTCAAGGTAGACCCCGAGGGTGGCGAGCAGGATTGGATTGAATTGCGACCGGAGGGCGCGCGCCGCCTGCGCCGCTTCCGCATCCCGCGCGTGCTTAGCGAGGCGCGTTTGATCAACCTGCCCGTCTTGAAAACACATGTTGTATCGACCATGACGTTGGGCATGAAGAATCCCATGGGCATCCTGCCGCGTCCCGACCGTCGTTCCATGCATACCTTTGGTATCGACCAGAGCATCGTGGATATGAACCGTGGCATCAAGCCCGATCTGACCATCGTGGATGGCAGCGTGGGACAGGATGGCGAAGGGCCGCTCTATGGCGATAAAGCAGATTTACAGGTGCTGGTGGCTGGCCGCGATAGCCTGGCGGTAGACCTGGTTTGCTGCCAGGTGGTAGGCGTCAAGCCGCGCGATATTCCACATCTCAAGCTGGCGCTAGAACAGATGGGCAAGCCTGCATGGACGCTAGCGGGCGAGGATGTCGGCGTTATCAAAAAGTTTCGCCTGCCGCAGCAAAAAACGCTGTATCGTTTCATCTTCTGGATGATGTACCCGCTCGATTACCCTTATACCTGGGTTGCTGGGCGTGGCAAGCATCTTTGCACTACCCTGTATGAAACCGGGCTGGTGGGAACACGCCCGAAAATTCAAGAGGAGAAGTGTACGCGCTGTGGTGTATGCGTCGAAGCCTGTCCCTTGCCCAACGTGATTGATCTCAAAACCCTGAAAGTCAACCCGAAAACCTGCCAGCGCTGCCTTATCTGCTACGAAGCGTGCCCGGAGAAAGCGATCAGCGTCAAAGGTTATTCGGGAGCGAGGCAATAACTATGACCATACTGGTAACGGGCGCGACGGGCTTTCTTGGTTCCGCGCTGGTGGCAGAACTGGTGAAGCAAAAACAGCCAGTACGCGTGCTGGCGCGCGATGAGGGCCGGGCGCGCGCGCAATTTGGCGACGCGGTGGAGATCGTGGTGGGCGAGATCACCGGTGAGGTACAGGTGCAGCGTGCCGTTGATGGGGCGACCATCGTCTACCATTTTGCCGGTCGGCTCTATCATCCCAGTACCCCGGCGGAACTCTATTACCGCACGCATGTCGAGGGTACGCGCATCCTGCTGGAGGCCTGCCGCGAGCAGAGCCAGTTGGAGCGCATCGTGCATTGCAGCACCACCGGCGTACATGGCGTGACGGGCAAAACGCCCGCCGCCGAAGACGCGCCGTTCGCGCCCACTAATCCCTATGAAGAGAGCAAGTTACAGGGTGAGTTGCTCGCGCTGAAAGCGCAGCAGGAGTGGGGTTTGCCCGTCAGCGTGGCGCGTCCGGGGCTAGTGTACGGGCCGGGCGATCTGCACCTGCTCGGCTTCTTCTCCTCGATTAATAAGGAGCGTCCTTGCCTGATTGATGGGGGTAAGGCGCTGATCCATCCTGTTTATATTGATGATATGACATCTGCCTTTCTGCTCTGCGCCGAACGCCCCCAGGCCATCGGGCATAGCTACAACATCGCCGGAGATCATCCCGTCTCGTTTCGCGAACTGGCCACGGCTATCGCGCAATCCCTGGGGAAACCGTTGCCCGCGGGCGACATTCCGCTCTGGCTGGCTAATCTTGCCTCGGATGTCTTTGCATTCACGCCAGGTGTGCGTGGCGAAAATGCCCCGCTCACGCGCAGTCGTGTGAAATTCCTGACCAATAGCCGCGTTTATGATATTGGGCGCGCCAGATCGGAACTGGGATTCACGCCTATCGTATCGCTAGATGAAGGTATGCGGCATACTGCCGAGTGGTATTCTAAGCACGGGTATTTGTAAGACGTTGTTAGAGTTCCATATGCTAATACGCTCTTATATGTGTAAGAGCATGATGCACTATCCAGCTTGAGGATGAGCGTTGATTCGAGGTTTGCATGCAATACGACCCAAAAACGTCTCCGCGCCCAATTCGACCTCGTCCCACGCGCACACACCTGGTAAGTATGGACGATAATCGGGAGCCGTGGCGTACCTCATGGGTAGCGGATAGTAGTCTGGCTGTGCCGCTTGCAAGCGGTATTGATAGTACCCGGCAGCCTACGAATGCACTCGAATCTACGCGGGATGGGGATAGGACAACCTCGCCGGTCTCGACCAGTTTTCACTTCAAGCCGTTACCGGTCGCGGACGATGTAGATGACATCAGTAAGCAAAGCACCATGCATCTGATGCGACTCAGCGGCATGATGCGGGCCATTAAGCTCCCCGCACAGCAGGATAATAGCGCCGTCCTCTCCTCGCCAATACCCATTTTAGCCGGCCATGAAGAGGGCTACTGGCCGCATGGCATCCAGCAAACAGGCGCGCTGCCCGTCGTAAATCTCTACGGGCGGGAACCCTTTGGCCGCACGTTGCCGCGCACGCCTGCCATCGCTGCCGCCATTCCCATCACGCCGCCGGTCAAATCCCGGCCAGCCTGGAGAGCCGCGTTGAGCAGCCCGGCGGTGAAAATCATACTTGGTCTTCTCGTTGGTGTCGGGCTGTTGTTCCTGGTCGCGCGTTTCGTCAACTTGCCAACTACCATCGCCATTTTGCGCCAGCACCTGGCCACGCCGCGAGGCATCACGCTGGCCTTGCTATCGGGGGTGGCTTTCCTGCTGGCGTTTTCTATTCGCGGCGTGCGCTGGAAACTCTTTCTCAATCCCATTGGAAAAGTCAGCACTCTCAAAGCCATTCAATTGTTCCTGGTAGGCATTTTCCTGAATTTCCTGTTGCCGGTACGCGGCGGCGAAGTGGCGAAAAGCCTGATGCTCAAGCGTATCGCTAACATTCCTGTCAGCAAATCTCTGCCGACCGTCGCTATGGACAAGGCGCTGGATTTGATGCCCGCGCTGCTTATCATGGCGATTGTGCCCTTCCTGGGCATCAAGATGGATATCAAACTCTGGATTGTGTTGGGCCTGGTAAGCGGCCTGCTGGTATGCCTGAT
This sequence comes from Ktedonobacteraceae bacterium, assembly GCA_035534255.1. Classification (GTDB taxonomy): domain Bacteria; phylum Chloroflexota; class Ktedonobacteria; order Ktedonobacterales; family Ktedonobacteraceae; genus CF-113. Next base: position 3,599 of record DATLSI010000148.1, on the reverse strand, counting down.
CTTCTTCATCGCCCTGGCAGCCTGGAAACGCAACGCTGCCATCAATCTCCTCCAGAAGATGACGGGTATGTTACCGGCGTCCATTGCCGCCAAGATCGAAGGTTTCGCCACAGGTTTCGTAGACTCGCTGCTGATGGGCGCGAGCCAGCCGAGAATTTTTGTGCCTGCCATGCTGCTAACGGTGGTTGCGGTGATCTTCGATGGCCTGTTCGCGATGCTGGCCTTCTGGACGATTGGTTTTCAAATCTCCTTCGGCGTCGCCATCTTTGGCTACACTGTCTACAATATGTTCTATATCCTGCCTACGCCGCCCGGACAGGTGGGCAGCAACGAGGCAGTTGGCCTGCTGGTCTTTTCGGGCCTGCTGCACCTGCCCGCCGATAAAGTGACCGCCATGTTTGTTTTCTCGCATCCCTGGTCCGCTTTGCTCATGACGGTGACGGCCATGATCTGTCTCAGCGCGCTCGGTCTGAAGCTCTCGACCGCCATGAAAGTGCAAACCGAAGGCGAAAGCGCGCTGGCAGCGCAGGAGCAAGTCTGAATGTATTCCTATCTTCCTTTTGTGGCATAGCCGACGTAGGCGACGCTCTTAAACCAACCGGGTCCCATCTTGAAATGGCCTTTGACCAGGCCGCGCGGCATGAAGCCAGTCAATTCATGCACCTGCAAGCCACAGGTGGTGATGACGTTGGATAGCTCAGCGGGTTTAATAAACTTGTGGTAGTCGTGGATGCCGGGTGTCAGGCCGCCGCTGGGGAAATGCTCGCCATACCAGATCAAGACTGCTCGCGCCAGCAGGGTGCGATTGATGGTATCGAAGACAAAGACGCCGCCGGGCGCGAGCACGCGCGCGACCTCCGCGATGGTGGCGCGCAAGTCATGCACATGCTCTAACACGTCCAGGCAAACAATGGTTGAAAAGCTGCTGTCCGCGAATGGCAAATGCTCTGAAAAGCCCTCAACGTAGTGGATGCTATGTCCCAGCCCGGCCTGCTCCGCGTGCGCGCGAGCCGTGCTTAACGCGCCCTGTGAGGGGTCTAGCCCGACCATGACCGCGCCGCGCCGCGCCAGGTGCTCGCAAATCAGCCCTCCGCCGCAGCCCACTTCAAGTACTTCCTGCTGCCCAGATGCGCCTTTGCCAAAAACACTGTTTATGCAGGATTCAATGTAATCGCAGCGATCATCGGTCATCTGGTGGAGAAAGCAGCCTTTGTCCCACCAGTTAAATTGGGCGAAAATCTCTTCTTGCGGGCGTTTGCGTTTAAACATGATGGCTCCTTGTTGCAACATTCGGTGTAGTACATACGATTATATAGTATAGAGGATATCTTCGTGTAGCGAAACAAGCGGCGAAACGTGTTATAATTAGATCGAAGTGTATTCGCGCAAGGCTGAGAGAGGAATAATAGAGTATGGCCATGTTTGAAAGTTTATCAAAGCGGCTTGAGGGCGTATTTACCAGTTTGAGTGGCAAGGGCAAATTGACTGAGGCAGATGTCGATGAGGCGATGCGCGAAGTGCGGTTGGCATTGCTGGAAGCGGATGTGAGCCTGAAGCTGGTGCGGCAATTTGTCGAGCGTGTGAAGGCGAAAGCTATTGGCGCGGAGGTATTGGGCAGTTTTTCTCCGGCGCAGCAGGTGCTCCAGATCGTCAATGATGAGTTGATCGAGATGCTTGGCGGGACAGAGGGCAAGAACAAACTGGACCTGGGCGGCCCGCCGCCAAACGTCATTATGCTGGTCGGGTTGCAGGGTTCGGGTAAGACCACGACCGCTGCCAAGCTTGCCAATTTCCTGCGCAAGCAGCAGGGACAGCGGCCTCTGCTGGTGGCTGCCGACATGTATCGTCCCGCCGCCGTTCAACAGTTGCAAACGCTGGGCAAACAGCTTTCATTACCCGTCTACTCGGAACCAGCCGGGGCGGACCCGGTGGATATCTGCGTGCGCTCGATCGATTACGCGCGCGAACAGGCAGCGACGGTGGTTATCCTCGATACGGCAGGCCGTCTCAACATCGACGAGCGTATGATGCAGGAAGTCATCACCATTCGTCAGCGCGTGCAGCCAGTTGAAGTGCTGCTGGTGGCCGATGCGATGACCGGCCAGGAGGCGGTGCGCGTGGCGGATGACTTCAATAAAGCCGTCGCGCTGACGGGTATGATCCTGACCAAGATGGACGGTGATGCCCGGGGCGGCGCGGCCCTCTCGATTCGCTCGATAACGGGTGTGCCAATTAAATTCATGGGCGTGGGCGAAAAAACTGACGCTTTGGAAGCCTTTTATCCAGATCGTTTGGCCTCGCGTATACTGGGAATGGGAGATGTGCTCTCATTGATCGAGCGCGCGCAGGAAACCATCGACCAGGAAGAGGCCATGAAGGCTCAGGCCAAACTGCAACAGGGCAAATTTGACCTGGAAGACTTTCTCAGCGCCATGCGCCAGCTCAAACGAATGGGGCCATTGAAGCAGGTAATGGAGATGATTCCAGGCTTCAATAAACTTGCCGGTGATGCCGATATGGAAGAGGCGTTGGAGGGGGATCAATTGAAGCATGTGGAAGCGATTATCTTATCAATGACTCTGCAAGAGAGGCACAATCCCGATATTATTAATGGCAGCCGACGGAAGCGTATCGCGCGCGGCAGCGGCAGTACGCCGCAGGACGTGAACCAACTGCTCGATCAATTCAACGAGATGCGTACCATGATACGCCAGGTCAGCAGCGGGAAAGGTCCCTGGGCGAAACTGGCCAAACAATATGGGGCAGGCTCTGGGATGCCGGGAATGCCCGGCATGGCGGGCCTGGCCGGAGCAGGTGGAGCTATGCCCGCTCTTCCGCGTCCCTCTGGGGGCGGCAAAAAATCTGGCAAGGCAGCCCGCAAAGCGAAACGCAAACAGAAAGCAAAAAGTGGACGGAGGTAGCCACAATGCAACACAGGCGACCCAATCGCTTGATGAAGACTATGCTAGCTGGTTTGATACTTGGTATCGTTCTCGTGACCAGCGGCTGTGGGGGTAGTCAGCAATCGCAGCAACAGTCGAGCCAGGGGAAGGCGCAACTCGATTCTACTCTGCAACATGCCAGAAGTATCGGCGTGCCTGCTGCATCCCTCCAGCCTATACTCCATCAAGAACAGCAACTAAGTAGCACAAGCGCGCCATTTAATCTCTTTGATGATCAGCCTGCTACCAACTATTATCTGAATCAGGCTAAACAATATAACCAGTTATTGGCCCAATTGCAAGGCATCATCACAACCACTACCAGTGATGCCTCGACAAAGGCACAGTTGAGCCTCCAGAATTTCCAGGCAGCTCTTGCGAAAGTGCAAAAACTGCGGGTTGGAAATATGCCGGCTTTCACGCAAGAATATAATAATGACTCGAGCCAGTTCGCTTCCGCGCAAGAACCGAAACAATTCTTTGCAGTTAGCGACGATGCCAATAATGCCGCCGCCGTGCTAAGTATGCTCATTACCACCAATGAGCAGCTAGTTACGTTCAATAACACTATCAAGCAGATGCGCTCGGCTAACCTCGATGTAACTGCTATGCAGTCGCAATACCAGAGCGATGTAGCCAGCTTGAATAGCTTTACCA
>DATLSI010000147.1:0-17861 GCA_035534255.1 Ktedonobacteraceae bacterium | reverse complement strand
GGCGCTAATGACTGTAGCGCCTGGATGGCTTTCGGATGGCAGCCGGCGCGGGGCGGATCAACCAGCGCCAGGTCAATGCGTTCGCGCCGGTAGTAAAGTTGGCCCAGCAACCGTTCTAATGTACCCTCCAACACTGTGATGTTGGTCTGGTTGTTGAGCGTAGCGTTGGCGCGCGCATCCATCACCGCGCTGGGCTGCGACTCAATAGCCAGCACGCGTGCCGCGCGCGATGAGAGGAAAGCGGAGAAGAGTCCAACGCCGCTATAGCCGTCTAGCGCCACTTCGGAGCGCGTCGGATCCAGCATGGCTACCGCGCGTTCGGCCAGTACCGGCGTCTGCGCCATGTTTACCTGAAAGAACGAATCCGATGAGATGCGGAAGCGCTTGTTGAGTACAACATCGGTCAGAAATTCTTGCCCGGCTACGACACGCCCGTATCGCCCACCCACGCGCTCAATAATCACACCCACGATGCCTGGCGCGCTGGTCATCAACTCCTGCGCCAGTTCCTGGGGCGATTCAATGACCGAGCCTGGACGCGCGTGAATGCTCAGCAGCGTGGGGACGGCCTTCACTGGCGTCGTCCCGCCGTTTGAGGCGACCGCGCCGATCGCGCCTCGAATAGTGAAGCCCTGGATCATCTGCGCCAGCGATTCACCAAAAGTTTCGAGCAGGCGCGCGCGTATAAGCTGGTAGACCATATCCAGCGCGGGATGCAAAAGTGGACATGTCTCCAGGTCTTGCACATCGTGACTCTCGGTGAGTTTGAACCCGATTTCGTTCGACGGGCCAACGGAAAACAGGGCGATATTGCGATAATGCCAGGGGGAGACGCCGGTCGGCATGCCGATAGTAGGATGAACGAGGGCATCGGGCTGTTTGCCGATACGCACCAGCAACTGGCGCACAATATGCGCTTTCCAGGTCAATTGCGCCGGATAAGCGATATGCTGCCACTGGCAACCGCTATCAGTTAAGAGTGGATACTCAGGCTCGACGCGTTCCGGCGCGGAACGCAAAATTTCTAGTAGTTGCGCGCGCGCGTGTCCCCGGCGCTCTTCCACGACCTCAACTCGAACTCGCTCTCCTGGAATACCTCCAGGCACGAATAAGACGCGTCCCTCGTATCGACCTACAGCATCCCCACCGTAGGCAAGGTCTGTTAATTCAACGTCTATGCTCATGTTCACCTCAACGGCCACCTGATAAAAGCATATCTACCGTGTCCGTCACATCTTTCCAACGTAGTATCGTCATTTAGGTTCAAATGAGGGTTACTGCTAAAAAGTAAACCCACTTTGCTTAGTATAGTCGTCCGAACAGTAAGTTCGTCACAGTCGCAATGAAATTGGAAGTGGTTGTTTAGGCCGAGTATAGAGCCGGGTTCCGAAACGGCTCAGCAATACTGCTCCAATCCCTACAAATCCCGTACCAAGACTGACAAGCCAGCCAATGAACGGCAGCGAAATGAGTACGGCCAGGGCAATCATTCCTACTACAACCTGGAGGTAGCGCGAGTGCGGACTCGAAGTGAGCGCGCGCAGAATTTGCTCTCCAAGCATCCAACTTATGGCGATAGTGCCTAATATCCATGCAGCTAGCAACGCGAGCATTACGATTAATGCCAGTGGAATAGAAATAATCAATGCAAAAAGCACGATCAGAAGAACCGGGGCTAACAGTGCAGTTAGCAGCCCTATGAGCAGGCTCCGGCGCATTTTATGCTTCACTGTCGCGCTCACAAACACCACGTGCTCTGGAAAGAGCCGGGTGCTGAGCAGGCCCAGTGGGATCATCAGAAAAAGAAACCAGACGGGGAAGTTGAAATCGCTGAAGCCAAACAGCCAGCTTGTTTTGCTGTGGTCATCAAATGTCCCATCTACCTGAAACGCTGTCTTCTGATTGACGCTGCTACCATAAAGATTGACATTGCCATGCACATAGGAGCCGGTGTGGAACGTGACGCTTCCACCAAATTGCGTGATATTTCCGATAACACCTCCATCGACAATAATTGCGCTGCCAACGGCAAGGATATTGCCGCGCACCTGTCCCAATATATCAACCGTACCGCCAAAGGATGTTATGTTGCTGCATAGTACCTCAAGTGGGGCTACGGTAACTATCCCGCCAAACGATTGCGAATGGCTGCTGCTGGTACACTGACCCTCACTGCTTGCGATTTGGCTATCTGCCGCCATTGCGCTTGAGGGGTCCAGCGAGAAAGCTGTGCTGATCGTATTTGTTAAGAGTGCAGGAATAAGCACTATTCCCACCAGTAAAAGCAGGAATCGGGATAATCGCGCCGCTTTGAGCATATCGGAACTCCCATGGTCTGCTGACCATGACCTTCGCTGTTTACGCTTCTCCAGGGTAGCGCATAAGGCGAAGCCACATACCCATCATAACCACAATGCCTAACGCAACCGCCGACAACACCCAGTTCTGACTGGTGATAAGCATCAAGCCCGCCAGCAGGTACTGCGCCAGTGTATAGATCACAGTGAAGACGCCGCTGAGTGCCGAGAGTACGGTCAAAAGGAGATCAGGTTGAAACAGGAATAAGAAAAGCAGCCCGACGGTGAGTACGCCTGTGCATAAAGCTATCATCCCTGCAATCTTTGGTCCAGCTTTACCCATACGTGCCAGGCGCGCCTGCTGTTGGGCCTGGATGTGCTCGAGTTGCTGGGAAATGCGTTTTTGCTGCTCGATTGCCTGCATGATACGTTCTGTTGAGATACTGGAATACACGCGAGGTGGTGAAGGTTCTAGTTTGGAGTCAAGTTGTGCTTGACGCAGGTCAAACGAATGGCAGTCAGAACACTGCTCCAAATGCTCTTGCACTTGCAGAACCTCTGACCGTGCGAGTTCAGTTTCACGCTGAGCGGTTAGCTGTTGTTTAGCGTCGCGGCAGCGCATCGACCTGTTCCTCCTCATTCAGATTTTTCTCTTTCATGTAGCGAGCCAGCAACTCACGTGCGCGATGGAGACGCGCTTTGACCAGCGCGGGTGTAAGTTTCAACGCCAGGGCGATCTCGTCATAGGACAGATCGTACCAGTAGCGTAAAAGAATAACCGCGCGATACTTGCCGGGTAGACGTTGCAGGAAGGTCTGTATCTCATCCTGCTGCTCTCCCTCCAAAGCCGATTGCTCTGGCCCGGCTCCCAGATCAGCAACCCATTCGAGAAAAGGCACATCTTCCAGCGGCAATGCCAGAAAACGCCTGCGCCGCAGTTGGTCTATAGCCAGGTGAGAAGCAATTGAAAGGAGCCAGGTACTAAATTTGTGCGCGGGTTTATAGGTGGCAAGCTGCGTATAAGCTCGCACAAATACTTCCTGCGTGACATCCTCAGCTTCCGTAACGTTGCTTAACATACGGTATGCGAGATTTTGCACAGCATCTTTATACCGCTCAACGAGCGTAGAGAAAGCATCCTGGTCACCAGCCAGCGTTAGCTGGACAAGCTCTGCATCGCTCAACGCCTCCACGCGCGCGTGATTAGCAGGCATGCTTTGCGCTCCCACGGTAGCCTGCGCATCTATATCCCTATCCCCGCTCGAAATTCCGGGCGAAGACAACACACCACTACTTTGGCGGCGACGCGTTTTCTTCGTCGCTACCGGCAGAGAACCGAAAACTCCTACCGCGGTAGAAGCGTCAAAAGATGTATCCATTTTTTATCACCGCTAGCAATCTTTTTCTGTAGAGATCTCAATATCAGAAAAAAACATTATACAATGTTTATACGAGCAATATCTAAAAAAGTTGTAATCCTCCCTTCAAGTGTAGCATGTGTGAGGGAAACAGGCAAGGGGGCGGTACTTCAGTCTCGGACGTTGTTTATAGTTGCGATAGTAACTCGACCTGGCTCTATAATCGTCCCACCACTGATGAAAACAAATTCATCAGTGGTGGGACCAATGGTTGCTTCATTACAAAATGTTCATACTGGGCAGCGTCTGCCTCTACCCCATCGTCGAGGCCGAGGTTTATGCGCGCCTACCTGGACGTTCGGGCATGGTGCGCTTTATCATTGGCATAGGCCAGCCTATCGAGATGGTGTTACCCGCTATTGTCGGCCTCATCGCGGGACGCTTCGGTTTGCTGGCAGGCCTGGGCTTTCTTGGATGCGCGCCCCTATTGTTTCTGCTGCTTGCACCGAAAGGGAATAGTAAGGGTGACAATCCTTAACGATCATCTAGCCATTTTCTCCCATATTTCAATGTGTGTCATGCTTATCCATCATGATGGTGCGCTAATATGCCCAGCAGTACCATTTAATTGATTACGGGGGAATGTGTGCGTGGAGGTGGGGGATTGTGACCTGTTCTTAACCAGGCTAGCACATTTAGAGGAAAGGTGTACTTGCGTATGCAAACATACCAGCGCGAATTGATACCGGTGCCTGACGAGGAGAGCGATGGCGTGAGAGAGGGTGGCATCGGAACGAATACCTGGCGGTTCTTTTCGCGGCACCGGGTGGCAAGTATTGTCATCGGGCATATCAGTATGGTGGCTGTGGTGGGGGTACTTTTACTCGGTAGTGGACTGGGGACGCATCTATTTAGCGCATTCGCGCAATCCCCGTGTTCCAATGGCGACCAGGCTTATGTGGTTGCGAGCGGCAATACGCTCGGCGGCATAGCTGCGCGGTTCAACACCACGTGGCAAAAGCTCGCGTCGTACAATCACATCGCGAACCCCAACATGATTTACATCAATCAAACGGTGTGCATTCCAGGAAAAACGGTAGTGAACAGCGGTCCGCCGCCAGTGCGCGGGCGCGGGAATTTCTTTCCCTATGGTCAGTGTACATGGTGGGCGGCACAACGTTTCTACCAGTTGAACAAGGTGTACGTTCCCTGGACAACGCAGTCGAATGCCTGGCAATGGACGGCTCGCGCGTCGGATTTCCACTGGCGAGTTTCAAGCACGCCGACGGTGGGTGCCATCGTTGATCTGCAGCCCTGGGTAGAAGGGGCATATGGATTAGGACATGTAGCGGTGGTGGAGAAAGTTCTGAGCAATGGGCATGTGGTGGCCAGTAACATGAACTGGGGTGCCTATTACTGGGAGGTGGCCGATGTGGAGTTTGCCCCTGGCCCAGGAGTGACATTTCTCTCCTTCTGACAATATAAGAAGGAGAGCGGAGTTTTTTGCGTAAACTGGTTGACAGGTCCCTACTGGGGCGCGTTTCCGTTGTACAGATCGGGGTTTGACAGGGGATGGGTGATAAACCACTGCTGGCTATCAAAGGGCGCGGTAAATGGAGCCTCTTCTTCAGCGGGTGCGGGTTGTACGCGCGCATAGCGGCCATCGGGCGTCAATTCTCGCGCGTTAACCGTATCGGCCAGTACCGGCTTTAAGATTCGCTCGTAGACTTCAGCGCGCAAAAGGGGGTCATCTACCGGGAATAATGTTTCCACGCGACCATCAAGGTTGCGCTGCATCATATCCGCGCTTCCCAGGTAGACCTCCTCCTGCCCGCCGTTGCCGAAAAAGAAGATGCGGCTGTGTTCCAGGAATCTTCCTACGATGCTGCGCACACGAATGGTCTCGCTTACGCCGGGAACGCCCGGACGCAGGCAGCAGATGCCACGCACGATCAGGTCAATACGCACTCCGGCCTGCGATGCGCGATAGAGAGCGTGGATTATGGCAGGGTCTACCAGCGCGTTCATTTTGAAAAGAAGATATCCGTTACCATGCTCCTGGTGCATGAGGATTTCGCGCTCGACGAGTGCTAAAAACGCCTTGCGCATGTATAAAGGGGCGACTATCAGCTTTGTATATTCGCTATGGCGAGAGTAGCCGGTCAGCGAATTGAACAAGAGCGAGGCATCCGCGCCGATCTCCGGGCGACAGGTTAACAGGCATAAATCTTCGTAGATACGCGCCGTTGTGGCGTTATAGTTTCCCGTGCCAAGATGGACATAACGGCGCAGGCCGTCTGCTTCCTTACGTACCACGAGCGCGATCTTGGCATGCGTTTTCAGACCGACCAGGCCGTACACGACGTGAACCCCTGCACGTTCCAAAGCACGTGCCCACTCAATATTGTTCTCTTCATCGAAACGCGCCTTGAGTTCTACCAGTACAGCGACCTGCTTGCCATTTTCGACAGCTTCCAACAACATCGACACGACGGGCGAGTTGGTGCCGACACGGTACAGGGTTTGCTTGATTGCCAGCACACCGGGATCATGGGCGGCGGCGTGAATAAAATCAACCACCGAATCGAAGCTATCGTAGGGATGATGCATCAACAGGTCATGGCGGCGTATGATGGCGAAGAGGTCGCTTGTCTGGAGCAGTTCCGGCGGTTTGCGCGGCGTGAAGGGCGGGTCTTTGAGATCAGGACGTTCCAGGTGGTACAATTCCATGACATCACCCAGGCCGAGTGGTCCATCCACAACGCTCAGGTCATCCTCTGTGATTTCCAGGTTCTCGAGCAGCAGGTCGCGGATACGCTGCGGCATTGAGGGGTTGACCACCAGGCTCACCACGTCACCAAAGCGGCGCTCGCGCAAGCCCTGTTCGATACTTTCCAGCAGGTCTGAAGACTCATCCTCGCGAATCTCGATATCGGCGTCACGTAACACGCGAAACGCGTAACTTTCCCACACGTCGAAGCCGGGAAAAAGCATGCTGAGATGAGCCGCGATGACCTGCTCCATCCAGATAAAGGCAACCGCGCCGGGCATGATTTCGCCGCCAGAAACGGGTACTAAACGCGGCAAACTGGGCGGCACTTTGACACGCGCGAAGTGATCGTTCGATACGGCTACAGCCAGGTTAAGGCTGCGATTGGAGATGTGCGGGAACGGGTGTCCCTGGTCGACCGCCAGCGGCGTAAGAACGGGAAATACTTCACGCTCGAAATAGGAGCGCATGCTGGTGCGCTGGCGTTCGCTCAGTTGTTCATAGTCCAGAATGTAGATATGCTGGGACGCCAGAAGCGGGAGCATTTCGCCGCGCCAGTACTGGCAGACTTCCGTCACCTGTGAGCCTAGCGCCTGGCGCACGGCCAGCATTTGCTGTTCGGCTGTCAGTCCATCAGGACTGAGCGAGGGAACATGTGCCGCCAGTTGATCTTTCAAGCCGGCTATGCGTACCATGATGAACTCGTCCAAATTGGTGTCAAAGATGGATATGAATTTGACACGTTCCAACAAAGGATGGCGATTATCCTGAGCCTGCTCAAAAACGCGGCGATTAAACTCAATCCAGCTCAACTCGCGATTAATATACAGGTCGGGCTGATCCAGTTCAGGGATATGTGGTGGTGTTTTGGGATTATGGTGCATGCTTTCCTTTATCCTCGCGCCTGATGCGATTGGATTCATTGTACCATCGGAGCGGAAAAACACGCAACCACAAAAAACTGGTGGAGCATACATAACATATGCTCCACCAGTCTCATTCAAACCTCGTGCAAAGAGACCTACGCGGCCACTTCGCTGATGAACGTGCCCCAGTTAGCGAGGAGCGTGCGAGGCGTATTGGGAATATACTCCGCTGCCATCCAGATGTTGTTGCCATCAGCAACGGCGGCGGTATAGTCGCCCCAGCGACCGACGCCAGCGCCACCAAACTGTGGATAGCCGGAGAAGCCATCATCCGGCAACTGGCCTGCGCCGGCGATATGGATGGGGCCTGCGCCATGATTTAGGTCGATCCAGGAATACGCGGCGCTTGGGAAGTAGTTCGGCCCGACCAATGTGAAGGTCATGATGGCCTTGCCACTGGACGTGACACCGATGGATGGGAACAGGACGCTCTGACCACCGGCAGACACGTAACCCTGACTGGCAACATTGGCCTGCAAAGTTCCTGAACTGAACCAGGGATGCACAATGAAGTAGGCAATGCCTACACGCGCGGCATGGCTGCCATTCTGGATGATGGTATTAACGCCAGACCACAGGTAACCATCAGCGTAGACGACCTGGTTCATACGGTCGTCATTGCTGGCAAGCTGTTCTATTGGATCACCAAGCGCCTGACCAAGCGGCCTGGGTCCATTTTTCTGCGTTGCATTGGGCGGCTGACCATAGGTTTCGCTGTGAATTACCGTGAAAGACAGGGTTAGGTTAGGCGTGGCCTTGTTGAGCGAGACCGTATTCGTCAAAGCCCAGGTAGCAATGCGGTTGTCAAGCGGTGCCGGGCCAAATTGCAGCGCGCTCAGGAAGAACTCGGTGCCATTGTTCGGCTCGGTTCCAACAGTGGGCGATTCTGCAGGTTGGATCGAGTAGGACAGTCCACCAAAGGGTACCAACGCCTGTGAGGCATCGATATGGACGACTGTTGGCAGCGATAAGGTACCACCACTCGAAGCGGCGGTGATGAGGGCGTGCTTCGAAACAGCATAAACCTGCGCGCCATTGAAGCCCGCGACGCTAATCGGGAATTCGTTGGTGCTGACATAGAAGCCGTTGTTATCGGCACCAATCAGGGGCTGATCGCCGAAACACGGGCAGCCAGCGTTGCTGGGAGTATTGTTTGTGCCGTCATCGGTGTTATCGATAGAGTAGACTGACCACAGACCGGTAGGATCGGTCGTCTGGCTAACGGCTATGAATGTGGCGGCGTGGTTTCCGAACGCGCCGGTAACGGGATCGGTATCGATCTCCAGCATGCTGAGGAACCAGTGCTGCGTCTGGCGATCATAGTAGCACCTGGGGTCGGAGACGAATGGGCCGAACACAGGAGGAGTGCTGCGGGTGATAGCTGGTGCCAGGTTGAAGAACGAACTCAACGTGGTAATCGGCTTCAGGATGAAATGCCCGGAGGTGCTATAAACCTCTACGGCATCATTGATAGTCTCCACCACGAAACCATTGCCGGCACACAATCCCTGGTCGGGTGGTTCCAGGCTGAACTGGTTGCCGTTGTTAGCCAGGCGCTGATCGGCATGGTTAATGCCTGGGAAGCCATTAAAACCAGGATTCGTCGAGGTAATCCCCTGCGGGACAGGATTGGGTACATTTGTCGGCACGCCAGAAGTGCTACCAACAGGCTGTTTTGAACTGTTTTCTGGCAACTGGGGACCCAGTTCATCTACCGTGTTGTTAGTTACCTTACCCTTAACAGCTGCTTTAAAGGTCGTCGTGCCGTGCGCTTTAAGCTGCGCATAAGTTGTGTGGATTCCTGTTCCGGCAGCCTTTGCGCCGGTGGTGTTTCCACGTACAAAACCCGTCACCGCAAATGCGCCCACCAGGATGATGAGGGCGACAAAACTGAATGCGATGCTCAACTTCGAGCGTCGAGAGAAGCGCATGAAATGGCCTCACTTTCACTAAATAATAGAAACCGATATCAGGATGAACGTTCAGGTACCTGAGAGTTCGCGTGGTTTGGCACTCTATAATGTAGATAAACTCTCAAGATAATTATGCGGATATTGCTAAGGACAGGGAAGGTCGGAACGGTTATGATCTGGTTGAGATACGGTTAAGAATATTCAACTCTATCAATTACATGGATGCAATAAGTCAGATGCCCTCGAATGATCTGGTTAAGCTTCCTGCTTCCTAGCCCAAACGGAGCGCGCGCTTCAATTTGTCTTGACAGTCAGTACAGCACTGATGTATCATCCTGAAGTGAGGATTTTCTGCTCAAATTCAGGTAACAAGGGCGGTTGCTGAAATTGGTAGACAGGACGGACTTAGGATCCGTTGGCGCAAGTCATGAGAGTTCGAGTCTCTCACCGCCCATCGTTCGCAAGCCCCAGTGGGCTTTATGCTTACCGTTTAGTGTGTGTATCTCAAAGCGCATATTTCATATTATTGTAGTTGGGCAGAGGTTTGCGTGCTGTCAGGGCGCAATGAATTGGGCCCCTACTATGTCACATACGTTGGAGGAAAAGTGAAGGTTTCGGTTGAAACATTGCCAGGCAGTGAAGCGCGTTTGGACGTCGATTATTCCTGGGAAGAACTGGAAAAGGCTTCAGACAAGGCGTTTCGCAAGCTGGTTCAGAAAATTGACATCAGGGGATTTCGCCGGGGTAAGGCCCCTCGCTCCTTAGTAGAGCGACAACTCGGCAAGGAATACATCTATCAGGAAGGCCTCGACGAACTGATGAACGAGACCTACCGCGCAGCCATCAAAGAAAACGACATCACTCCCCTCGCGCCGCCAGAGATAGACGCGCCGGTTTTAGAGATGGGCCAGCCCTATCATTTCAGTTTGAAAATTCCTGTTCTCACGCCTGTTGAAATTGGCGATTACCGTTCGTTGCACTTTGATCGCGAACAGGCAACCATCACCTCTGAAGAGGTTGAGCAGCAAATCGAGTTGATTCGCGACCGCAAAGCGCACTGGGATGAAGTTGAACGCCCCGTTGCAATGGCCGATCGCGTCACCGTTGATTTAAAGCTTACGATAGAAGATCAGGTTATTTCTGATCTGAAAGATAACCCCTTTGAATTGACTAATGAGCGTGTCGGGCTGTTCTCAGGTATGGACGAGCATTTGCTGGGCATGCAGGCCGGAGAAAGCAAGACGTTTACCACTACCATTCCCGCCGATTATTCCAACGAAAAGCTGGCAGGTAAAGAGGGCCACTACGAGATCACGCTGCATAAAGTTGAAGCCAGGCATGTTCCAGAGCTTGACGATGCGCTGACAATGGAAGTCAGTGAGGGCGAGATTGATAATGTAGAAGACCTGCGTAAAGCCATTAGCGACGAACTGCTTGCCAATAAGAAGAGACGCAACGCTGAAGCCCTGCGTGAGAAGGTCGTTGAAGCGGCTATCGAACAATCAACCTTCTCGCTACACCATGTCCTGATCCACGAAGAGGCGGAAGGAATGATGCGCCAGCTTGCGCACTTGCTAGAGGAGCAGCGCATGCCGATGGATCAGTACCTGATGATGATGCGCAAGAGCAAGGAAGAGTACCTGGAAGAACTCGAACCGGAAGCGGAAAAGCGTGTGAAGCGCCAGTTGGTGCTGGACGCGGTCGCCAGGCAGGATGAAGTTACCGTCACCCCGGAAGAGTTGGAGCAGTTGGTGCGCTCCTACATGCAGATGGGGCAGGCGGTGCCGCGCAGCGAGGATCAGCTACGTGCCCTGGCGACGAGCATGCTACGTGAGAAAACGGTCACGCACCTGGTAAATTTGGCCACAGACCCTGATCCCGATGCCGAGCAAGATGAAGAGGAAGCTATCCTGGCTAATGCTGAGGCTGCCGCCCTCGCGGGTGAAGCTGACGTGACCGAGTCCGGCGAGGAACAGGCAGAGGAAACAGAGGACGTTACAGAAGCAGCGGCAATACCCGATACAACTCTCTCAACCGTCGATACTGATGCCGAGGCGCAGGCCGCGCAAGAGGCACGCTAGCCGGAACGCGATTTCGCGGATCGGGTGCCTGATAGGGAAAGGTGACAGACGTGGCAAACTCGAAAAATATGCGGACGACCTATCGCTGCTCATTCTGCGGTAAGAGTCAGGATCAGGTGCAGAGACTCATCGCCGGTCCCGGCGGTGTCTACATCTGTGATGAGTGCATTGATTTGTGTCGAGAGATCATCGAGGAAGAACAGGCGACCGTTGCGAAGCCGCGCCTGCAAACGGGCAAAATACCGGCTCCCAAGAAGATTTTCGAGCAGCTCAGCCAGTATGTGATCGGGCAGGAACGCGCCAAAAAGTCGCTGGCAGTGGCAGTATACAACCATTACAAGCGTATTGGCGTGGGCATGCAGATCGACGATGTGGAACTGGGCAAGAGCAACATCCTTCTGATCGGTCCTACCGGATGCGGTAAGACACTGCTGGCGCAAACGCTCGCCAAAGTTCTTGACGTGCCATTTTGTATCGCGGATGCCACTGCTCTTACGGAAGCGGGCTATGTTGGAGAGGATGTCGAAAACATCCTGCTGCGCCTGATCCAGACCGCCGATTTTGATATTGCCCGTGCCGAACGCGGTATCGTCTACATCGACGAAATAGACAAAATCGCGCGCAAGTCCGACAACCCATCTATCACGCGTGATGTCTCCGGCGAGGGCGTGCAGCAGGCGTTGCTCAAGATCATCGAGGGCACCATTGCCAACGTGCCACCCCAGGGTGGGCGCAAGCATCCACACCAGGATTTCATCCAGATCAACACTGCCAACATCCTGTTCATCTGCGGTGGAGCTTTCGAGGGGCTTGACAAGATCGTCGAGCAGCGTCTGGGTAGTAACAAAACGATGGGCTTCAAGGGCGGGGAACACGGCGATAAGAAGCTGGAAGGTTCGAGTTTGTCGCATCTTATCCCCGATGATCTGCTCAAATTTGGCCTGATTCCAGAGTTCGTGGGCCGCCTCCCTGTCGCGGTATCGCTGGACAGCCTGGATAAGGAAGCGTTGATACGCATCCTGACCGAGCCGAAAAACGCCATCGTCAAGCAGTATCAAAAGTCCTTGCAGCTCGACCGGGTTGAGCTGGTCTTCACCAATGATGCTCTTGATGCGGCTGCCGAAGGCGCACTCAAACAGCGCACGGGGGCGCGCGGATTGCGCAGCATCATAGAAGATGTGCTTCTTGATGTGATGTATGAAATTCCATCGCGCACTGATGTGAAAAAAGTCATCATCAACGGAGATGTGATAACCGCGCATCATAAACCACTGCTCATCACAAGGAGCGAGCGCGCAGCACCGTATTCTGAAGATGAGTCTGCATAACGCAGACTCATTTATCTTTCTCGATCTATTTCTGACGGGCGCGTTGTAAGCGTCCACCGGGGGATTTTTCAAGTGGAGGATGCGATTTATCGCGTCCCAACGAATTATCTGGGCGCTATAGATGGCGTCCCTATAAAGGCGGGACTCGTGAGCGAACAAGAACGCGAGGTAAGCATTACGGATAGTCGCGATAGCGATACCCCTACGCCATATCCCCTCGTGGCGCTAAAAAACATGGTCGTGTTTCCCCGCACTCGTATAACCCTGTCTATGCTGCGCGAAAAGTCGATTCGCGCCGTCGAGGAAGCTTTGATGCAGCCGGAGCACGTGCTTATCACCGCTTCCCAGCTTGACGTTGAGATTGAAGATCCGCAGCCCAGGGATATCTACCTGAACGGCACGCTGGTAGAAATCACCACGATGCACCGGCAGCAGGACGGCAGCTTTCAGGTGCTCTTTAACGGTTTGCGCCGCGTGCATATCGACGAATTTATCGAGCAGGAACCATTCATGCGTGTTGCTGTCAGCCAGCTTCAGGAGCCGCAGCAGCAAGGCCCACAGGCCGACGCGCTGGTGCGCCACGCCACCAACCTGTTTGAACGCTATGCTCAACTCAATCGACGTTTCTCTGTTGAAGATATCACCTCCATCGTTGGCATTAAAACTGCATCACGCCTCTCGGATATGCTCGCGGCGCACCTGGTGACCGACCCACAACAACAGCAGGACCTGCTGGAGACGCTTGACCCGCTGGCGCGCCTGGAGAAAATCTGCGTTATTATGGGCAACGAGATCGAGATTCTCGAACTTGAATCGACCATCCGCAGCCGCGTGCGCTCGCAGGTAGACCGCACGCAAAAAGAATTTTACCTGCGCGAACAATTGCGCGCCATCCAGGAAGAACTGGGCATAGAAAGCTCAAACGAGGTCAACGACCTGCGTGAAAAGCTCAATCAGAAGGCCATGCCCCCGGATGTGGAGGCAAGGGTACGCAAAGAGATTGACCGTCTGGAGCGCACGCCGCCACAGGCTGCTGAGCTTCCGGTGCTGCGTTCCTATATCGATTGGATACTGGCCCTGCCGTGGAGCGAACGCAGTGAGGAACACTTCAGCATCGAAACCACGCGCAACATACTCGATGAAGATCATTACGGGCTTGAGGGCATCAAAGAGCGCATCATAGAATTTCTGGCAGTGCGGCAGTTACGCCAGCAGCGCGCCAGCCAGAGCGGAAATTCCAGGAGCGAGAGCCAGGGACAGATTCTCTGCTTTATCGGCCCTCCTGGTGTGGGAAAAACCTCGCTGGGCCGTTCCATCGCTCGCGCCCTTGGACGCAAGTTCGCGCGTATCTCGCTGGGCGGTGTGAGTGACGAAGCCGAAATTCGCGGCCACCGGCGTACCTATGTTGGCGCGCTTCCGGGACGTATTATTCAGTCTATGAAAACGGTGGGTGTGCGCAATCCGGTCTTCTTGCTCGACGAGATCGACAAACTTTCTGCCGAGTATCGTGGCGACCCGTCGGCAGCCCTGCTGGAAGTACTCGATCCTGAGCAGAATAGCGCATTCGTTGATCACTACCTGGAAGCGCCATTTGATCTGTCGGAGGTGTTTTTCATTTGCACGGGCAATGTGAAATATCAGATTCCACGCGTGCTGGCCGACCGCATGGATATCATCGATCTGCCAGGTTATATGCTTGAGGAGAAGGTGAATATCGGGCTGCGCCACCTGTTGCCCAAAGTGCTGGCGGAACACGGCCTGGAGCAAGAGCAGTTGAAGATTCCGCAAACGGTCATGCAGCATATCGTGACGGGTTACACGCGCGAGGCTGGTGTGCGCAATCTGGATCGCCAGCTTGCCACCGTTTGCCGCAAAGCTGCGCGGCGCATCATCGAGAAGCCTGATAGCCATATCCGCATCACGAATCACAACCTGGAACAATATCTCGGCCCTGCCCGCTATAGTGAGTCGCCTATCAGCCGAAAGGTGCAAGTAGGTGTGGCGATGGGGCTGGCTGTGACCGAAATGGGGGGTATTCTACTGCCCGTCGAGGTGGCAACCATGCAGGGCAAAGGCGAATTGCTCATTACCGGCCAGCTTGGCGAGGTGATGCGCGAATCCGCTTATGCCGCGCTCTCCTATATTCGATCTCGCGCCGAAGAGCTTGAGCTTGATCCGAACTTTCAAGATAGCATCGACCTGCATATCCACATGCCGGAAAACGCCCTGCCCAAGGATGGCCCTTCGGCTGGTATCACCATTGCCACCGCGCTGATTTCCGCGCTGACCGGGCGTCCTGTGCGCGCCGATATGGCCATGACTGGTGAAATCACCCTGCGCGGGCGCGTGCTGGCCATAGGCGGTCTCAAGGAGAAGGCGCTGGCGGCGCATCACGCCAATATTTATCACCTCATAATACCGCAGGAGAATAGCAAGGACCTGGCCGACGTTCCCGCTAAAATCCGCCAGAGTATGCGTTTTACCACTGTAGATACAATGGATCGCGTCATCGAAGCAGCTTTGCTTCCCGCCCCCACCACTTCACCGCAGGCGCAAAATCAATCTGGAGAAGAGTCAGGGCCGCGCCCGCTGCATCACGATGAGCGTGCCGTATCGAATTACAAAAGGAAGATGGCTGCTCCCCTCACTCCTGCTGATGTGCAGCAGGTTGATGAGACTGAACCTTTCCTCATTCCGCCTGCCGATCGCAATTTGAACGGCGATACCTACCCACACGCGCAGGCGAAGCATTCGGAGGAGTAACACGAAAGCTATGACACAACAGGATACATCGTCTATGCAAAATCCGTTTCTGGTAGGCGAACGTCTCTACCTGCGCCCGCTGGAGCCAGTGCAGGATAATCACCACTATGCCACCTGGATGAACGATGTGGAGATACGCCGCTATTTCTCTATTTACCCTACCAGCGATGCACGTGGCAAAGAGCGCCTGGAGCAGTTGTACAGAGACGGCAAGCATATCATTTTCGGCGTGGCGCTTAACAGCGATAACCGGCTGATCGGCCTGGTCGGGTTGAAGGATATCAACCACATCAACCAGAGCGCGGAATTTTATGTGATTATAGGTGATCGTTCGGCCTGGTTCAAAGGCTATGGCACCGAGGCCACAAAATTGATGTTCCACTACGGATTCATGGAGCTTAACCTCAATCGCATCCAGACGCAGGATATGGATGAAAACATTGGTGGCTGGCGAGCCGATGAAAAAGCAGGCATGAAATTAGAAGGAACGCTGCGCCAGGACATTTTCCGCTTTGGCAAGTATCACGATGTGCGGGTGTACAGCATCCTCAGAAGCGAATACATAGAGAGTCTCGAAAAATAATATGCCCATTACGATTTCAGAAATCGCCGACCGGGAACAGTGGAACGGGTTCCTGACCAGCCAGCCGCGCGGGCATCTCCTGCAATCCTTCGAGTGGGGCGAATTGAACAAGTACCTGGGCGCGCATATCTACCGCCTGGGTGCGCTGGAAAACGGGCGCATAGTGGGTGCCATGTCGCTGACCGTCTCGCCTGTTCCCGTACCTGTGCCAGGATTGCGCTGGAACTGGCTCTATAGTTCGCGCGGACCCACGGTTGAAGCGCCCGCTCCAGCAGCCCTGCCCGCGTTGATCGAGAGTGTGCAGAAAATCGCGAGGGCAGAACGCGCTGTCGTGCTGCGCCTGGAACCCAATATTGCCGACGACGATCCCGACGAGGGTGCCTGGATCGATGCTTACAAATCGCTGGGATTCCAGACCAATCCCAACGCCGTGCATGGGCGGCGCAGCTGGGTGCTCGATATTCGACCCGAAGCCGAAAAACTGCTGGCCGATTTCAAGATGACCTGGCGGCAAAATGTGCGCGTCGCCGAGCGCAAGGGCGTCGTCATTCGCGAGGCAAACGGTGATGCCGATTTCGACGCCTACTACAAGCTGCTCAAACTCACCAGCGAACGCGACGCCTTCTTCATTCACCAGAAGGATTACCACCGCGAGATTTTACGCCACTTCGCCAGTAAAGGTGATGCCGTGCTCTACCTTGCCGAACACGAGGGCGAGGCCATCGCCGCCAAAATGCTGATCCGCTTCGGTGACTGGTGCTGGGACATGTTCGGGGCTTCATCAAATAACAAGCGCAACCTGAAGCCAACTTACCTGTTACAGTTTCGCTGTATCGAGTGGGCGAAAGCAAAGGGCTGCTCCTACTTCGATTTTCGCACCATCCCCGAAGCCCTGGAACCGGGCGAAGAGATGTGGGGCGTCTACGAATACAAGAAAGGCTTCGGAGGCTTCTCGCGCCTGAACATTCCCACGCAGGATTTCGTCTATCGCCCGCTCGTCTACAACACGTGGCGTAAACTGGTTGAAGTGCGCCGCGCCCGCCGCCACGAAGAACGCAAACAAGTCGAACTGGAACGAGCCGCGCGCGGCAAACAGTAGGGACGTCCCCATAGACGTTAACTTAAGGGCCAGGGCGACCGCAAGGGTACGCCCCTACCCCCTGCTACGGGTGGGCTGCGAAGCCGTCTATGGTAGGGGCGTACCCTTGCGGTCGCCCTGGGGAAATTGAGAGGAACAATATGCAAGCGTGTATCATCACCAACAGCCAGCAGTGGAATGACTTCGTGGCGAATTCGGCCTGTTGCAATATCACACAATCCTACGAATGGGGAGACCTCGCGCCGCACCTGGGCGCTGAAGCATTGCGCGTTGGTGTCGTCGATGAAGATGGGAAGCTGTGCGCCGCCATGCTTGTGCTGATTACACGCGCTCCTGTTCTGCGGCGAAACTATTTCTACGCGCCGCGTGGCCCCGTCATCGATGATCCCGCTTCACCTGCTCTGACCGTCCTGCTCAACTTTGTGAAGGCCGAGGCGCGTAAGCGCGGGGCTTTCATGCTCAAGGTCGAGCCGAGCGTGGCGGACGGAGACCCGGCGTGGTTGACCGCGCTCGGAAAACACGGCTTCTGCCCCAATCCCTACGCCACGCACGTGCGCCATGAATGGATACTCGACCTGCGACCCGATGAAAAAGATATCCTGGCTGGTATGAAGGAGAAGTGGCGTTACAATGTGCGCCTGGCCGCGCGCAAGGGCATCACGGTACGGCGCGGCGAGGGGCAGGCTGATCTTGATACCTTCTATCACATCTATGAAACCACCAGCGAGCGCGACCAGTTCTTC
>DATLSI010000146.1:0-2395 GCA_035534255.1 Ktedonobacteraceae bacterium | reverse complement strand
GGCTCGCTGAAGCGGTACGTTGGCTCTATCGGTGATGGTTTCGCATAAGACTGTCAACATTGATGGGCGGCTGGAGTTCTTTGGCAGGCTGAGCAACCGGCGGCGGATGATATTCTCGATTTGCTGGCAGGATTCGAAGCGGTATTCACTCTGCGCCTGCCCATAGGTTTGGAGCAAGCGAGCGCCTATGTCCAGTTCCAGCGCAGTATCGATGGAGAGCGGTTTTGCTTCGATAATGCACTCGGTTGCCAGCAGCAGGTCGTGTTCGCGTTGTTCCTGAGAGGCGTTTTGTGGAGTATTCAACAATGAGCGGATGATCTGATCGGCAATTTTTCCGTAACTGTCGCTCTGATAGGCGACAGCAAATAAGAACGGTTCGCGCCAGAGATCGCCGTGTCGGCGCGCGCGGCTTACTAGGTCTTCGGTACCCTGCTGCTGATTGGTCTGGATTGCGCTGAGCAGAAAGTGAGCGGCGAAATATTCCTGAAAGGTGCGATGCATGAAGCCGAAGTAGTCACCTGTGCGCCGCACAAAGAGGCCGCTGCGCTCACCGATGCGCTGGAGAAATTCCTTTGCTTCCTTCACTGCATCCGGATCGCTGAGAGAACAATTGCTTTCTTTCATTGTCTTTTGCAAAGAAGCCAGTACATCCCGTTCGCGGGAAAAGCTATTTCCTGTTTCTTGCATGGTGAAAGCGAGTGGGCTGAGGTATTGAATAGCCTGATTTTCGGGAATGGGATCGAGTTTTCTGGCTTCATTGCGATCTTCAAGCAGCGTTTTCGTGACGGCCTTATACAGTTCGATGCGCCGATCAGGGAGAACGCCTCTGATCTGCTGCATGATCGCCAGCAACGTCAGTAGCAAAGGGGTTTCGGCCATATCGCGCACGCCTTGATTATGCGCAATAGCTTCACTGAGCTTGTTGGCTAATAGGTTTGCCTCTCTGGTAATGGCCTCGTTTTGCTCCGGCAGCGCAGCAAGGTTAGCTCCAGGGGCGCGCAGGTTGCGCACGCTGGCGCGGCACCAGCGCGGCAGGAAGTTGTTGATCTGTTCTGGACTCAACTCTGCAATGAGATAATGTAAATAGTCTGGAAACGCCGCCAGATCATAGCCGGCCACGCGCGAAGTAATCAAGAAGCGGTTGAAATCAACTGGTGATACGTCGGCATTTGCCGCTACGAATGTTCTAATTTCCTCCTGCACCTGTTTGCGCGTGTGCGGATTGCTCACCTCGTCCAGGCCATCGAGCATGACAAGGCAGCGCCCGGACTTCAATGTCACGAGAACAAACAGATCAGCGCCTGGAATGCACAGTTTCTCCAGATGCTGCGTGAGAAAAGTTTCTAAAGATAGGTTAGCATTTTGCTCGCGTGCGTCAGCAAATTCTTTGAGAGGGATCAGTATCGGGATAAGCGTCGGCTGAATATCATCCGCCTGAGCCATCCACGGAACAGGCAAGCTGAAACTGTGGTGAGCCATGTAAAGCGCCAGCCGCTGCGTCAGGGTACTTTTGCCCATGCCTGGATAGCCCTGAATGATCGCGGCAGGCTCTTTTCGCGTGCAGTTCTGCCAGAGATAAGCGAAATCGACGCGATCCCGTCCTTCGAGGATCCGTTCATAGTCTTGTTCAGCCAGGAAGAGTGCGCGCTCCAGTTCTGTGGCGGCCTCTTGTGGATAGAGGTGGCCGTAGCGTTGAAGAAAATCGCGATGCCAGCGACGTTCTCGTTCGGTAATCGGCTTGTCGCTAGGCGGCTTGCCGGGCTTGAATTGTAAAGGAATAAACACTTCATCGAGAGGAACGCTTGCTACAAGGCCAGGAACACCTTTGGGTATCAAGTTCTCGTTATCGCGAATCACACGCTGGAGATAGCGCCGCTCTGCTTCTTGCTGTTGTTCCTCGCGCAACTGTTCGGGTGTTTTCGTCGGTATAGGAACCGCTGTAGCCGAAACAGGCGGAGCAGAAGTGATAGTACGTGCAAGGCGATAATAGTGATGCCCTATGTAAACAATGCCGAAAAGAGCAAGGTAGAACAGGCAAATAAACAGGAGAAGTGGCGCGTGGTTAAAACATCACCCTAAGAACGTTCCATTGAGGCTTTTATTCGACGCGAAAGGCCATTGCAAAGTCATTAAGAAAGCCAGCAGGCTTGCCAGCGCACCCAGGCCCAATAACGCCCAAAAGGCGCGCTGCATTTTCCACAGCCGATTACACGCGCCGGAAAACCATAATGGTAGTTTCTGCTCCTCATTAGTTGTCGTTTCTGCCATGTCCTTGCTCCTCCTCGCAATTCGATAAGAGAGCGAATATGACCTCTCAAGTATGGCTGTAGTATAACGTGTCGCGGCAAAAAGGGCAAGCGAATATGAGAAGAGGTACAACCTTCGTAGCGACGAG
>DATLSI010000145.1:0-7266 GCA_035534255.1 Ktedonobacteraceae bacterium | reverse complement strand
CCTGCAAGGCGCCGGCTATGAGGTGATGACAGCCCCCAATGCTATGACAGCCTTTCAACTTGCCAGAACAGCCAGGCCTGATTTGATTACCCTGGATATGCTCTTACCGAATATCTCTGGCCTGCCTATCCTCGAATTGCTCAAAAGCGATGCCATCACCGCCAGCATCCCGGTGATCTTGCTGACAGTTGTCAATAATGATGGTCAGAGGCGTTTGTTGGGAGCGACCGATTACCTCGACAAACCGATCGAGGCATCAGATCTGCTGCAGCGGATCACTACCGTTTTCGCCGACCAGACTCGGCACCTCGTTCTGCTTGTCGCCCCAGCGAGCAAGAGTCACGAACTGCTTGCCTCGGCGCTGCGCGAGGTAGGCCACCGGGTAACGTTCGTTCCCGATGGGCGAAAGCTTCTGGCCCTGGTCAAACGCGCTCACCCTGGCCTCATCATTCTTGACGCGACGGTACCTCCCATGGGTGGGCTGGCACTGCTTCAGGCGCTGCGGGCCGATCCAGCCACCCACATGCTGCCCGTCATCATGACCGGTATCCAGCCTGGGGAAATGGGCATGCACTGGCACACCTTGACTCCTATCGGCTATGTCGACATCTGGGGGAATCCCGGCCATGTCGAGGCCATCGTGCAAGTGATCACTCAACGCCTGCAAACAGGCAGCAGCAGGTGATATCACATGCGAGCAACTGCCTCACGTGCGAGTGCCTAAGATGGCGAGAGCGGGAGGGTAAAGGTAAAGGCACACCCCTCCTCCGCTTTAGCGCTCACCTGTAGGGTACCACCGTGCAGTTCCACCAGAGAACGGGTAATGGATGGCCCCAGCACGCTTCCCATCATTGCTGACGGGGAAAGGGCTGAATCCTGAAAGAAGGGATGAGTAAAGGTCGCCAGGTCTTCGGCAGAAAGGTCCCCGCTGCTGGAGCAGGTGATGCGAACCATGGCGTCCTCCAGCTGCGTTTGCCAGTCTATGCGTCCTCCCACCGGCGTATGATTCACGGCAAAGGTCAGCAGATTGGTCAGGATTTGCCCCACGCGAATCTCATCCGCCAGCACGATGAGTGGCGAGGACGCCAGGCGCAGGGAGAGCCGCTGGTGCCGCTCCTCGATCTGTGGGCGCATATCCCGGGTCACAACGTGGATGAGGGAGTGCAGGTCGAGTGGAACCGGACGGATCACCATTGTCTGCGCTTCCAGCCGCGACATATCGAGCAAATCATTGACGAGCGCCAACAGCCGCCGTGTATTGCTCTGGACGATCTCCAGAAATTCCCGCTGCAGGTCAGTCAGGGGCCCGGTCTCTTCTTGCTGAACCAGCAGGTCCGTATAGCCTTTGATGGAGGTCAGAGGCGAGCGCAACCCATGAGATACCAGGGCGTCAAACTCGGCTTTCAGGCGCTCCGCTTCCCGCTCCCGCGTGATATCGCGCAGGATGTACAGCCGACCCAGATAGGCATTGGTGGAACTGGGCACCGGTGTCGAAGAGACGGCCAGCTCCCGGTACTGCGGTTCCTTCTGGGTCACCGTCGTCGTGTAGTAGCGCTCCTGGTTGGTGCTATCCTGTGCCAGTTCCGCGTGAAAGGAGACCGCATTGACCAGGAGCGCTTCCCACCGGGGTTGCAGGTCGGCAAAGGTCATCCCTATTACTCCTTCAGCGGACATCGCAAAGAATTCGCGAAATAGACGGTTGAGGGCATTCACCTGCCCACTGGCAGAAATGAAGAGGAAGGCCTCGCTGGAGGCATCGAAAATGGCCCGGCTCTCACTTTGAGCGCGTTCTACCAGGGCGTACTGGCGTTCGAGGGCGCGCATGGACTCCTCGATAGCCTGCTGGTGCTGCTCGATCGCTCCGGCCATGCGATTGATCGATTGACCGACCTGGTCCAGATCGGCAAAGGACAGGGGGATAACCCTGGCGGCTTGCTCTCCCTGGCCCAGCCGCTCGGTTGTGCTGGTTAAGCTCACGATCTGGGTTTGGAGCCTCCTGGTGAGGGTCCGCAACATGTACAGGAAGGCTGCATTCGCAATGATGGCGAGTAGGAGAACCCCGAACAGCAGGCTGAGATTGATTGTATCCACCTGGTTTTGATACACCGCCAGATCTTGCCCGATAGTCTCCTGCAAATGATTCATCGCCGCGCGGAACTGAGTAAAGAGCGTACTGCCGTTCAGTATGCTCGTATCGGAACGCGCTTCGGTGAATTTGCCAGCCTGCATTTCCTGGATCTGGGAGATAGCATAAATGCTGTACCATTCATCGGCTGTTTCTTGCACAGTAGACAACCCGATAAGCGTATGCTGGAACGGGCCTGTTTGCAGTTGCGTAGTCAGGTCCTGCAGGGAGGCCAGATAGGCTGGACGCCCCAGTAGAAATGGTGCAAGGAATACCGATTTATTACTGCTGATATAGTCACGTAACCCGCTCTGCTGGTCAATCATCGCCTGTAGCATGCCGTCTGCGTCCTCGCGTAACAGCACTTTCTGATCGTCCAGGTGACGTTGGACATTAAACGCATACACACTCGCCCCGATGCCCAGGAGAAACACCACCAGAATCAGGACAAAAATGAGTGAGAGACGCGCATTGAGCCAGTCAACCACACGTGTGTTGCGTTTCTCTCGTACAAACAGGCTCATGAGCGTTACTCTTTCACTGGCAAGCCGACATGTTCCCCCAACACTTCTGCGACACAGGTGCGCAGTGACTGGGCTTCGAAAGGTTTGACCAGGTAGCGCGTAGCTCCGCTAGACAAGCCTCGTTCGATTTCGGCTGTCTGGCCTTTGGCGGAGAGCAGGACGACGGGAATGGACGTGGTCAGCGGATTCTCACGCATAGCATCGAGCACCTCCAACCCCGTCATTTCGGGCATCATGACATCAAGCAGCACCAGGTCGGGCCGCACCTCGCGAATTAATTCCAGGGTGCGCCTGCCGTTCTGGGCCTCATAGAGATCGTAGGAACGCAGCAAAAAGACGATCAGGCGGCGGATGTCGGCCTCGTCATCGGCAATAACCAGTTTATTCATGCTCTCGCTTCTCCCTTTCTCGGTCGCTACATCTCCCTGCGATGACACGCGGCGCGTGCCATCGAACGCCCTGCCTTAGCTACCCTCTCTCAATATCATCACTGTTCTGCCGGGGCTTCTATAGGTACGACGCTTGCTACTTGCAGTATAGTCCTCGTCCCCAAACTGAGCGGGACCTGCACGCCGGGCCTTGATTGTTTCACACCTCGCCCGCTTCTGCCGATAGAGAGAGATGAGTTCACCTACGGAGAAAGAAGATATGTAGCAATGCGAAAGATCATAGTGTTGCTGTTGATACTCTTAGTGCTGGCGGCAGGTGCCTTGCTGATCCATCACCAGCAGCCTGTGGCCGTATCAGGCAGCGGGTGTGTAGATATCCCGGCCTCTCCTGATTATCTGAGTACGAATAAGGAGGCCGATGCAATCGCGGCAATCGATAATGCTCACGCACAGGAAGACCTACCCCCGCTACGCCTACCAGCGAACTATTATCGTCTCGAACCCCCACAGCAGCAATTTATCTTGCTCAACCTTGAGCGCACTGATCGGGGACTGCAACCCCTGGAAATGGATGCCACGCTTTCACAGATGGCTCTCGGGTATAGCAGACAGTTGTTCAATTTGCATTTCTTCTCACATACCAGCCCCATCAGCGGGACCTTCACCGACCGCATGGAGAATAATCCGGCCACGGCCTTGCAGTATAGCCTGGCGGCGGAAAACCTTGCAGGAAACCCCGTTGCAGGTGCCGGTCCAATCTATGAATATATGTATGATGACTCGGCGGAAAGCTGCGGCCACCGGCTGAATATCCTCGATCCTAAGCTCACTCTCGTGGGCATCAACTGGGTACGCGGCGGCCAATACGGCAGCATATCAGCGCAGGAATTTCTGGCATCCGCTGGCTGGAATCTCCATTCTCATCCGCCTCCCGATACCATTGCCCCCTACGTGGTTACGGGACAACCTCTCCTCGAAGGTTCGAATCTCTCTTGCCGCACGCTGGTTGGAGATAACGTAGGTGTGGTGCGCATTACCTGGTTCCTGGATCGCTTCGGCAACCAACCGTATCTTGGTCCTACCTTGACGCTTGATGTGAGCCACCTCTCACCTGGCAGGCATACGCTCGTGGTGTATGTGGTGGATGGCGCGCTGAACTACAGTATGGCTAGCTGTACATTTATCGTCAAGCCATAAGCAAGATGGGTCTGCATCATTGCGGGTGAAAAAGGACGCACATGTGTAGGGACGCGATAAATCGCGTCCGCCCACGCCGACACTCGCCCACGCGGACGCGATCAATCGCGTCCGCCCACGCCGACACTCGCCCACGCGGACGCGATCAATCGCGTCCCTACAAATCACCCGGAAGGACGGAGAACCGCAAGATCCGACCTAATTGATCTGAACATTATCGAGATAGGCGTAGGCCGGATTACTTGATCCATCCTGGTGAAGGTTGAAGAGGATCTGGACGGTATTTCCTTGATACTTATCGAAATAGGAGAGGGTCAACGTTTTCCAACCACCGCTGTCAACATAGGCGCTGAACAGCCGGTAGACCCTGTCTCCGGCGGTATCTTGCATCCATATCTCGAAATAGTTCGTGCTATCTGCGTTTGGGTTCGAAAACCAGTAGGTCAGGGTCAAGCTTTTTGCTTTAGCTGGCACACTGATCGTTTCAAGTAACGACGAATCCTCTGGTGTTCCCGATGGCGACGTTGCCCCCAATTGCGCGGCATACGTGCCGTTAGGAACAATAGATGATTCAACTGTGGGGGCTACTGCTCCTCCTGCCGTCCACCCTGTCAGATCACCTGTCGCAAAATTACCATTCACGATGGTTGGTCCTTCCGAGGAGGATAGCGTTGTCGGTGGGGGAGGTGTTATAAACGTGAGTGTGAGAGGTGGAAGTCCCAGGGACGCCCCATTCTTATCTGCGGCGGTCAGTGTCACCGTTCCAGCCTGCTGTGAACGGACCTCGAAAATGGCCTGCCCATTGTTATCGGTCTGTCCGCGCAGACCCTGGTATTGATACATACGTTGGATCTGTACATTGGCTCCCGCGTTGGGGATAAGCTGCACATACTGATAGGGGATTTTCGTGCCCGACAAGGTCCTGAGACGCAGTGTGACGTTGGCAAAGGTAGCGCCATTAGCCGGAATGCTGGTGTAGTCTGCTGCCAATGTAGAACCGACCAGGTTCGCAGGAGCTCCCTGAGATTTCCATCCATAGGCGATCTGCACTGTTCCAGGTGTATAGGGATTGGCTCCATTACTCTGGTCGCTGTAAGCGATCGTTGTTGTGCCCGAGTGTAGGGGAGGTATCGACTCCCAGGCCTGCTCGAACTGACTGTCGAGGTTGAAGCTATTGAGTCCTGCTCCGTTAGCCGCTGAGTTGGCCGTCCATTGGAACATCACATAATACTGGTATTCTTCCGGCAAAATGCGATTATTCAAATAGGCGCTCAAGTCAAGCGTGGGGTTGTCGTAGCCCAACTTTGTCTGGGTATAGACGGGGTTGCCCCAATTGGTGCCATCGAGTGAGAAGTAGATACTCAAGCTATCGTTGCTAGTTGCGAGGTATGTCTGGGCGCTGAGTACACTACCAACTAAGACATAGGGACTCTGGAATTGATAGACCAGCGATGTCGTTGTTCCGGGTATCTGAGAATGGATATTGGGCTGCAACCCGTCCTGGCTAAAACTACTCACATTTGTCTGATTAAAAACCCCATTCTGGTAGCTGGATTGCGATAGATCGGGTGTATAGACAATATCTCCATTCGTAGACACTGGTGGGGCAGCGTAGGAGGTGTTGTTGTGATACTTGCTGATTTTGTTCCAGTACTCCATCAAGGTCTCATTCTTGCGTAGAGTGAGACCGGAGTTGTGCGGGGCCGGTGGGTAGATATTGCCCAGGGGGGTGTTGTCGGCGGTCGTAAGGTAGAAATTAGCCATTTGAGTTGCAGGGTAGTGCAACGCCACTCCGGCGGCGTTGGTATCGAGAAAGACAGGCTGCGGATTACTTTCGAGGTCCTGTACGCCCAGCACCGTGCTGCCGTCTGGCCCCACAAAGTATTTCTCCTCGTCGGCATCATACATATGCCAGGCATTGTCATAGTAGACTTCAGGCTCCGCGTGTCCATTCAGGTTCCAGGTGCGAGCCTGGTAGCCCGCCGCCTGGAACAGGTCCGCCAGCAGGCGAGCCTGGTTCTCGCAGCGCGCAAAACCATAGTTGTTGAGCATGCCGATGACATCCAACTGATTCGTTACGTTTGGATTCTGGGGGTCATAATAGTGATAGGTGTAGTCTGTCACCCATTGCCACAGGGCAAAAGTTTTCTGTGCATCGGTGACAGCATTGGGATTGGCAGCGAATACCCCGTTGACAATTGATTGCATGCTGGATGTATCAACTACGGGGTCCTGTCCGGGCAGACTATCGGGTAAGACTTTGGGGTTCACCAGGTTAGCATCCCCTGTATTTGTGATGCGCAGGTAGTACATCTGCGGCTCACGCGGGTGTTTACCGATGATCTGATAGCTGTCCTGTCCAGATAGGGGGGAATAGACATTCTCGTTGGGCGCTCTCAGCCAGAAAATTATGTTGGCGCTGATACCGCTACTCTGGCCGACAGCTACAAGAGGATAGGCTCGAACCGTCAGATTTGGCACGAGGAACGTTCCGTTGAAGCTGCCGTCACCGGCTGCTACCAGCGGACTCGGTGTGGTAGCGAGAACCCGTCCATTCAACGACAGGGTGATCGTCTCTCCAGAGCTAAATCCTTGCCCCGTGACCGTAACGACTGCCTTAATCGCGGCCGCTCCACCTGTTTGTAGAGTGCCGGGGCTGGCACTGATGGCTGGCGCAACTGTTGAGTCTGCCAGGGCCTGCCTTGTCGGACCTGCCAGGTTCCACAGACCAGGCAGTAGAGTAACGATCAGCACAATTATGATATACCGTTGCATTGGGTGACGCATTGCCTTCTCCTGTCCATCCACATTCCTACGAAAATAGAATCTTCATTCAATTGTCCTCATATCCTAATGATAACTGTAAGTAAAATAGACGCATTGGCACATCTGTGACAGAGAACTTATTGATGACTGGGAGACTATATGATACCATAACCTTGACGTAAACGGCAATCTTGGGGTATAATAGTAACAAATCTCCAATACTCCATATTCATATGCAATTTTGTGGGAGGTTCTCTTATCTATG
>DATLSI010000144.1:0-9006 GCA_035534255.1 Ktedonobacteraceae bacterium | reverse complement strand
GGTTCTGCGCCCGTGTGGAGGGCGGCTGCTGCCTGGCGGGGGCGTCGCAGCAGCGCCTTGATGCGGGCCACCAGCTCGCGTGGGCTGAACGGCTTGGTGAGGTAGTCATCCGCGCCGACGGTCAGGCCGAGAATTGTGTCGAGCTCTTCTGCCCGCGCGGTCAGCATGATCACATAGGCGTCGGAAAACTGCCGCAACTGGCGACAGACTTCGATGCCGTCCAGCATGGGCAGCATGACATCGAGCACGACGAGGTCTGGCTGAGCTGAGCGTGCCAGCTCGAGCGCAGTGTGCCCGTCACCTGCCGTCAGCACCTCGTACTGCTCGCGTTCGAGATAGCTGCGCACCAGTTCCACCAGCGCCGCTTCATCGTCGACCACTAAAATGCGCGTCACAAGCCTTTAGCTCCTTTCGTTGCTCAACCGGCAGATGAGAGAGACTGCTGCCTCTGGTTTGCCGCATGCTTGACATTCATAGCACCTGAGGTGAGTAGGAAAACAAGAGCATACCCTCTCATACTGTAGTATATGATATACCATCACGGTGAATCACAAGACCTCTTCTCATTCTGTCCTCTCCGTTGGGGAAGTAGCCCGTATTGACTATCCTCAGGAGCAAAGTATGATGCCTATTCCCGGATGGCGTAGACTATCTTCTGGCAGTGTTGGCATTAAAAATAGACCAGGCAGGATTAGTTGCGCGAGGAGGAAACGCATGAACCCTGGGGCGGCATAGGCAATGGCGCGGAGCGAGTAAGAAAGCCGATGGATATTTCGATGGGTGGCTACTCTACCGCGTCTATGCAGGGGAGTAACCACTATCATCTCGAACGTTTCGCAAAAAAATTGAGGTTTTTTTCAGCAGGCTATGATATACTGTTCCTGAAAGTTCGGTAGTATGCATGATTCGTGTTTCTTTGGTGCGGACAATATTTGAATCTGGGAGGGTGCTAGTGTGGGTTTCGAGTGTTCGATAGCGCATATTTCTCTGAACACCTTCTTAACCTACGGTCTAAAACAAGCATATGACTACGCTCACCGTCAGAATCTATGAATTCCTTCATATGTTTCTCGATAGCGTAGTTTTTTGTATCCGTCAGAAATTGATGCACTCGTTGAAAAACTGGCGTCCACACCCATATGGTGAACAAATTCAATACTGCCAATCACGAGTATGTGTACATCTCCAAAACGGGTCAACTAAGTGAGAACCACTCAATGATGGAAACGGAGGAACAAGATGGGAGAGCGGCAATCCTACCTGATTATCGGCAATGGCATAGCCAGTGTAACCGCCACCGAGATCTTGCGCTCGGAAGATGCAGCGGCGGAAGTCACCGTAATTGCCGATGATCTCTTTCCGGTCTTTTATCGCCCCGCCCTCAAAGATTACCTGGCTGGCCGAGTCCTGGAAGATAAGCTCTGGGCGCGCCCCAATAGCTTCTACCAGGACTCAAGCATCCGCTTCATCTCCGATCGCGTCGTCGGCATACAGGCGGGTCAGCACAGCGTCCAACTTCAGAGCGGGCGGCAGATTGGCTATCAGCGCCTGCTTCTTGCCCATGGCGCTCGCGCCAGCCGCTTGAACTGTCCTGGGATGAATCTAGAAGGTGTCTACACCCTGCGCTCTATCGCGGATTATCAGGCCGTCCAGCACCGCCTCAATACGGCTCGTCGTATCGTTGTAAGCGGAAGTGGCACGCTTGCCCTTGAAACAATTGAAACACTGCGCCACCGGGGCTTCAAGGTTACGCACCTCCTGCGCCGACGCACGCTCTGGTCGGAAGTGCTGGATGCGACCGCCTCCGATCTCGTCTTACAACAGGAACGGCGTGACGGGGTGGATATCCGCATAGAAGAAGAGATTGCCGAAATCACGGGCGCTCAGGGGCAAGTATCCGGCGTCGTGACGAACAAAGGCGCGCGCATCCCCTGCGAAATCGTCATCCTGGCGATTGGGATCGAACCGAACATCGACTTCGTCAGGCAAAGCGGTATCGCCTGCGGTCGCGGGGTAAAGGTGGATGCGGCGATGCGAACCAACGCGCCCGATATCTACGCCGCCGGTGATATCCTCGAAACGACCGATGCCATCACGGGGCAAACGCGCGTCATCGGGCAATGGTACCCCGCCATCCAGCAGGCCCGGGCCGCCGCGTTGAGTATGCTCGACTTACTCGATACCAGCCAGCCCTTTCGTGCCAGCACTTTTTACAACGCAACCTTTTTATATGGGCTGGATTTTGCCTCCGTTGGCCTCACGCAACCGTCAGGTGATGCGCGAAGTGGCTTTCAGGAAATTGTCGCCGAGCCTCAGCCCCGCACCTATCGTAAAGTCACCCTCAAGGATGGAGTGATCGTGGGGGCCATGTCACTGGGAGATCGCAAGGGAACGCTTGTATTCAAGCGTGCCATCGACCACGGTGTGAATCTCACCCCTGTCGCTGCTCACCTGTTCGCCGTTGATTTCAATCTGAAAACCTGGCTGGATACACAGGGCATACCACCCTCTATCCTCGGAGCGTCAAGAGTAGGTTCAACCGCGGTCAGGCAGGTTGCCTATGCAGAAGGAACACGCAGAGGCACGACAACATTGCAGTTGCAGCCTCCTATGGAAGCCTGGCTTATTCCTGCTAGTATACAGAATGGGGCGCAAGCCGTTCGAGTGCCGGAAGCACGACTAAGCCAGACCAAAACTATGACCGTAGGCCGTCAAGCAGGCGTGTACCTGCGTATCGACGACGGAATGATCTCACGCCGACATGCCGAAATCAGCTATGTCAATACCCAATACGTGTTACGTGACCTGGGCAGCGCCAATGGAACGTTTGTAAATGACACCCGCCTGGAATCAGGCAGCGTCCGTATCCTTCAACAGGGAGATACCCTTCGCTTTGGGAAGAATGTCTCCTTGCTCCTTCAGATGCGCCAGGTGACAGCGCAGGAGAAGCTGCTGCACCAGCAAACGGGAGTGGGAATGGCGCCAGAAGTACATATGGCGAGAGGAGAAGTCGCAGGGGTATCTGCCGCTGATGAGATGCCAACGCGCCAGATTAACCTGGCGGGAGCCAGCCAGCTTTCCCAACCGGCAGGACGACCAGTCTTCAACGCGGATGGATCACTGACGCTTCCCGGCGCAGCGAGTCCAATTCCAGCTAATGTTGTCGCCGCCTTAAAAAAATCGCCGGCACTCATAATGGTGGCGCATGGTACTCCAGAAGTTTTCCAATTGAAACAGGGGAAGCGCATCACACTTGGTAGAGAGAGAGCGAATGATATTGTCCTCACAGAGATGATGGCTTCGCGTAAGCACGCCGCGGTCTACCCTGCCCCTGATGGTTACTACGTTCACGACCTGGGCAGCAGCAACGGGGTGATGGTCAATCAGGCCAGGATTGACAACCCATATCATCTAACCGATGGGGATTGTATCACCGTTGCCAATATGATGATCTACTTTATTCAGCAGAATACCGGTAGCGCGAAGACACCTGTCGCTGTTCCACGATCAGTAGAGTCACCTCCAGGTGAGTTTCATTGCCGCAATTGTGGGATGCAAATGAACGGCGCTGCGCGTTTCTGCCCAAATTGTGGGGCTAGCGCCAGTCTCTCTATGGGAGCGTCCGTGTAACCGGACCGCCATCACGCCAGTGTGACGACAAGGAGGCAGTATGCTCTTACCGTTCTCGCAGAAAGCGCCCGTTGTTGTGGGCATCGAACACCGCAGGGATCTCGTGCCTTTCACCGAAGAAGAGGTGCGTTTCGAGATCGATATGTGTATCGGTTGTGACCGGTGTATGCGCGCCTGTCCGATACCCGTGTCATGGACCGTGAATATCGCCGATCTCAATCATGCCACCATCTCGGATGATATCCTTCCTCACATTGTGCGCTTTACCGAAGAATGCGTCATGTGCGGCTCATGCGTGCCGGTCTGCCCCGTTGATAATCATCGCGATCTCTTGATGCTCTCACTCAAGCAACGATTGGGTGTTTCCTGGGACGGCAACGTTGATATGAGACGTGTGCTCAATTATTTGCCTTCTGGCTGGGATGTGCCGCTGCTGCTGGGCCGCCTGCGCGAACAACCCATATTCAAAGACCCGCAGCTTGTGCCGGACAACTACCTGCTCCACATGGTCACCACCTCGAAAATGCTCACGCTGCAGCCGGGTGTCACGGTGCTACGCGAGGGAGAATACGGTCGCACCCTCTATATCATCCTGGAAGGCCGCTTCGAACTCTCCTCAACGGGGCCAGATGGATCGAGATGGCCTGTTGCGGTCTTGCGCCAGGGAGAGTTTATGGGTGAGCGCGGTATGTTGACCGGGCAGCAGCGTAACGCGACCGCCATCACACAAACCGCCGCCGTTGTGCTGGAGGTGCCAGAGCAGGTGATACAGCGCCTGATGGAGATTGTTCCTGCTGTGCGCGGTTTCTTTGAGCAGTTGAATAATGCGCGTTCGGTCCAATCTATCATGAAACGCCTGGCGCTCTTCCAGGGTATCTCCGACGCTGATTCCCAGTGGGTCGCCAGTAAGACGCGGGTCAAACAATACGACCGCGACGAACGGCTCTTCAGCGAGGATGATCAGTCCCGACCGGAGCGGGAATCCTTACATATTCTGCTTGAAGGGTTTGTGAAGGTAGCGCGTCGCACGACGCCGGGAACGGGACGCGACAAGTCGGATGAGCGTATCATCGCCTACCGCCAGGGAGGAGATTACTTCGCGGGCGGGCTTGATATGCTCGGAGACCAGAGGGCCGTCACTGCTACCGCGATCTCTCGCGTGAGCGTCGCGGAACTCCCACGCCAGGATCTTCTGGTCATCCTCTCCCGCTATCCCGAAATCAACCAGCGTTTCCAGGCGCGCCTGCAAGAGTACCAGGAAGCCGCTTTCGCCGCGCAAACCACCATGCTCAACCTGTCTCCACAGGCAATTGCCGGAGCTTCCCAGGTACAATCGGATGCTTCCGCGCGTGCTGGTCTGCGCGCACTTGTCGGCGGCGGCGTAATCGAGGGGACAGAGGTGCTTGTGATTGACCTCGACAAGTGCGTTCAATGCGACAAATGCGAGGATGCCTGCGCCAGACGGCATGGACACTCGCGCATGAACCGCAAAGGCATGGTCGTGGGCAATATCAGTATCGCTACCGCCTGCCGTCAGTGCCAGGACCCGGTCTGTATGCTGTGTAGCCGTGCCGGGATCGCCCGCCACCCGAGCGGCGAGGTGTACATCACCGAGAGCTGCATCGGGTGCGGCATCTGCGCCGAGCGCTGTCCATACGATAACATTTCGATCATGACACTCGACGAAGAGCGGGAGGAACGTTCGGCCTGGCAGCGCTTTAGCACCTTCTTTACGAAGGGCGCTGGCAAGGAGTATGGCCGTAAGACCCTTCCTATAGCACAGGCTGTTGCGGCTTCAAGTCCATTGGACACGCATCAACAAGCCGGGGCCTTTGGCGAGATGCGCAAGAAATTGGCGATCAAATGCGACCTATGCGCTGGCTACAACAATCAGGCCTGTGTGCAGGCATGTCCCACGGGCGCGGCGATTCGCGTGCAGCCCTCAGCATTCTTTGGTTCGACGGAAGAAATTCTTCGCAGGCGAGCGTACTAGGAGGAGATACTACGATGGCACTTGCAACCAAACCACCTGCTCCACAACCCACGACATCGCGGCGCGTGTGGAAAGCCCCGCTCACGAAAACCTGGTGGTACTGGCTCCTCGGATCTGTCGTCCTTTATGGGGTGGTCTTCGCCTGGTACTTCAGCGCCACCAGGCCGCCGAATGATCAGATCGGTCCCGCCGACCCGTCAGCTACAGGAAGAACACTGCTGTCTATCGGGATCATCGCGTTTCTCATGATTCTCGGTGTGGCTGCCTTTTCCCTGCGCAGCCGCTTTATGAGGAGTTTGCCTGGCAAGGCGCAGGACTGGCTCTGGATGCATACCTGGTTAGGCATCGTTGCCATCTTCGTGGTCTTCCTGCACGAAAACTTCGACCACTTCCTGCGGGCCTTTCCCTTTCCTCTCGTCACATGTTTTAAAGACTCGTACATGGGAGTCGCCTCGTTCTATGCCTTGATGCTCCTGGTAGCGACTGGAATTATCGGTCGTCTCCTTGATATCTGGCAAGCACACACCATCGCCAGAGACGCGGGAACGAATGGAACTGGCATTGTGCGGGCGCTCAAAGAGCGCATCCTCGAAGTCGAGTATGTTGTCGAGCGGTTAAGCGCGGGCAAGTCGGAGCCGTTCAAGCTCTACTGCATCCAGGCAATCGACAGCGGAAGTGACGCGGGGCCATCGCGTGTGAACACGCTCACGAAGATGTTGCGGCTCAAAGAGCCACCCTTGCCGCCTTTTCCCACGCTCATGCCTCAGGAACACGCCGATTTCCAGCGCGCGCATCAGGCTTTGACGGACCATTCCCGCCTGGTGCAATCGCTGCGGAAGCAGCAGCGCGCTCGTCTCGTGATGCGCGCCTGGCGCTACATCCACATAACGATTGCCGTTTTCATGCTTGCCATCATTGTCTATCATGTCGGCATGGAAGTACTTTCGCATCTGCTGAATGTGATTCCTCCCCAACAAAATGTATGTAGTTGACCCGGTAATCGGCCGTGAGCGCTAACGAAGAGGAGCAGCGTGTAGCCAGCACACCGCTAAGTCCTGTCGAAGGCACCATTGGGACAAACTTTGTTGCGCCGGAGCATGCAGAGGCGTGAAGAAAATGCAGGGGAGTGGACTTACTGCCTACTTGTGGATGTACTTTGACACTTTGATAAACAGCGGTGGGCATGCTGGCGACACCGATCAGAACAGTACTGTTTGGGCCGGTGTCCCTTGGAACCGTACCAGGAGCGTTCCACACGGGCACACGTCTGC
This sequence comes from Ktedonobacteraceae bacterium, assembly GCA_035534255.1. Classification (GTDB taxonomy): domain Bacteria; phylum Chloroflexota; class Ktedonobacteria; order Ktedonobacterales; family Ktedonobacteraceae; genus CF-113. The sequence goes on along the minus strand of DATLSI010000144.1, from coordinate 2,112 downwards.
GTTCACGTCAGATGATTTTTGATGTGAATATTTCATCCGATTCCGTGCGGTCTGCCGTTTGCACCGACTGGAAAGACGACAGGAACTGGGCTGCGAGGCTTCCGGCACAGGAGGTGGAGGGGGAACAGGAGGAGCCTCTGCCTCCAATACAAGTTGGGAGGGAGCAGGAGGAGATATGTGCTCAGAAACATCTCTCGTTTACGCAAGTAGTCCAGGTGCTCATGAACCCCTTTTTGTTGAGCAAGACCGCTCTCGAGACGATCTGCCATGCGCAGCAGAGGACGGGGACCGCGATGTTTGAGCACATGCAAACATCGTTGGAGCATCGAGGCAGGAAAATGCATTCCCGCATGCTCTAAGGCTTCCAGCAGCTTGGTGACATGTTCTGCTGCGTGCGGAAAATCCAGGATACGCACCGCATCAGGCCGATGCCTGTCGGTAAAGGTTTGCAGCCAGTCCGCTCCGTCCATCACGGCACAGACCTCCTTGGCCTCCCCCACCTTGCGTCGCCATATCTCTCTTTCCGCTTGATCGATAAAGGTGGAAGCATCCGCGAGCCGGGAAAAATAGGAGAGATGGCCCACATGTCCACCAGTTAATGTGGCTGTACTCATGCTGGCACTCCCATGTGTTATACTGTGTAGCACATGTTGGCTCGATGGATGTGATGTGTTCTCCGCGTAGAGGGCTGCTCACTTGATAACACCGCAGTTTGAGAGCGTTGTACGCAAACAATGAACCATAGAGAGTGTCGGCATCTGCGATTCTATTCACATCGTTGGAGCTCAATCTATCTGCACACTGTTCAAGGAGGAATAGCATGAAGGGCAAACTCCGCATCTTGCCAGCAGAGATAGAGTAGACTTATAGCATGTGTAGCCAGCAAGCTGTTCCAGAAAACAAGGTCAATATTCCGAACCGAATAAGAGCCCCCATCTCCACTCATAGAGCGCATGAAAGGCTCTACTACCTTGACTGGCTAAAAATGCTAGCCGTGTTAGGAGTATTTTATGCCCATGTTGCATGGCTCTTCGATATGCTCTACCACTGGCAGATAGAGAATAATAGCAGAGTGTCTGCCATTGTTATATTTGGCGCCCAATGGGGAATGGCGCTCATTTTCCTGCTTGCGGGCGCGAGCGCCTGGTTTTCGCTTGGTTCCAGAACGGGCCGTCAATTTATCGGTGAACGTTTTGCACGACTGGTTATTCCCTTTATTGCTGGCGTTATTCTCATTGCTCCTCCTCAAGCTTATTTCGTGGATCTCGGCCGTTCGCTCTATCATGGTTCTTTCCTGCAGTACTATCTGTATTATATTAGCCAGATTCGACTGACATGGAGCCCTCAGTCGCTGACAGCCTACGGCTTTCAACTCTGGTTTCTCGTCTTCCTGTTTCTTTTTTCTCTGATAGCTCTCCCTCTTTTCTTCTATTTAAGACGCGAACAAGGTCAGCGATTCATTTCATGGCTGGCAGCGTTGTGTGAACGACAGGGAGGAATCTTCATATTGATCCTTCCTATTGCACTGATCCAGATGGCGCTTGGCCCATCGTTCCCTGAATACCCGGGGTGGACTTATATCTTTAGCTGGTTTGTTTATTTTGTGTATGGGTACCTCTTCTTAGCTGATCCGAGGTTCGAAAAGGCCATACGGAAGCAAGGAATGATCGCCTTGTTTATCGGGATCGCAAGTTTACTGGCCATTGTAGTTATGATGTATGTTCCTGGTTATATGAATATCTGGGAAAGTACGCCAAGCAACTCGGTACCATATGAGCTTTATCAACTACTGTTCAGCATCGCAGCGTGGTCATGGATGATCTTTGCGCTATATTTCGGCATGCGCTTCCTGAACTCCGGCAACAAGATCATCCAATATGCGTACGAAGCTATTTTACCGTTCTACATCCTGCATGTCTTCATAATCGTTGTGATTACCTTTTTCTTTGTCCGGTGGGAAGTGAATATGGTGGCAAGATACCTGCTTGTCAGTACCCTGGCTCTGGCGACAACGCTTGCAGTCTATGATCTCTTGATCAGACGGGTCAGCGCCGCACGGTGGTTGTTCGGAATGAAGCCCAGAAAGCGGGAGTCTGACCCCAATGAGAAATC
>DATLSI010000143.1:0-9274 GCA_035534255.1 Ktedonobacteraceae bacterium | reverse complement strand
TCTCGCCAAGAGCATCATAGACGCCAGTTGGGGCGCGTTTCTCGACATCCTTGAAGACAAGGCTGCAAGAGCTGGTCATCAAGTGGTACGAGTCAACCCGCGCTTCACCTCGCAGAAATGCTCCAGATGTGGCGAGATCGTGCAGAAGAGTCTGTCGGTGCGTACCCATCTGTGTCCTTTCTGTGGGTATGTCGCAGATCGTGATGTGAACGCCGCCAAAAACATCCTGACCCGTGCAAGGCCAGGGCATGGCCTTCAGGAGCTAACGTACACCGGTGGGTGCAGCGTTTCCTGAGAAGCCCCCGCATTTATGCGTGGGGAGTTGTCACGATGGTATGACCCCGGGCGCTTTGACGTGCTGCTTCAATGATGCGCAGCGTAGCCAGTGCATCTAACGGATCAACTGGAAGCTGCCCGGCGGAGGTTATGGCGTCGCGGAGGAGCGCGTAGAAGGTTTCGTATGCGCCGGGCAGTGTTTCCACGGGGCCATCGATGTGCAGTTCGCCGATGGTTGTGGAAAGCCGTCCCCACTGCTCGCGAGGTTCCATTCCCCATCCGGCATCGCCAGGCCGCATTCCGGCGCTCAGGGCATCCTCTTGAGGGTCGAGGCCCCACTTCTCGTAGGTACCACGCAGTCCGGTTACGCGCATGCGGGGTGTAGGAATAGGTGAAAGGACACCCATCCAGAGTTGCGCCCGCACGCCCTGGGCGAACTCAAGCGCGACGAAGTCATCATCGTCCACCTGCGCGCCGGGTCGGCGTATCTCTACTTCGGCGTAGACCCGCAGTGGTTGCCCGAAGAGTTGCAGCGCCTGGTCGATCAGGTGGCTTCCAAGATCGTAGAGAAGACCTCCCGCCTCTTGCGGGTCTGGTAGTTCACGCCAGGCACCGGCGCGCGGCTGCGGGCGGTAACGAGTGTACCACGACTCGAAGCGAATTATGGAACCGAGCAAAGCGGGTTCGGTCACCAGGATTTTACGGATGGTGAGGAAGTCATTGTCCCAGCGCCGGTTCTGGAAGACGGTAAATAACTTGCCCGTGCTCTTGCTTATGGCAATCAATCGCTCAACGTCTGCTACCGATGCTGCTACCGGTTTATCGATCACGACGGGAAGCCCGGCCTGCATTGCTGCTATGCCGTGAGGAACGTGGAAGCGATTGGGCGATGCTACAACCACCAGGTCGTAATTGGAAGCTGTATGCCAGAGCCGCTCGGCGGAAGAAAGTATGTTTGCCTGCGGAAAATCGCGCCGGGCGCGCTGCTGGCGTTCAGGATTGCCTGTCACTATGGCTGCGACGGTCATGCCATCTGTTGATGCGATCAGCGGAGCGTGAAATACGGCACCCGCAAGCCCATAACCGATAATTGCTACGCGGAGCGGGTTTGCAGTGTGTTCGGAACTGGCTGTTGATGTCATATGCCTCCTCTTCTGGATGTAGTGATTATCATGATAGTATCATCATAGCAGAGAGGAGGGCGCATTGTCATGCAATTGCTATCTGCCCGGCGAGCCATCGCTCGACCCCGGCCTGACCGGCGGGCAGATTCTGGAATACTTCGGTCACCTGCGCGACGAGGGGCGCTCCGTCTTTCTGTCCTCGCACATCATGAGCGAGGTCGAACAGACCTGCACCCGCGTGGGAATCATCCGTGCGGGGCAACTGGTGCGCGCCGGTGGTGTGGCCGAACTGAAGGACATCAAGCGCTACGAAATCACAATCACGTTCGCCACTGCCGTCCCTGCCGAGGCGTTCAAACAGCTTTCCGGTGTGGCACAGGTGGAGACGCTGGCCGATGGGCATACGCTACGCCTGACGATGCAGGGTGAGGCGGATGCGGTGATCAAGGCCGCAGCGCAATATGCTGTCGTCACCCTGACCAGTCATGAGCCCAGCCTGGAAGATATCTTCCTGCGCTACTACGAGGGCGATGGCCAGGCCGCCAAGGAGGCGAGCCATGTGGTTTAGGAGTGTCTACTTGAAAACCTTGCGTGATTTCCGCATTGCCATACTGGGCTGGGGTGCGGGCATGGGCCTGCTCCTGTATGCCGTCCTGGCTTCCGTCCCCTCGCTGATGGAAACGCCACAGGCGCGGGCCTCGCTCGTCAGCCTGTCTGGCTCGTTCGCCTGGCTTGCCGAGCCAATCGCGGTGGACACCCCCGGCGGCTACGCAACCTGGAAATACGGCTTTACGATCTTGCTCATTGCCATCTGGCCGCTTATGGCGTGCAGCCGCCTGCTGCGTGGCGAAGAGGAACGTGGCTCCCTGGATGCCCTGCTTTCGCTGCCGCGTGGGCGCGTGCGCGTCGCGCTGGAAAAGCTGGCAGCCGTGTGGACAGCCCTTCTGGGGATGGGCCTGCTCATCGCGCTGCTGGCCTTTGCGGGCGGTAAGAGCGTCAGTGCGGACTTTGGCCTGGGCGATGCCTTGCTCTTTGGCATGAATGTGGCGCTCATCTGCGGCGTCTTCGGGTCTATTGCACTGCTGCTCTCCCAGTTCACCCAGGAGCGCCGCACGGCGTCTGGCTTGACGGGCGGTTTGCTGCTGGTCTTTATCGTGCTGGATATGGTCCATCGTGTCATCCCCGGTACCGAATGGCTCAGCCGCCTTTCCCCCGTCTACTACTATAACCTGAGCAAAGCGCTCATCCCCGCGTATGGCGTCAATCCTGGCGGGATGCTCGTCCTGCTGGCCCTGAGCATTCTGCTGAGCGGAGCGGCACTGGGCTTCTTTGCGCGGCGCGATGTCGGGGGGACGGTGGCGCTGCCACGCTGGCTGCGCCTGCCAGAGCGGGCTGTTGGGGCTGCTGGTGGCTGCCATCGGCTATCTGCTCTCAGGCTGGCTGCGCGCGGCGGTGGACACCGGCCTCTTGAGCTTTTTGCTGGTGATCTGGTTCTTCATCACCTTTGTTGGTCCAGGGTTGAACTGGTCGGATGCGACGTTGCGGCTGTCCGCCTTCTACTATTATGGTACGCCGCTGCTGCATGGTCTGCCCCTAGGGAATATGCTGGGCGTCCTGGCTGTCGGCATCGTGGCGCTGGTGCTGGCCTCAGTACGCTTTGTGCGCAAGGACATTGGGCGATAAAGCACTCGGCGGTCCCCCTGGACGGCAACGGATCATGGGTCAGGGCAGGCGCATCAGCAAAAGTGCGTCTGATTCCTGTGGTTGTAATCACACGTCCATAGGCGGCTCGTGTCCGATGCCATATCTAATCCCTTGCTCCAGAAGCGCTTTGAGGCGTAACGCGATCAGGTCATGCCAGCCACCATCGTAGCCTACCTGCAATTCCTCGTTGACCTCGCCCATGGCGCGATGCGAGAGCTTGACCAGCGTTGCGTCGCCCTGTGCTTCGAGCTCAAAGCGTACTACACTGCTTACGATGCCGCTCATGGCCATGGAGCCTCGTACTTCAATCCACGCGTCCTGTTTGATCGAGGTCACCAGTCCCCACAATGAACCTGCCCCATTGCCCCAATCTTCGTAGAAACGTCCCCCAATTTTTGGCTCCAGGACGAGGGATCTTGCCTCGTTAGATATCAAATAAGGAGCGCCCCACCAGGCAGAGACATCATTGGTCAATGCCTTGAAGACGCGAGATGGTGACGCCTCGATCGTGATTTCCTGCTCAATGCGTAAGAATCCAAGAGGAGATGTAACAGCAGTCTGTTCAGACATGGGAGTAGTCCTTTCTCCTGGCTCTTCTTCCAGGGTGCGTTTCAGATGCAGGAGAGTAGAAGCCCATTGGGCTTCATACGGTCTCAGCCAGCGCTCATAGATGCGCTGCAGCGGCACCAGGTTGAGATGGTTCCAGCGTTCGCGCCCGCGCCGCCTGACTATGACAAGCCCCGCCCGTTCCAGAACGGTGAGATTCTTCATCACAGTAAAGCGCGAAGTTTCAAAGAGGTCACTTAATTCACTTGTGGTGCGTGGTCGCTCCTTCAAGTAATCCAGAATCTTTCGGCGACCTGGGTCGGAAAGAGCTTTCCACACACTGGTCAAGTCATCATCACTCATATGTGACTAAATGGTAACATATGGTGATGTGGTTGTCAAGTGTGATCTTTCCTACCACCTGCGTGCATATTTTCCCGACGGCATCGTCTACCACAAAAAGTGGACACATGGTATTGGCCTGGGGCTGAGACTACATGCTGGCGCAAACGGCGACCAAACGGGAGGTCATATGAAGTTGCAAACTAATTGGCAATTCTGGCTGACGGCTGAGGCACGCGACAAGAACGACCTATGGATACTCTTATGCAAACGCCAGTACAGCTTTATCAGGGCAGGTGAGACCAGCGGTTGGCCGAAATAAACGCGTTGGGTACATCGCCTCGGGGAATCAAGTCGTAGTGCCGCGCATCGAAGCGGCGTAGCCTGCGCCGGAACTCAAAAGTAAATCCTGGCCAAAGCGTGGTGTTGCGACCATTGGCATCGAGGTACCAACTGGCGCATCCTGATGTCCAGACGGTACCTTGCATGCGCTGCTGCACCTCTTTATTGAAGGCCTCCTGTATGGCGGGCCGCACTTCGACGGCGCGCAGGTTTCGCCGCTCCATTTCGCGCAAGCAATCCAGGATGTATGTGATTTGCGATTCGATCATGTACACCATCGAATTGTGGCCAAGGCCGGTATTCGGACCGATAAGCAAGAACATATTGGGGAATCCCGCGACGGTGGTCCCGAAATAGGCGCGGGGACCGGCGTGCCAACTGTCCGCCAGTGACTGGCCGCATCGCCCATGGACATAGCGGGGGAGTTGTGAGTCGGTGACGTGAAAGCCGGTGCCGCAAATGATGGTGTCGATTACATGTTCCCTGCCGTCCGCGGTTACGATGCTATGCGCTCGCACCTCGCGAATAGAGTCGGTGATGACTTCGACATCGGGCTGATTAAGCGCCGGATAGAAGTCATCGGAGAGCAGAATACGCTTGCAGCCCATTCGATACCGGGGCGTGAGTTTTGCCCGCAGCGCGGCATCTGGCACCTGTTTTTCCAGGTAGTGTCGCGCGAGATGCGTGACTTTCTCCAGCATAGCGGGCCGGTAGACAAATCCGAGCGCTATCAATTCCTGCCGCCAGTAAATCCTGGTGCGCGCTAAGCGCTGGGTGATGGGCAGCCTGCCAAACAGCATGCGCTGCCAGGTGGGAATCAGACGATCCAGGCGGGGAAGAATCCAGGGCGGTGTACGCTGGAAGAGAGTGAGGTGTTCAACCTGCGGCTGGATATGCGGCACAAACTGGATAGCTGATGCGCCTGTGCCAATCACGGCCACGCGCTTTCCCGTGGGGTCATACTCGTGGTTCCAGCGTGCTGAGTGGAACATCTCTCCCTCGAAGCTCTCAATGCCGGGAATGGCTGGCAGCGATGGCTCGCTGAGTGGCCCGTTGCCGAGGATGAGGATGTCAGCGGTTAGCTGGCCTCGCGTGGTGGTGATGTGCCAGCGCTGGTCGTCTTCGTTCCATGAAGCGTCCAGCAATTTGCTGTTCCACTGAATATGGGGAAGGATAGCATAACGCTCCGCGCAGCGACGTAAATAGTTCCAGATTTCGTGCTGGCGCGAGTAGGTATGGCTCCAACGTGGGTTGAGAGCGAAGGAAAAGGAGTACAGGTGTGAGGGGATGTCGCAGGCGCATCCCGGATAGGTGTTGTCGCGCCATGTTCCCCCGACGTCTTGCGCTTGCTCGATCAACATAAAGTCCTGTTGGCCGTGTTGCTTGAGCTGAATCGCCATTCCCAGCCCGGAGAATCCTGTTCCCAGGATGGCTATATAGACATGACGCATATGCGCTTCGCTGTCAGATAAGACGCCTGGAAAGGTTGCACGCTGTTGAGCGACTGAACGCATTTTGTTGCGGCGACTCGCGAATAAGCGGAACATGATGACTTCCTCCACGGATTGACTGCCGGATGGTCAGGTATCAAGTTATCTCGTACCAGCCACTACACAGTAGATGACAGGGTTTTGAACAGATCATAAATTGACAATGGCGCGATTCTTATGGTATGTGTTTTGCGCTATTATCTCCTCTTTCAGAAACGGCAAAACAACCTCGGCTACGCTCTGTGGGCTGAGTACAGGAGCGCTATGGTTTGCTAAAATAAAGATATCATTTGGGCGCGGATGAGACGGGACGGCAGAAAGAGCATCGTGTAGACCCCAAACGAAGAGCGTGGGAACTTGCGGCGAAGTCGGCAATCGAAAAGGAGCGCGACCGTAGCCGGGTAAATCACAGAGGACCCGTTTGAGATTATCCAGGGGGTGCAGTTCAATCTCGCTCATCCAGCTATTTGTATACTCATGACGATGCAGGTTGAAACCGAGGTACAGGAGCAGTCCATAGAGCCGCCAGCCTGATATAAACCAGTTCGTCAGGTCTGGATGCTTTGGATCCATCCTATCCATCGTCTGTACAGCCAGTTTCAACGGCCTGCGCAAGTAGATGGGACAGAGAAATACGGCACGGGACACGCGCTGCGGGTACTGCTGCACATAGGCCTCACCCACCCGTGTGCCTGTAGAATAGGAAAGGATCGACCACTGCTCAATGCCCAGGGCCACGCGCAGCTCTTCCAGCGCCTCGGCGCAAGCTGGATAGTATGGCTTGTCGAGCGCAACTTCGCTCATTGCATGGGTACCTGAGAGTTCGATCAGTATCAGTTGGAAATGTGGCGCGAGCAGCGGAACCAGTTTATCCCATACTGCATAGGTCACGCCCCATCCATGAATAAGAAGGAGTGGATGGCCGCTTCCTTTTAATTGATAAGGTAGCATAGTGCTGATTGACAACCCTCTAATATTATCGGACTCAAACATTTTGTATGGTTGCGCTTGAGCATATTGTAGCATATAGTAGTTTTATAGACTATATAAAGGACTTTCGATGTTAGACCAGAAGAAGATCCTGATTCTCACCTCAAAAACAGGCGGAGGTCATGTCAGCCTGGCTGAAGCAATACGCGACCTGCTCGATAGCGATGTGCAAGCTACAGATGGCAGGTGCGAGAACGGTAGCAAGGACCCTACATTTCCTGCTATTACCATCGTCGATCCGCAACCAGGCTTTTTCAGCAGGCACTATCGCATTGTGAGCCGTTACGCGCTCTGGCTGTGGGCAGCGGAGTTCCAGTTCTTCGATACACCTGGACGAGCGCTCCTGGCACATCGTGTTTTCGCACGCCTGCTTCGTCATCGCCTGCACACCCTGCTGGATGATGTGCGGCCCGACCTTATACTGACAACCTATCCATTTCTCACCTATGAAGTTATGCAGGTGATGGAGCAGCGCCCGGCAGCAGTACCCCTGGCCATGCTCTTTTCCGACGCGGATAATGTGCATGCCGCCTGGCTGACGGAACGACGGGCGCAGGCGACTTTCGCCACCACGCGCGAGACATTCGAGCAAGCTCTTACCGTCGGCTTCGACCCACAACGCCTTCACCTCGTCGGCTGGCCTGTACGCGCGCAATTCTCTCGCGCTTGCCAGGCCAGCCAGGAGACGCACAGAGAGAAGCGTATCCAGCTTGGACTCGATCCCGATCGTTTTACCGTCTTCCTGCAAGGCGGCAGTGAAGGGGTGGCGCGCGTGAATCGCACAATCGAAAACATACTGGCTATGAGCGCGTTCAAAAACGCTACTATGCAGGTCATCATGGCGACAGGCACTAACGCTAGCTTGCTCGAACACTATCAGCATGTGCCTGGTCTTGCTTTGCTGCCGCATACCAAAGACATTGCGCCATATATGGCGGCTACTGACGTTATCATGGGCAAAGCTGGACCTAACATGCTTTTTGAGTCGGTTATGCTGGGCAAACCTTTTATTGCTACTACCTTCATCCCTGGACAGGAGCAGGCTAATCTGGCCTTTATTCAACGTCATGGCCTTGGTTGGGTTGCCATTCAACCGGAAGAACAACATGCCTTGCTGACTGCGCTCGTTCATGATCCCGATCAACTCAAGGCCATGTCTGTCACTATCGATGCGTATCGTCAGTGGAATGCAGAAGCCAATAAGCGAGTTGTCCCGCTTATTCGGTTGCTTGTTGAACCATGAGACCGTTATGAAATGTATGTTCATAACATGCAAAGATTGAGGAACGACAGATATGCGTATAATGATCGTTACTGATCAGTATATTCCCATGGTAGGTGGAGTCCCGACCGTTACGCGGGGATTAGCACATGGCTTTGCCGGTCGAGGTCACCAGGTAACTGTTGTCGCGCCTGGTGTCACTGCACGTGGTACGGAGTGTAGCGAAGACAAAGTAACCGCCCGTTACTTCTCTTCGTTTCGCTGGCCCTTTTACGAAGGGATGCGTATCCCGTTTTTGCCGTTTCTCCCGTTTCGCCGGCTCTTGCAGGAAATCGATCCAGACATTGTCCACATACACTCACCTGTCGTGCTGGGCAACATTGCTCAAATTGAGGCGCGCCGCTCTCGCAAGCCTGTGGTTATTACAAATCACTATCTCCCTGTAAATTTGAACCCCTCTCTTGAAACGGATACCATCATCAGCAAGCCTTTCACAGCGATATTTTATAGCTACCTGGTACATCTCTGTAACAGATGTAGCTTTGTCACGGCTCCCACGAAGACGGCATTGAATCTGTTGTATGAGCACGGTCTGCGTTCGCCCGCCCAGGTTATCTCGAACGGCATCGATCTCAAGAAGTTTTCGCCGGGTCAAGACGCTGAACTGGCGCGGTGGCGCTTTAGATTGCCCCAGGATAGGCCGATCATCCTGTCGGTCAATCGCTTGAGCCGGGAAAAGCGCATTGATGTACTGATTGACGCGGCAGCGAAATTGAAGCAAAACGCGCACGTGGTCATTGCCAGTAGTGGCCCTGATGAAGTCGGGTTGCGCGCACAGGTTGCACGATTGAATCTGGAGGAGAAAGTGACATTTCTCGGATTTATAGATGATGCTGAACTCGTGTCGCTTTATCGCCTGGCGGATGTCTTCGCTATTCCGTCACAGGCGGAACTACAAAGCCTGACCACGATGGAGGCGATGGCATGCGGTTTGCCCGTGGTTGCTGCCGATGCCTACGCGCTTGGGGAACTGGTTCATCATCAAAGCAATGGCTTTTTGATCCAACGAGGCAATAGCGACGAGATGGCAGCATATCTCGATGTCCTGACGGGTAATGAAGAATTGCGCAAGCAGATGGGAGTGAAGAGCCTGGAGATAATCGCCAGACACAATCACGAACTGGTACTCGATCAATGGGAATCGCTCTATGGCCACCTCTCGAATGAGTTCAGCGAGG
>DATLSI010000142.1:0-3532 GCA_035534255.1 Ktedonobacteraceae bacterium | reverse complement strand
GGCAAAAGAAGTCGGCGATGCCGCCCTATTTGTCAAAACCAACGTCACCGATGAAGAATCCTTGCAAGCTGCCGTACAGGCGGCAGTGGATCACTTCGGCGGGTTGAATATCTTGATTAACTGCGCGGGTATTGGCATCGCCGAGAGAGTGCTGGGTAAAAATGGGCCGCATGCCCTGGCTGCATTCACGCGGGTGATCCAGATCAACCTGATTGGCACCTTCAACGCCATCCGGCTGGCCTCGGCGGTCATGGCGCAGAACGCGCCCAACGCGGGCGGCGAGCGCGGCGTAATAATCAACACGGCCTCGGTGGCAGCCTTCGATGGTCAGATCGGGCAGGCTGCTTACTCAGCCTCGAAAGGCGGCATCGTGGGTATGACGCTGCCCATCGCGCGCGACCTGGCGCGTAATGGCATTCGCGTCATGACTATCGCGCCCGGTATTTTCGACACTCCGCTGCTGGGAGCTTTGCCCGAAGCCGCCCGTATTTCGCTCGGCCAGCAGGTGCCATTCCCACCGCGCCTGGGCCAACCCTCCGAATACGCGGCCCTGGCGAAACACATTATCGAGAACGAGATGCTCAACGGCGAGACGATCAGGCTTGATGGCGCGATTAGAATGGCACCCAAATAAGCTCCGTTGGCGAATGGCGCTAACCCTGCACGGACTCGCCAGAGAGACCGGCGCGGTACTTTTATGCTACTCAATCATTCGAATCGCGCGAGTGAACCTGTATACATGGTACTATCGTACATAGGTATGGTGTTATCCTGCCACATCCTCATGTTCTCGTGAAATTGTATATGGTAAGTGCGTGTTTAGTGTTTTCAAGGGTTAGCTATGATTGTCGGCGAGCGCATTGGGCAGCAATTGGGCGAGTACCGCCTGGGGCGTTTGCTTGGGCGCAGCAGGTTTGCCGAGGTCTATTATGGAGAGCACCAGGACCTCAATATTCCCGTCGCCATCAAGGTTCTCAACTGGCGCTATGTGCGCGAGGGCGCGGGCAAATTTCTTGACCAGGCCTGTACGCTGGCACAATTAGAGCACCCGCATATCGTGCGCGTGCTGGACATGGGCATCGAGGAATTGACGCCCTTCATGGTTATGAACTACGCCCCTTTCGGAACCCTGCGCGAGCACTTCCCCAGACACACGCGCTTGCCACTGCAAACCGTTGTCTCCTACGTTAACCAGGTGGCCGGCGCGCTGCAATATGTCCACGACCAGATGCTTATTCATCGAGACATCAAGCCGCACAACATGCTTTTAGGGCCAGAAAAGCAGATCTGGCTCAGCGATTTCGGCGTTGCCATGCTCTCCCACAGCATCGACGGTAATCGTTCGGACGCTTCCGATTTCGAGGGGACGGTAGTGTATGCCGCGCCAGAACAACTGCAAGGGCAACCGCAGCGCAGCAGCGATCAATACGCGCTGGCAGTTGTGGCCTACGAGTGGCTGACGGGCGAGTGGCCTTTCTCCGGCGAATTTACCGATATAGCGCGCCAGCACCTGTTCGATCTTCCCCCACGCATGCGCAGAAAAGGGATGGACATCTCGCCCGAAGTCGAAGAGGTCATCATGAGAGCGTTGGAGAAAGACCCCGACCGGCGTTTCAACAGTGTGCGCGCCTTCGCCGAGGAGTTGGAGTGGGCCAGCACCGGCGAAGCCACCATGCGCGTGCAAATTCAACCAAAACGCCAGTTCAGAGCGCCGCTGCCTTTCGTGGTACGCGCGTCATAAAGTCATAGAGCGCTTATGCTTTGCCCCAAATATTGATGCTGCTATCGTCCCAACACATCACCTTTTGCCCATCCGTACTTTTATCATCCGCTCGCTGCTCACGCTGGCTACTACGCGCCTGCTCGACCGCTGGAGCTGGTGGCTGCCGGGTCTTGCCATACCGAGGGAGCAACCAGAGGCGCGTGAATAAATTCCCAGCTCAGCAGAAAGACTTCCTCACGTTCGGGGCCGGTGGTGATAACGTGATCGGATTGTTGCAGCCAGTGCAGGGTTTTGGGCCGGGCGTTGCTAGCCAGCTTCATCAGTTCATTGGCACAGGCTGGATCAGCGGCATTGTCGCGTTTGCTGTGAATCATAAGCAAGGGACAGCGTAGCTTGCCGAGTTCGGCGCGACCGGTCTCCAGCAGTTGGGCCAACTCATACAACGCCGCAATCGATAAGCGTATCCCCTTGATCTCGGCGATTACCCGCGGGTCAGTGAAATCAACCGTGAAGTTTTCATCTTGCCCGGTCTGCGAGTTCAGGTAGATCTTCTGTATCTTAGGATTGCGCAAATCGAGCGGCTTATAGGGGTAAAACCACTTCACGAACGGGTGGGCGAGGCTGACCATCCACGAGCGCGCGAAGCGAGTCGGCGTTGAAAGGGCGATTACACCCGCTACACGCTCAGGGTGATGCGCGGCCAGCATCAGGGCCAGCATGCCCCCCATCGAAAGACCGGCCACGTAGACCTGCTTATATTGTGCCAGTTCGGCCAGCCCGGCTTCCGTTGATGCTATCCAATCCTCGCGGGTGGAAAGCGCCAGGTCATCGGGGCTATCCGTATGACCGGCCAGCGTGATACCCAGCGTTCGTATCCCTCGTATAGCCAGGCTTTCCCCCAGCCCGCGCATCTCATCCGCAACCCCGGTAAAGCCGTGAATTATCAGGCAGGCTTTTTCAGCATCCTCCGGGCCAAGCAAAAATGGGATGTTCTCTTTCTTTGGCAGCATAAGGTATCCTCGTCTAGTCTCAACCTCTTGTTTCTATACAATAGCACGATGAGTAGAAGGGATGCAATAACTGTTCAGGGTCGCCTTTCTCGCCGACATTCATGCAATAACCGTTTATGATATGATATTTGTGCAATTTACAGGATGAAGTGAAGGAGCATAACAAAATGGCACAACTTAACCAGATGAAATGTGTTGCCTGTCGCAAGGGCGAACCGACGGTATCTGAGGCGGAGATTGCTGAATACAGCTCGCAGGTTCCCGCGTGGCATATTGTGAAGGTGGATGGCATTGACCATCTAACACGGGTATTTTCGTTCCCAAATTTTGTTGATGCGCTGGCCTTCACCAACAAAGTTGGCGAACTGGCCGAGTCCGAGGGCCATCATCCCGCGCTGCTCACCGAGTGGGGCAGGGTAACGGTATCGTGGTGGACGCACAAGATAGGTGGTTTGCACCGCAACGATTTTATCACGGCGGCCAAAACAGATCAGCTCTATAGCGGCTAAGTCAGCGGCGCCAGATCAGGGTTTTTGCTGTAGAGATTACGTCAACTACGAGAAATTGATATAGCCTGTACCCGATCTATTTATCAAGCGATAAAACTATTGTCCAATATAGTACTTTGTAACAAATATCCTAAGTTTGATAGATTACTTAATAACTAACGTTGCTACTTATAGATTGAGTAGCCTAGATTTAGCCAATCGAGTCAATTTTTCATCCAGTTTGAGGCTAATTTGCTTGTCAGTGGAACGGATTTTTCAGCTAGCCTAGTTTATCACACTCGGTGATGCAT
>DATLSI010000141.1:0-2621 GCA_035534255.1 Ktedonobacteraceae bacterium | reverse complement strand
CATAGCGTCCCCATTAGATGCCTCCTCCACCCTGGCTTTACGCCCCGGCGCGGCCTTCGCACCACGCGGACGCTGTGCTACGACCGCTGAGGCTACCGCAGGCTCTTCGCCTTGCGCTTCGCGCTTCCCTGGCTCATCGTGCGCAGGGTTACTACATCAGCAAACCTCTTGACCCAGAACCTATGACTCAGTGGCTCAAAGGAAGACCTGGGGCTAATGCATGAGGGCGCCAACTGCCATCCGGATCCTGTATGTATGCCTGTTGATTATCGGGCTCGCGATCATTTTGCACATCCTGCTTTTGTATATCAATAAACCCATCAGCACACCTCTTGCCAGCGCGAGTCTGGCATTGTTTATCGGCACGCTACTTCTCACCATCGATTTGGCATATCGGAATATCAAAGCTGCAAGACAGGCCCGTAACGAACTACGGCGCGTTAAGATGAGAGGAGAAGAGGTGGAAAGGCAACTCATGTCAGTGGAACACGATTACAAGAATATCTTTGAGAAAAATCCCATGCCGATGTGGATTTTTGATCTGGAATCTCTCCGGTTCCTGGCGGTTAACCACGCAGCCATTGAGCACTATGGGTACACGCAGGATGAATTCCTTGCTATGACAATCCAGAACCTTCGTAACCATGAAGAATCGGAGCGACTGCAGATGTTTATGTCGGGGCCACGTCCGTCTTTAAGTGGCGCGGGTACATGGAAGCATAGAAAAAAAGACGGAACCGTCATCGATGTGGAAATCGTCTCACATGAGCTGTTGTGGGAGAGCAAAAAAGCCCGCCTCGTCATGGCGGCGGACGTGACAGAACGGGCACGCGCCCAGCAGCAGATATTTGAGTTGAATCAAACACTGGAAAACAAAGTGGAAGAGCGAACAGCACAACTGGGGGCGATCAATCGCGAACTTGAGGCCTTTTCCTATTCCGTTTCACATGATTTGAGGGCGCCGCTTCGCGGTATCGATGGGTTCAGCCAAGCCGTCATGGAAGATTATGCGCAGTTGCTCGATGAGAAGGGGAAAAGATATCTCTCACGAATACGCTCGGCAACCCAGCGGATGGGGCATCTGATCGATGATTTGCTCAATCTGTCCAAGATATCAAAGAGTGCCGTTAACCGAGTGCCAGTGAACGCATCGGAAATCGCTGAGGAGCTAGTCGCGGAATTACGCGAGAAGAGCCCGGCAAGAGCGATAACCGTAGAGATAGAACAGGGATTGCAGATGTATGCAGACCCGGGGTTATTAAAAATAGTATTGCAGAATCTACTTGAGAACGCCTGGAAGTTCACGTCCAAGACGGAAAGCCCGATCGTCACGATTAAAAAAGTGGCAAGGGACGGACAGGATGGAATGGCTGTCAGTGACAATGGGGCGGGTTTTGACATGCAGTATGCCCATAAGCTCTTCGGCGCATTCCAGCGGTTGCATGCCGCGACGGAGTATGAAGGAACGGGTATCGGACTGGCTACGGCCCAGCGAATCATCCATATGCACGGAGGCAAAATCTGGGCGGAAGGCTCCGTGGGCCAGGGCGCCACATTCTACTTCTCGGTGGGAGAAAGACCATGAGCACCAAAGTCATCCTGCTGGTTGAGGATAATCCCGATGATATTGATCTGACGACCCGAGCGCTTGAGAAGAACAATATTTCGAACAAGGTCGTGATAGCAAGTGATGGAGTGGAGGCGCTCGCCTACCTGCACGATAAAAGTCCGGATGGCAGGCAATATAAGAATCACCTGCCACAGTTAGTACTGCTGGACCTTAAACTTCCCAAAGTGGATGGTCTTGAGGTCTTGAAGACTGTACGAAAACACAAGCGTACGGCATTGTTGCCGGTCGTCATCCTAACTTCTTCAAAAGAAGATAAGGATCTTGTCGAAAGCTACAGCCTGGGTGCCAACAGCTATGTGCGCAAGCCGGTTAATTTCGAGGAATTTCTGCAGGCCGCCAAACAATTGGGAATATACTGGCTGCTGTTAAATCAACCTCCTCCTATTGATCAATGTGACGACCCGGCGGATTGGTAGCCCGCTGGGATAATCAAGCTGTCGTATTTGCCTGCCGGTGGAGTATGGAGGTACGCGAGTTGTCCCCTAACTCCGTGTCCGTTTTATCCGGGATACCTCAAGATGGCCCCATTATTCTGTGCACACCTCAAGGCAGGAAAAGGCGGTAGAGAATGATCGATAATTTCCGGGACCACGCCGCCAATGAACGAACCTATCTTGCCTGGATCCGCACGGCGGTAGCGCTGATGGGGTTCGGTTTCGTGATCGAGAAATTCGATCTGTTTCTGGGCTATATTGCCGTCGCGATCCATCAGGCGCATATCCCCCACAACCGGCATTTTGCCGAAGAGGCCGGCCTCGCAATGATGATCGTGGGACTCGCGATCGTGATATTTTCCACCTGGAACTTCCTGCATAATCTCCGCTTGATAGACGCTCCTGATAAACACACTTACCGGGCCAAGCTGCCCAACCTCGTGTTGGGAGTGGTGGTCGCGGCGCTTGGTATTTTCCTGATCCTCTACGTGGGGTTTGCGCTGTCATCCAAAATGCCTTGACACCAGCCCTGAAATGCGCACGTGGAAAGGCCGGGT
>DATLSI010000140.1:0-4084 GCA_035534255.1 Ktedonobacteraceae bacterium | reverse complement strand
TGGGCGTCACCTTCACGCCGCATACCAGCATCACGCGCATCGAAAACGAGCAAGTCATCGTTACCGACCGCTTCGCGGCAGGCGAACGCGCCATCCCCGCAGACGTGGTAGTACTGGGCGTCTATGACCGGCCCGCGCAAGAACTCTATTTCGCGCTCAAAGGCCGCGTGCCGCGCCTTTTCCGCGCTGGTGATTGCGTAGCTCCACGCCGCATCGAACAGGCGATACTTGAGGGCAGACAGACAGGAGAGCAGTGCTAATGGCAGGCCAGTACCAGTACCTCTTCACTCCGATACGCATCGGGCAAACCAACATTCCCAATCGCATCGTCTTCGCGGCGCATCTGACCAATCTGGCCGAAGAGAACCTGCCAGGGCCGCGCCTTACATCGTATTATGCCGAACGCGCCAGGGGCGGCTGTGGGTTAATCATTACGGAAGAGCAGTCGGTCCATCCCAGCGACTGGGCCTACCAGAAGCTTATTCACGGCTTTGACCAGCGAGTGATACCCGCTTACCGGCGCATGACGCGCGCCGTTCACGAGCACGATACACGTATATTCGCTCAGATCAATCACAACGGCATGCAGGCCAGCAGCATGTATTCGCGTCGCCCGGTGTTAGGCCCCTCGCCGCTGGTTGATCCAATTCACCGCGAAATGTGCAAAGAGATCGAGCAGGAAGAGATCGCCGAGATCGTGCGCGGTTACGCGCTGGTGGCACGACACGTGCGCGAGGGCGGCTTCGACGGCGCGGAATTGCAATCCTCGCACAGCTCGCTGATGCGCCAGTTCTTCTCGCCCTACTACAACCGGCGCGGCGATGCCTACGGCGGTTCGCTGGAGAACCGTATGCGCTTCGCCCTGGAAGTCATCTCCGCTGTACGCGCCGAGATTGGGCGCGATTTCACGCTCGGCATCCGACTGTGCGGCGACGAACTGATTCCGGCAGGGCTGACGCTTGACGATGTGCGCGAAATAGCCCACCGCTTAGAAGCTAGCGGACAACTCGACTACATCAATACCAGCATCGGTGAATTTCACAACCTCTACATGGTCGAAGGCTCAATGCATACTCCCCCCGGCTACCAACTCTTCGTCTCTGCCAGCATCCGCGAGGCCGTCAAGCTGCCCGTCTTCTGCACTGGCCGCATCAAAGACCCGGTGCAGGCCGAACGCATCCTGCGCGAAGGACTGGCCGACATGGTGGATGTCGTGCGCGGGCAAATCTGCGATCCCGCCTTCACCCGCAAAGCGCGCGAAGGCCACAGCGAATCTATCCGCCTGTGCATCTCCTGCAACCAGTACTGCATCGGGCGCATGGGCCTCAACCTCAGCCTGGGCTGCATCCAGACACCGGCAACCGGCAACGAACTCCTCTTTCCCCCCATCCAACCTGCTCGGATAGCGGCGCACAAACCGAAGCTCGTCGTCGTGGGCGGCGGCCCAGCCGGTATGCAGGCCGCGAAAGTGGCAGCGCAGCGCGGCTATAGTGTATGGCTATACGAAATACAGCAGGAGCTAGGCGGCCAAATCAACCTGATTACACGCGTCCCCAGTCGCGTCGAATTTGGCGATGCCGCGCGCAACTTACAGCGCGACATCATCGAAGCTGGAGTCAAGGTATACCTGGGCATCGAAGTCACAGCCGCGATGGTCGAGCATGAACAACCCGACGCCGTCATTATCGCCACCGGCTCGCGTCCCGCTTTGCCACCCATTCCAGGCGCTGAGTTACCATTCGTCGCCACCACCTGGCAGGTGTTGCAGGGCGAGAAAAGCGCGCAGCCAGGCGAAAATGTGCTGCTGTACGACACCATCGGCTTCCATCAGGCCACCAGCGTGGCAGAATTACTGGCAGAGCGTGGCTGCGCGGTAGAGGTCGTCACAGGACAATTTTATGCCGGCGGCGATCTTGGTATCACGCTCGATCTCGAACTCTGGTACCGCCGCGCGCTGGCAAAGGGCATCAGGTTGACCCCCAACCATTTCCTGGCAAATCTGGGGCCAAACAGCGCCACGCTGATCAATAACTACACCGGGCAGCCAGAGCAGCGCGAACATGTCGCGCTGGCAGTGATGGCAACTCCGCAAGCGGCGAACGACGAACTGTACTTACAGTTGCAGGGCAAGGTCAAAGAACTCTACCGCGTTGGCGATTGCGTGGCCCCGCGCCGCGTGGAACACGCGATATTGGATGGGGAGCGCGCGGCACGAAGTTTATGATTAATCTTCATTTTTTTTTACAAGGGTAGGGTCTCTGTCCTGCCCAGGCTTGCAAAACAGAGACTCTACCTACGCTTTGTACCCAATGAGTGAGACGTGTTCTCAGTCGATGGGTGCCAGTATAATCTGCTCATCGGTGACATTGTAAGCATCGACATTCGAGATGTCGGCGTGCGTCAATTCCTTGAGGCCCAGTACCGACGCGAACGAGATTGCTCCAAGTATGATGATATAGATCGAAACAGCCTGCCAGGAACCACCGCCGATATTGATGACGGAGCTATTCAAGCCCAGGGCGGCCAGATTGGTTTTCCCGTTGAGTAAAAGCAGTGCAATGATGGGGGCCAATCCACCGGCGAATGGCGCGGCAAGTTGATAGCCCAGCGATGCGCCGCTGTAGCGCGAACGCGTCCCGAAACGTTCGGCGATGAGCGCTGCTTGAGGACCATACACCCAGGCATGGAAAACAGCGAGTGAAAGGGCAACGGCCAGGATGAAAAGGCCATCCACTTTGGTATTCATCAGCATGAAGTACGGAAAGGCGAAGGCGGCCATTAGAACGCAGCCAATCAGATACCATCTTCGCCGACCAACACGGTCGGACAAGAAGCCGAACAGCGGGATCGTAAAAAGTTCCACGACAGCCGCAATGGTGATGGCATTCAGAATCAACGTTCGATTCAAGAGCAGCTTATCTGCGCCATAGACCACCACAAAGGTGGTAAAGAGGTAGAAAGGAGCCTGCTCGGTGAAGCGCGCACCCGCGCTAAGCAGAATTTCAGGTGTGCTATGCCGGAACGCCTCGATGACTGGCGCCGAAACTTCGCGTCCTTGATTTTTGACCTCTGCAAAGAGCGGCGTCTCCAGTACTCTCAAGCGAATATACAGACCGATAACGACCAGCAATGCGCTGATAAAGAACGGGATGCGCCACGCAAATCCGGTGACAAAACTTGCGCCTGCAGCGCCCTGGACAATATTGACAATAACAGTCGAAAGAATCAGCCCCACAGGAACACCCATCTGCGGCCAGCTTGCCCAGAAGCCCCGATTGCGCCTATGGCCATATTCCATAGCGAGCAGGACCGAGCCGCCCCACTCTCCACCAACGCCCAGACCCTGACCCAGGCGCAAGAGCACAAGAATAAGGGGCGCGGCAATGCCGAGTGTGGCAAAACCGGGTAGGAATCCGATAAGCAATGTCGAAATTCCCATCAGCAAGAGCGTGGCAATCAGGGTGGACTTCCGACCTATACGGTCGCCGAAATGTCCAAAAAGCGCGCCGCCAAATGGGCGAGCAATAAAACCAACCAGGAAGGTGAACAATGACAGGAGCGTGCCAACAACTGAGTTAGATTCGGGGAAAAAGACCTTGGGGAAGACGAGCGTCGCCATCGTGCCATAGAGAAAAAAATCGTACCACTCAATGGCTGTGCCAATGGTACTTGAGAAGATAACTGTTGTCATTGTTTGCGCCGGGATGCTGTTTTGGGTCGCCATGGTTTCCTCCAGTACTAATAAGGAAGTTCCATTGTACTACTACAACGTGACTACAACGTATCCTGGATAAACGCGACAATGCGTAAAAAAGGAACGTAACAATCACAGCGGCTCAGGATCGGACTTATACTAGACTTCTATACCTCCTTTCCGGCTGCTCCAAACAGGCGCTAAAACAAAGAGCCTGCATAAAACGCTAAAACCTGTAAAATGGAAAAATCTGTACTTAAACAAGTATACCCTATATTTGTACTTTTCAAAAGGGCTATAGCGATTTGGGGTGCGCGCTATTTTTTGCACATGCTCACCTGCTGTATGGATCTGGACAAAAAAAGAGAGGGTAACACACATATGTTACCC
>DATLSI010000139.1:0-2061 GCA_035534255.1 Ktedonobacteraceae bacterium | reverse complement strand
CTCAGAAGAAGCAAAAAGTATACCGGCGAATGGGTGCGCACAAGCCGAACAGTGTCATAGTTTTGCTGGAAGGAGTCGCGTCGTTATGTCGATGGTTCATATTGGCAATATCACTTTTGATTGGTATCCGTTCGATCCCCTGGTGCGCCGCCTTTCCGAAGCCGCTGTCGCCGGGGGGAACGAAGTTGATGTGATCTGCTTGCGCCAGGCGGACGAGCCACGCCACGAAGTCTATCATAGCGTGCAGATCTACAGACTGCCCATGCGGAGAGGCTTTGGGCGTTCTCTCCCCGTAACAGTACTCACCTGGTGCTGGTTCCTGGTGATCGCTGCCGTCAAGATCACCAGTTTGCATCTGAAACATCGGTATCAGGTGATCCATGTGCATAACATCCCCGATTTTCTGGTTTTTGCCGCCTTGATCCCTAAAATGCTTGGGGCAAAAGTTATTCTCCATGTCCAGGATACCGCTCCAGAACTGATGGCGGCGAAGGCGCGCGGAAGAAAGCAAAGAATGATTGCGCGCCTGGCTGCCTGGCAGGAGCGCATTTCGACGTCCTTTGCCGATCATGTGATCACGGTAGGCTGGCCCTTTGAGCAACTGCTCTTGCAGCGCGGCGTCCCTCCAGAGAAACTCACGATTATTCTCAACAGCGCGGACCCGAAAATGTTCCCGCCGGAGCGCTGTGCCGACTCGTCTCCGGCAACCTTTAGCGCCGAGCGGCCATTTATCATCATGTATCATGGCACGTTGGCGGAACGCAACGGGCTGGATATCGCTATTCGCGCGCTGGCGCTGGCGCTGAAGAGCGTTCCCTATGTGCGCCTGGATATTAAAGGGCGTGGTGAGCATCTGCCTGCCTTAAAGAGTCTGGCAGAAGAGTTAGGCATTGCTGATCATATCATATTCACCGATCCCTGCCCTTCGGCGGAAATCGTCGATTTTGTCGTTCACGGCGATGTTGGTATTATCCCTTATCGCAAAGACATCTTCATGGAGCTGGTTTTGCCGACGAAAGCTTATGAATTTGCCTTAATGCATCGCCCGATGATCGCTTCTGATACACGCGCCATTCGCTCCATGTTCCGCCTAGAATCGCTTGCCCTCTGCGATCCGGCGCAGCCTGCCAGCTTTGCCGACGCGATCATTGACCTTTATCAACACCCGGACAAACGAGCTTCTTTGATTGCACACGCTGTCGAAGATTACGAGCCGTATCAGTGGGAGGCGATGGCTCAGCGTTATCAGCAGCTATTGGCGACCCTGGCCTGGAAACAGGGGCAGGAGAAGGAACAATACGCGGTAACGCAGTAAGGAGTTCGCCCGTAACGGCAATAACGAAAGAGCATCATGTAGGAGTAGCTTCTTACGCGATGCTCTTTTGATAGACCTCTGTCAGCATCGCGTCGGCCCACTGCTGGCGGTACGCGCTGAATCCTACTGACGTTGGATGAATATTATCATTGGAGATCAGGCTCTGGTGACTCTGGAAATAGGCCCAAAAATCTGGCCCTTTTATAATCTGCGGAAATGCCGTGTATAAGGAGTCAATTTGTGCGTTCAGCGCGGGCGCGCAGCGCTGGATATCAGGCATTCTGCCCCAGGGAATGTGCGAGATGATCGGAATTTTGCCGGCTTGCAAAACGGCCTTCACCATCGTGATGTAGTGGTCGTAGAAAGTGCTGGGATTGATGCAGCCGAGCGCGTCATTCGTTCCATAGCTTAACCCTACATACTTGCCTGGAAAGAGCGGCAGCCAGGTGGCGATATGTTTGGCGCCATCGGCGCTGGTCAAATACGCCGTTGCGCCCGCCTCCTCTATCGGAAAATGATCGGGTGAATGCGCGTTGATAAGCTGCGCGAACGACGGCACGCCGTTTAACGTCAGGTGTCCCATCGCTCCCGCGCTAATGGAATCACCGAAGAATATCCAGTCGTCGGCAGCGGCAGAGCGCGCGTCATATACATCCATATTGAGGTTGATGTCGTAATTTTCGGGCGCGCCATCAGCTTTGGTCACAGCCATGCGTATCCAGTTAGCGCCTGCCATGTCTATCACC
>DATLSI010000138.1:0-6523 GCA_035534255.1 Ktedonobacteraceae bacterium | reverse complement strand
CGGTAACGACAATCACCAGCGAGACCATTCACACCAACCAGAAGCACCCCTTCTTCACGGAAGAGCAAGGCTTCGTCCCCGTCGCGCAACTCAAGTTCGGGATGCATGTGCTGCGTGCGGATGGGCGCTATGGTGTGGTGATGGGCTACAAGGTTGTGCCGGGTACAAAGACGATGTACAATCTGGAAGTCGCCCAGGATCACACCTTTACGGTGGGTACAGGGCAGTGGGTGGTACATAATAGCGAGAGCAGTTGCGGGTCCGGCCCTGACTTTCCAAAAGATTCTTCACAGACACAACATATTTTTCGGAATGCGCCTGGTCATTTTACCAATAATACTCCAGCAAATCGACAACTTATCATGGATACAGCCTTAGACTCCAATAATCTTGTAGGAACGGATCGATTTGGGAATGATTGGTATACATCAACCCTCTCAGATGGGAGCCAGGTATGGGTATCTGTGAGAGGTAATGTGATCCAAAATGCTGGCATAAATGGCATCCCTTGGTTTTGGGATTCTCTTAATCAACGCCTTGTTCCTTAGAGAATGCAAGGGTTTAGGAAGGAATCATAAAGGAGCTTCAAAAAATGGAATATCTTACAGTCAGGCAGGCATTCGATGCGATGGTACAGTTTCTGGAAGGCTGGTATCAGCTTACGCACTCCGAAGGAGTGGGGAATTTACTCAGCGGATTAGACTTAGCGTGGCGCGATCCTGCAACAGGCGAACGTTGGACGGCGGATCCTGCTTTGTGGGATGATTGGATGAGAAGCGTGCAGAAGGTTCTCTTTCCTGATACACCGGAAAATCATCAACGGCTAGAGACATTGATCACTGAGCAGCAGAACTATCTTGGGAAGGATAGTTGGGGTAATGATTGGTATGCCAGATTACTGCCCGATGGCAAGCAACTCTGGGCTTGTGTGCGAAGTGGAATGGTGCAGTATGGAGGAATGAGAAACACTCCCAAGTCATTTGATCCACGAGTTGGCTTCTCTAGTCCAGGTAGCCCATAGTCTGATAGGGCAGGAAATACGATGAGCCATTTAGCGATATCTCTAGAGCAAGCTCATCTAGCTTGCTTGCACAACGATTATGAAACAGCCTATCGTCTCTATGATGAACTACTGAGGGATTTTCCCAATGATCCTGAAGTATTGTTAAGTTATGGACGTGCGAAATACCGGGAGTTTGTTGATCTTGAACAAGCTGCAAGTTTGTTTCTCCAAGCGGTAGAGGCTGACCCATGCTCCATAGAGGCGCTGCTTTGGCTGGGCGATGTGAGTGGATGGGGATATGGACCGGGTTATGCAAAGGCCGCTGACTTTTATCGACGAGTCCTGGAACGAGAACCTGAGAGTATCGATGCCTGGACAGGGCTGGCGATGATGTATAAAGCTCCATCCTCGGCGATAACTCTTGGCGAGGCGATAGACGCCTATCGAAAGGCGGTAGAACTTGATCCACGGAATCCTGATACTTATCAAAATTTAGGCTTCATTTTGCTCGAAGCAGAGCAGCCAGATGAAGCATTGGAAGCATTTCAGAAAGCGCAGTACTGGCTAAAACTTAATGGACAGTCTGATGCGGCAGCAAATATGCTAAAAGTGATAGAACAAATCCGAAATCATCAGCCAGTGAAGCGTAGGGCATATGTCAAGAATTCGCAGCGTTATCGCTGGTTATCCTGAGATGGAAGAGAAAGCGATACTCGTGTCAAATGAGACGTGGTCATAAATAATACTGATCTCGTCGATCTGACGCTCACCACAAAAACCCACGCGCCGCACAGCGCAGTGACGACCACCGCCAGCGAAACTATTCATACCAACAAGAAGCACCCATTTTTCACGGAAGAGCGAGGCTTTGTGCCGGTGGGACAATTGAAGCTGGGGATGCATGTGCTACGCGCGGATGGGCGCTATGGTGTGGTGACGGGCTACAAGGTTGTGCCGGGTACAAAGACGATGTACAATCTGGAAGTAGCTCAGGATCACACCTTTACGGTAGGTACAGGGCAGTGGGTCGTGCATAACAGCGATGGGACGGAGTGCGGAAGTGGTGATACCTCGAGTAATGATAGCTCAGGTAGTGGAGAGAAAACTCCTACAGGTTCTTTCAATAAGATGAATGACGGCTATCTCAAACAACTTGGTATTGATGCTCATCAACTTAAATATGAGATTTTAGGGAAAGGAGCAAAAATTTCCTCTTTTGACATTTATCAGGATGGGAATGGTGACTTATACCTCATGCAAAAGGGAGGCTCTCTCTCTACAGCTATCTGGACTACCTACAATATTAGTGATTTCTTTGATGATTGAAGCTGAGATAGATTTACCAATATCTCTAACAAAGCTACCAGGAGAATGTACGACTTGAACCCACAAATATTACGCAGAGTTGCCATACAGGAAGTTTTAAACCCCTCCCTCACGCTTACCAAGCAATTTCTGGCAGTGAACAAGGTCAGGTTCAAAGAGGATGTCCCCTTTATTGAAGACATCATTCTTGATCCAAAGGAGAATCTGGCGAAAGTCTACTTTCCTATTGAGGGGGAACAATATTACCTCGTCGTTATTCTGACTCTCGAACCACATCCAACTGTCAGAGGTATAGTGATATCGCCAGGAAACGAAGTGTATTTCGCGGTCAAGTCGGAAATGCACAGCCTGGAAGAGTTACTCGCTTTGGCTGGTATTGAGCCGACAAGAACATGGAGAAGAGGTGAAAAAAATGGGAAATTACCACTACATAATGGCTTTGAGATTCGGTTGTTTGAGAAAAAGACGGGAGAGGTAGAGAACAAGTTACGCTCTCTCCTGGACGCATTGCTCCCGTATAGAACTGACCTGAGCCATCTATTTCGAGTAGCAAGTGCAGGAATATATATAGCCTATTACGGGTACAAGGAGCAGATGTGGGGGATTCATCTGGACGAGGAGATGATCGGGAAACTGGCAGAGTTACAGGTGCCTGTTGATATCGATCTCTATGCGAGTGGCCCTGATCTGGGACCATTTGGATGAAGAAACAACCATTATCGTGATCTTGGGGTTATGTACTATTCGCCATTTTACTATTAGCTCGTCTATTACGAGTTATAGCCAGGAAGCATAACTACTGATAGGGTGATTTGAAAGGGAACAAGGAGAGACTAGCTATGGCATCGTTTGAACGAACAGACTCAGAACGTCCAAACAGGCTCGATTGGCAGATCCTTCTCAATGGAGCAATTAACCTGTATGTAAGTCTTATAGCACTCGATGAGGCGTGCAAGTGGTTTCAGGAACATGAGTATCTAATGTATCGTTTTGATGGTACTCAGTGGACAACGGAAGAAGCATTGTATGCCTGTGACCGTTTTCTACCTGTCGGACGCGCTGGGCAACCTGCTGGCGACCTTCAACAACACGCATGGCGGCGCCGCCGTACAGGGCAACCAGGTGTACGGCCCCTACGGCAACAGCCTCTACAGTTCCGGATCTATGGACACCGCGAAAGGTTACACCGGTCAGTACGCCGACACGCTCACCGGCCTGGACTACTACATCTCGCGCTACTATGATCCCGTGGTCGGTGTCTTCCTGTCGGCAGACGTGAAAGGGGGATAACGAGCAGCGACAACTCACTGTCGCTGCTCACCTCCTCTAGGGCAATAGCATGTGTGATTCCCCAGCGGCTCCATCTCCGCTCTTCGTCGGCGCAGTCCCTACGGGGATCTCACTGCCGGTTGCCTTCGTCTTATCATATTGTTCCTGAGACGCGGACGCGGTGGCCGCTTTTTCGCCGCGCACGGCGGAGAAGCCCAGGGCGATGAGGCAGATGACAATCGAGGCGATGAAGGCATGGCTCATCGCGCCGGTGAAGGCGGAGGCAATCGAGGGCGCGATATGGCTGACCGTGCCGAGGAAGACTTCATTGACCAGCGCCGGAGGCATGGAAGCGGCGGCCACGGCCAGCGCGACGGCAAAGCTGAAGACCATGCCGACGTTGCGCAGCGTGTTCAGCGTGGCGGAGGCGACGCCCAGGCGATTGCGCGGCGCGGCCCCCATGGCCGTGCTGGTGTTGGGCGACCAGAAGAGGCCGCCACCGATACCCATCAGCGTCAGCGCCAGCGCCAGGATCACATAGGGGCTGGTTGGCGACAAGAAGATTAGCGCGACCAGCGCCAATGCTTGCAAGGCTAAACCTATGGTTGATGGGAGCGTGCCGCCCAGGCGGTCGGCCATGCGCCCGCCGATGGGACCGAAGATAGAGGTCAGGATCGGCAAAGGCAGGATAAGCAGCGCGGCGGTGAGCGGGCTGTAGCCGCGCACGCCTTGCAGGTAGAACACGATCAGGAAATTGACGGCGAAGATTGACAGCGATTGCAGCAGTGCGGCGGCCACAGAGAACCCGTAGACGCGATCGTCGAACAGGTGCAGATCGAGCATGGGATGGGAGACGCGCCGCTCGTAGATTACGAAGACAATGAACGCGATAATGCCAGCAATCAGCATCGCCAGAATAGAGGGCGAGAGCCAGCCGGAGCCGATGCCGCCGGTCAGGCCGATGAGCAGCAAAACCAGGCCGACGGTGAAAATGACCGCGCCGATAATATCGAAGCGTTCGCCGCGCGGATTTGGCGCGATATCGTGCAGCAGGATATACGCGGCCAGCGTTCCCACAATGCCGATGGGTAGATTTACCAGGAAAATCCAGCGCCAACCGGTGACGGCCAGAATTAGCCCGCCGAGGACTGGCCCCAGCACGCTGCCTGCTCCCCAGGTGATGGTGTTGATGCCCATGGCCTGCCCGCGCTGGTTCGATGGGAAGACCTCGGTGATGATCGCCATGGCATTCGCGGAGAGCATCGCGCCGCCCACGCCCTGGATCAGGCGCGACACGATCAGCATGGTGTCGCTGCTTGAGAAGCCGCACAGCACGGAGCCAGCGGTGAAGACAATAAAGCCCAGATTATACATTTTTACCCGGCCAAACATGTCTGCCATGCGGCCAAAGGTGAGTTGCAAAACGGTATTGACCAGCAGGTAGCCGATGATTACCCAGGTCATAGTTACCAGATTCGAATGCAGGTCTTGCAGCATGTTCGGCAAGGCGAGAATGACGATGGTTGAGTCAATCGCGACCATCAGCGAGCCGATGGTCGTCACAGAGAGCGCGATCCATTTGTAAGCGGGTTTCTTCATGTGTAAGTTTTTCCTATGCGATGCCAGTGTCGGTGAATCTTGATATGAGGGTATTTTATCACAAAGGCTTTCCGCCTGAACTGTCCAGGAGGACAGGGTTATATCAAATCTGGTGGAATCCAGGGCGCGATAAATCGGCCCCTACGCACGCCGCGGCGTGCGTAGGGGCCGATTTATCGCGCCCTCCCAGGCGGTATCATTATTCCACCGGATTTGATATTAAGAAGCCGGAAACAAATATTCCACGTCTGAATCGTTGATCAAGTGGTGGGTTTCATGGCGATTTGTTGCGCCGTTTGTTGCGCCGTTTGTTGCGCCGCGATTTATTGCGCCCAAACGGCTTTGTGTATGTTATACTAGGTACTCGACAACATCGCAATTATCGATCCGTTTTGAGGTGGAATGATGTCACTTGAGACGTTACAACATGGGCGTTATCGTATGCTGCGTTCGTTAGGCAATGGGAGCATGGGTGAGGTATATCTTTTCAGAGATACGCGTATCGATCGCGAGGTGGCGGTCAAGGTGATTCGCACGGAGGCGAATCCTTATCCCGGCTCGCTCGATCAAACTCAAGACGCCTCGCGCCTGTTTGAACGTGAGGCCAAAGCGGTTGCCCGCCTGAATCATCCGAATATCCTCTCGCTTTACGATTTCGGCGAAGAGGTGGTCAATGGCGAGCCGTTTGCCTTCATGGTGATGCCGTATTGCCCCGACGGTTCGCTCTCTTCCTGGCTGCAACAGCGCGGCAATCCCATCCTGTCGCCGCAGGAGGTGGCTCATTTTGTGCAGCAGGCGGCATCAGCCCTGCAATACGCCCATGAGAACGGCATTATTCACCAGGATGTCAAGCCGCAGAACTTTCTGATCCGGCGCAAGAGCGGCGCGGCGCTGCCCGATCTGCTGCTGGCCGACTTTGGCATCGCCCGGTTGGCGGCTGGTACGTCCAGTTCCAGCCAGTCCATTCGCGGCACGCCCGTCTATATGGCGCCGGAGCAGTGGGAAGGCCAGCCTATGCCGACTTCCGATCAATACTCGCTGGCGATCATGGCCTATCAACTGCTGACCGGGCGTACTCCGTTCCAGGGAGGGCCGAGCCAGATGATGTTCCAGCACTTCAATATGTCGCCGATGCCGCCCAGTGCCGTCAACCCATCGCTCAGTCCTGAGATAGATACCGTCTTGTTGACCGCCCTTGCTAAGCGGCCCGAGGCGCGTTTCCCCTCGATCGCCGCCTTCGCGGATGCCTTTCAGCAGGCGGTGATGATAGGTACTTCGACGGTGATCCGCCCCAATTCCGGCTCCATGGCGGGCAGCACATGGATT
>DATLSI010000137.1:0-3593 GCA_035534255.1 Ktedonobacteraceae bacterium | reverse complement strand
CACTGCGAGCAACTGGCGCGCCTGTATGCTGAAAGCGATACATTAGCTGATAGCGTCAGTAGCCCACACGACAAGCAGGCTGCTTTGTATGACCTGGGCGGGATGATCACCATGATCACGCGCATCTTCGGCTCGCCCATTTATCCTGGTACGCTCTACTTTGATGACGCTCGCCAGGATGAGCAAGAGAAGGAGCGATATGATAGCGGGGATGCGGATGGCGTTCGTCGCTATCTGAATATACAAAAGGATATATACACCCAGGTGCGTTTAAATCGTCCCACGCGCACGGCTGTGGAAGGCGCGCTCTATACCAGTGAGTTTGGAGCGCGCGGCCTCACATTTCACGGGAGCATCACGGGGGCATTGACGTGTTTCCCTATCAATGCGGCTGATCCGGCTAAACCAACGTATTCGCTGCTACTATTGCTGGCAGGATTACGCTTCATAGAGCGCATGGGAGGTAACAAATCCTCCGGCAAGGGACAGTGCGAATGCCAGATCACAGCAGTAACGATGAATCAAACAGAGGTTTCCTGGCATCCCTGGTTCGCTGATCTGGGCCAGTTAGCGAACTATGCGTTGGCGGCGCTGGAGGAGGAAACAGCATGAAGCATGTAGCAATTTCGCTTGGCGCTTCTTCCCCGCTTGCTATTCGCGCCGATCACGCGCCCGGTGGCATGGCGACCGCGTCGTATATTCCCGGCAGTACATTTCTGGGCAGTTTGGCGGCGGCGCATCGCATGGTGCGCGCCGAGCGAGCGCAAGAGTTCGAGCAACTGTTTTTAAGCGGCGAGATACTCTATTCTAACCTGTATCCGGCTGCATTTAAGAAGCAATGGATGGAAAATACTGCTAATCCTGTGTATCCTGTGCCTCTGACGGCTCAATCCTGCAAACGGCACAAGGGATTTCTGCCATTGAATCCAGAAGATGAGGACGATGAACATCACGGCGTGCGCGATACGTTGTTCGATTGGGCGATATACAAAAAGATGGAGGCCAGCAATTTCAGCTCGACTTCACCGAAGGTTTTGCAGCAACGCCTGCAGGTTTTGCAGCAATATAAAAAATGCTCGACATGTAAAGCGGCGATGGATCATTTTGATGGCTACTACCGGCGTGAGTCTATCGAGCCATATCGTCCTCACTCGGCTGTCATTGACAGCCACAAGCGATTGCGCACGCATACAGGCATCAATCGCGGGCTGGGCAGCGTGCAAGAGGGCATTCTTTACAACCGGCAGGTCTTTGAAGAGGATATGCGCTTCTGGGGCGAAGTAAGATTGCCTGACAATAAGCAGGTAGCTGATGCGTTCTCAACGTTCATGGATGAAGTTGGTTCAGGTGGATGGGTACGTATCGGCGCGGGCCGATCGCGCGGTATGGGCAAGGTCACATTCAGCGCCGAAGAGATGGAGCAAGACGAGAATCCATTTGCCGCCTTCAAAATACGCTTGCAGCGATTTAATCAAGAGCTACAACGCCATATGAAAGAGCAGGTGGATCATGGAGCAGCCATTGAACCTGATCCTTTCTACTTCGCCATAACGCTGCATTCGCCGCTTATCCTGTGCGATGATCGACTGCGTTACTATGGCACGCTTGATGGGAACACGGTGATGCAGCTCGCAAACATTTCATCCCCGTCTTTTACACTCCTGTATCAAGCGGCCAGCACGCGGCGCGTGATGGGGTGGAACGAACTGTGGGGAATGCCGAGAGAACATGAATATGCCACCGACACCGGCTCGGTGTTTCTCTATACCTGCACCGAGATACCTGGTGATTCCATCTTGCGCGCGCTCTACCAGATCGAGGAGCAAGGGATTGGCCGACGCAAGGCGGAAGGTTTTGGGCGCATCCTTTTCTCTGACCCATTTCATTTGGAGGTGAACTTGCGATGAGTACTTATCAAGAAGATACGAACTATCAACTCAAGCGTATTCGCGAGATCAGCAATCAGGTTGAGATATTCTACAACGAGGCAGTCGTACTCGGTGATCACGCTGCCCATGCATTTGGAGGACGTTCTGAGCATCGCTCGCAGATGACAGGGCTGGAAACCATTGCTAACAGCACATTCAAGACATCCGATGTCTTTGATTATGTCAAAAAGCAGACCGCGCGGCACAGAGAATGGCAGCAAACGTACCCCGATGGCGGTGCGCCAAATGACAGGTTCGGCGAGCGTCTACTAAAACAATTGCAAGAAGACCTTGCGAAGAAGCGAGACGGTATTGCGAACAGGCTCAGTGTCGGCGATAAAACAGATGAGGACAGGCTAGAGCGTCGCCATATTCACCTGTTGCTCATGCGAGAGTTTATACGAAAAATGGTTGTCCAATATGAATATGCCAGCTCTAGCAGTAACAGACGTCGGGAAGGGTAGCAACCATGCTCTCGATAGTACAAGAGGAAAAAATCTCGCTTTTGAGCGACACAGTTCTGTATCCCGAAGCGGCAGCGTTTTTGCGACATCTCGTATATGAGCAACATTCCTCGCCGCTGCCCACCGCTCAGATTATGGGCCTGCTGAATATTGCTCATACGTCCAACTACGGTCAATTACGTGACTACGTGATTCACCAACGCGACCGGAATTGGCCGGACTCTAGAAGAAGCGCCAAAGTTTTTTATACGGAATTGGAAAAATTGTTGACGCAGATGCAAACAAAGCGATTGATCGAAGATTTTCGCCTTGTAACGTCTGGTCAGAACAGTCAGCAAGCAAAGCAAGAAATGGATGAGCTGATGGCTGCGTTGGCGCTTGAATTCATTCAGCACCTGGTCGCAGAAAATATGCTGCTCGCGGAAGCGCAAAGGAATAGGAGATGAGAAAGTTATGATCGAACTGGCGAATCGCTATCAGTTACGGAATCGCTACCTTTTCAAAGGGCGTTTAGTGATGCAGACGGCACTTCACATCGGCGGCGGCAAAGTCACACTCAGCCCCAGCAATAGTCCAGTTGTGCTAACGCCGACGGGCATGCCGTTCATACCCGGCTCAAGCTTCAAGGGCGCGCTCCGCAGCACTGTTGAGAAGCTTGTACCGATGCTCCCTGAATATGCTGGCCTATCAAGCTGTAGCTTGATCGATGTTGATGAAGATACCTTGAAAAAAATGAACCAGGCAGAGAAGGACAGGCTTTGTCCCACTATTCGGCAGCGTTATCTTAACCTGGAACGCCGAGATAATGCGGATCGAGCAGAGCAGATTCTTGAAAAAGCGTTGGATGCACTCTGCGATACATGCCGGTTATTCGGCTCCCCGTTTGCCGCGTCACACGTCAATATCAACGATCTCTACATGCCCGCCGATTCGATGAGCGATATCGTGCAGATACGTGATGGAGTTGCTATTGATCGCGACAGCGAACGCGCCAAGGACGGGCGCAAATACGACTTTGAAGTTGTGCCAGCCAGCACCGCCTTCAATCTGGAGATCACGCTGGAAAACGCCACACTGCAGGATTTGCAACTGCTCTGCGTGGGATTGAGCGAATATGTGCATGGCTTTGGTATCGTCGGCGGCAAACGCTCGCGCGGCCTGGGCGCGTCTCGCCTTGAGCATCTGACGGTCTCATCGCTCG
>DATLSI010000136.1:0-27346 GCA_035534255.1 Ktedonobacteraceae bacterium | reverse complement strand
CGGAAGAGATCACGGGGCATAAATACGAGACGATCAGCGGGTGGCTGAAGCGAACGGCGGCCCATGCCGAGGCCCTTACCCAGGTGCTGGCCGACGATCTGCACCTGAGCCAGGTCGAAATCGATGAGTTCTGGTCGTTCGTGCAGAAAAAAAAGGGGCAATTGACCAGCCGGACGAGGGAGAACGCTGGGGCTGCCTCGTCCAGGATCGGGACAGTCGCTTCGTGGTCGCCTGCGCCACCGGCCCATTGCGCTGACTCGCAAGACACACGCCTTCGCCAAACGGGATGCCCCCTTCGATGCCCTGGTTGGGTTGCAGCTCTTCGATCACAACTTCCAGCGGGCGCATCCAGCCTTGCGGCTGCCTGCTGGGGAAGGAGTGCATCGCTATCAGCACCGGTCTCCCGCCATGGCGTTAGGGCTGACCGCGCATCGCTGGTCGTTCCAGGAACTCTTGACGACTCGGGTTCCTATCACCCCTTAATGGAGTCACTACCCATCCTCCAGCAGTACACGCCATTCACCGCGCCCGGCTATCAACTGGAACTGAATCCGCTCATCACCCTGCGTCCGAAGCATGGCATGCCCATGATCCTGCTCCCAACCGCCTCAGAGGGGGACGCAAAAAAGTGGGAGCATCTGCTGCGCGTATCTCACACCGGGCGACGCGAGACAACTGAACGCAAGGGATGCCTGGGCGCATTGTTCTCACTGTTTGGCGCCAGGCACCCATGCATGATAAACTACTCTATGGTTCATATTTGCCTGCTATCGAACTGTGAGCGGAGGTGTTTGTTGGCAGAATCAGCGCAAATCGCCATAAAGCGCGTCTATGACGAGCCGGAAGCGAGCGACGGCATGCGCGTGTTGGTAGACCGGCTCTGGCCGCGCGGACTCTCAAAGGAACACGCGCATATTGACCTCTGGTTGAAAGAAGTCGCGCCGAGTAACGAGTTACGCGCCTGGTTTGGACATGATCCCGCGAAATTTGATGAATTTCGCGGGCGTTATGAAGCCGAGTTAACTTCGGACAGCGGCCAGGCTGCGCTTACCCGCCTGCGCCAGCTTGCCCGCCAACAACGAGTTTCACTCGTATTCGCGGCACGTGACGCTGCGCATTCAAATGCTATTGTACTGCAAGATTTGCTTATCAAGCTGGAACATGGAAAGCATAGTTGAAGACTTCGACGGCCTTACCCACGGAGGGGCACATCACCGATGTATGGCGCACCTTCGTCCTTTGCGCGCTATTGCTGGTTGTGGGTATTAACCTGCGTTCGACAATCCTGGCAGTTCCACCGGTGCTGCCACTCATCAAACAAGACCTGAACCTTTCCTATACCGCTGCCGGGCTGCTCACCTCCATGCCGACGCTCATTATGGGCGCAACGGCCTGGTCGTCAGGGCTGCTCGTCGAAAGAATCGGCGGGCGCAATGCTGTGACGTTGGGATTGATCCTGCTGGCAAGCGGTTCGCTGCTGCGCGCGGTCTGGACTGCCGCGTTCCCTCTTTTCTTCTTCACCGTGCTATTGAGCCTGGGCATCGCCCTGACGCAGACCACTATACCCGTACTGGTCAGGCGCTGGTTTCCTACACGCATCGGCCTGACGACGGCGCTTTTTACCGACGGCCTGATTATTGGCGAGACGCTGGGTGCAGGAGCAACTGTCCCACTGATGCTGTGGTTTCTGGGCAAAGGGGCATGGTCTGCTACTTTTGTCTTCTGGGGATTGCCTGTCGTGGCATTGGTGGTGGTGTGGCTCTGGCTCGCTCCACGCACAATCCGGCAATCGCTCACCATCTCTTCTCTTAAAGAAGCCACAACGGCGCGGAGCGAAGTAGCGCCACAGCCGCAAACGGGAACGAGGGTGAGCACTATCCATCTTGGCCTTTTGCTTGGCTCAGGTAGCCTGATTTATTTTGCCATGAATAACTGGATTGCCAGCTATAACCAGGCAATCCACCACGCTGCCCTCACACCGCTCGCCCTGGCTATACTCAATGCGGCGCAGATACCGTCCAGTCTGGGCGTCACCTTTTTCGCGCAACGGCTTATGGGTCGCCGCTGGCCATTCGTGCTGGCTGGCTGCGTTTGCTTGATAACAATATTGTGTTGGATATTCACTCCCGCGGGTCTGGAATATCTCTGGGCCGCATTACTTGGAGCAAGTTCCGCCCTGGTCTTCACGCTGGCCCTCGCTTTGCCAGCACTCCTGGCAGCCCCTGAGAGGATAGCGCGTCTCACCGGGGCAACGCTCTCACTGGGTTATAGCACCGCCTTCATCGGCCCGTTTATCGGCGGCGCTTTATGGGATATCTTCAATCTCCCTGCCCTGGCATTCCTTCCAGTCATCCTTGCCAGCATCTTACTGATCTTCCTGGGTATATACCTGCCCGTCTATGGGGCGCGCGCGCTAAGTTCGCGACCTCACGAGCGTAGGGATTTGACATAGAACAGCCTACGTGCATAATGAAAGCAGGATAAATAACATTGTGTGATTACCACTCCCTGGGCGGGGACATCAAACATTGATCTACAGAAGGGATTAACATATGCAACTTGGATTAGTTGGACTTGGGCGCATGGGCGCGTTTATGGCAAAACGGCTGCTGCGCAACGGGCATACTGTCGTCGGCATGGCTCGCCATGACAGCACCGTACAGGCAGCTTTGAATGATGGCGCAATCACGACGGGTACGACCTCGCTGGCAGACCTCGTCAAGCAACTGGATACCCCCAGAGCCGTGTGGTTGATGGTGCCGGCGGCATCGGTGGATGCGACGCTGGCAGAGCTTCTTCCTATGCTCTCAGAGGGAGACGTGGTGATCGACGGCGGCAACTCCTACTACCACGATGACATTCGCCGCGCCGCCGAATTGAAGCCTAAGGGCATTCACTACCTGGACGTTGGCACGAGCGGCGGCGTATGGGGTCTGGAGCGTGGGTATTGTTTGATGATTGGCGGCGAAACAGACATCGTGCTGCGTCTCTCACCTATCTTCGAGACGCTGGCCCCCGGCGTCGGTGCCGTATCACGCACGCCCGGACGCGAGCAAGTCGGCGGCACAGCCGAGAAAGGCTACCTGCACTGCGGACCCAGCGGCGCTGGCCACTTCGTCAAAATGGTGCATAACGGCATCGAGTACGGCATCATGGCGGCTTATGCCGAGGGACTGAATATTTTGCATCATGCCAATATAGGCAATCAACAGCAAACTATTGACGCCGAAACTTCACCCCTGCGCAATCCCGAATACTACCAGTACGATCTTAACTTGCCCGACGTGGCCGAAGTGTGGCGACGCGGCAGCGTTATCGGCTCGTGGCTGCTCGATCTGACCGCCAGCGCGCTCATCAAAAATCCCGACATGACCAACTTCGGCGGTCGAGTTTCGGACTCAGGCGAGGGACGCTGGACGATTACAGCCTCCATCGACGAATCGGTACCCACGCCCGTATTAAGCGCCGCGCTTTTTGAACGCTTCTCTTCGCGTGGTGAGGCCGATTTCGCCAACAAGTTGATGTCAGCCATGCGTTTTGAGTTCGGCGGCCACCTGGAAAAGCCAGAAGGGGCGTCCTAAATGTCTACAACTGTGATCCCACTCACGCAGCGTCCCGCATGGCGGACGCTGCAAGCTCACTACGAGCAGACGCGCCATCTCCACCTGCGCGAACTCTTCGCGGAAGACCCGCGGCGCGGCGAGCGTTTCGCGCTGGAGGACGCGGGTATCTACCTGGATTACTCTAAGAACCGCATCACCTCTGAGACGATGCGCCTGCTACTCGACCTGGCACAGTCGTCGGGCCTGCGCGAACGCATCGACGCCATGTTCCGCGGCGAGAAGATCAACATCACAGAGCAACGCGCTGTCCTGCACGTTGCCCTGCGCGCTCCCAGGGGCGAATCCATCATGGTGGATGGCGAGGATGTAGTGCCGCAGGTACACGCCGTACTCGACAAGATGGCCAATTTCTCCGACCGCGTGCGCAGTGGTGCCTGGACAGGCTATACCGGCAAACGCATTGCGAATATCGTCAACATCGGCATCGGCGGCTCGGACCTCGGCCCGTTCATGTCCTACGACGCCCTGAAATATTACAGCGATCGCAATCTGACGGTGCGCTTCGTCTCCAACGTGGATAGCAACGAGTTCGTGGAGGTGACGCGCGACCTTGACCCGGCAGAGACGCTCTTCGTCGTCTCTTCCAAAACCTTCACCACGCTGGAGACGCTGACCAACGCGCGTTCGGCACGCCAGTGGTGCGTGCAGGCGCTGGGCAGTGAAGACGCGGTGGCAAAACACTTCGTGGCCGTTTCCACCAACACCAAAGAGGTGGAGAAATTCGGCATCGATACCGCCAACATGTTCGAGTTCTGGGACTGGGTCGGCGGTCGCTACTCCTATGACTCGGCCATCGGTCTCTCCCTGATGATCGCCATCGGCCCGCAGCAGTTCCGCGAGATGCTGGCCGGTTTCCACGCCATGGATGAGCATTTCCGCACAGCGCCCTTTGAGCGCAATCTGCCCGTGCTGCTCGGCCTACTTGGCATCTGGTACAACAACTTCTTCGGAGCCGAGACGGTCGCCATTCTACCTTATGATTACTATCTTGGACGCTTCCCTTCCTACCTGCAACAGCTTGATATGGAGAGCGACGGTAAGCACGTTGACCTGGACGGCAACCCGGTAAATTACCAGACAGGGCCGATTATCTGGGGGCAGCCGGGAACCAACGGGCAGCACGCTTTCTACCAGTTGATCCACCAGGGTACAAAGCTTATCCCCTGCGACTTCATCGGTTTCTACCAATCGCTGAACCCGCTGGGGCCGCATCACGATCTGCTGATGGCCAATCTCTTCGCGCAGACCGAAGCCCTGGCTATGGGCAAAACCGCCGGGGAAGTCGCGGCTGACGGCGTTCCCGCCTTCCAGGTATCGCATCGCACCTTCGAGGGCAATCATCCAACCAACACCATCCTCGCGCAGCGCCTGACGCCCGAAACGCTGGGCAAACTTGTCGCCCTCTATGAACACAAGGTTTTCGTGCAGGGAACCATCTGGCGCATCAATTCATTCGATCAATGGGGCGTCGAACTGGGCAAGGTGCTGGCAAACCGCATCATCCCCGAACTTTCCAGCGACAGCGAACTCAAACACGACAGCTCAACCAACACCCTGATTAGCAAATACAGGAAAATGCGGGAAGCGGTGCATTGATGGCGAGGGCGGCGAAGGGGCGTGGGTACCCGCGAGGGTCGGCGCACCTACTGGACGAGGGCGACCGCAAGGGTCTCCACCCCACGTCCACACAGCCCCCGCCCCTACAATGACTACGAATCAGGTCTGTTCGGCATTGCATTTACCTCTGCGTCGGTGGCTCGAAATGCGCTTTGCGCTTCTCAATGAACGCTCGCATGCCTTCCTGGGCGTCGGGTGTCTGGGATGCGGCGGCCATGACTTCGATCGCGTAGGTATAGGCCTGGGGTTGAGGAAGTTCAATCTGGGCGTATAATGCCTGTTTGCCAAGCGCCTTTGAGAAGAAACTGCCGCGTGTTGCCGCCTCTAGCAGGCGTTGTGATTCTTCTAGCAGCTTTGCGGGGGGAACGACGCGGTTGACCAGGCCCCAGTCCGCGGCAGTTTGCGCGTCGATGGTGTCGCCTGTGAGCGCCATTTCAAAGGCGCGTTTGCGCCCGATGTTACGGGCAACGGCTACCATGGGCGTCGTGCAGAACCAGCCGCCTTTACCGCCCGGCGTAGCGAAGCCTGCTTCCGTTGAAGCGACCGCCAGGTCGCAGGTCGCCACGAGCTGGCACCCGGCGGCGGTGGCCAGGGCATGCACGCGCGCGAGAACGGGCTGCGGTATGGATTGGATCGTCTCCATCAAGGTTGTGCAGGTTTTCAAAAGCTGACGCATCGCTAGCAAGTCCTGCCCGACCATATCAGCAAAGTCGTGTCCGGCGGAAAAGACCGGCCCGTTCGCGGCTAACGTGACACCGCGCGCCGCGCTCTCCCCAACTTCACGAAATGCCGAGGTCAGTTCGAGCATGTGGTTGAGTGAAAGTGCATTACGGCGACGCGGGTTGTTCATGGTGATGGTGGCGAAATCACCAGTGTAACTGACTTCAATCAATTCGTATGCCATTGTTTTGACCATTGCCTGGAATCCTTTCAGTGCTGCCATTACTCCATGTGTGCAATTGCACTATACACCAGGGGAAGCAGAAGGCGCAATGTTGGAGGATTCATAGGCCACGCACATCATGCCAAAATACGTAGGCACCTCGTAAGAGAGCACTTCGCCGCGAAAGCTCGTCCCTTCGATAGCACCATGCAAATTGAGAATCTGCCCGTAGGCATCGGTTGCGGCGCGTTTGAGCCAGGACTGGTTAAATTCCAGCAGGCGACCCGGTTGCTGCGCCTTGATAGCCTCGATGGTGGCGGCGTCAAATTCAGCGGAGGCCGGGTCAAAGCCGTAGGGGCCGCCTCTATCATGCGCGTGGCCCATATCCGCGCTGGCAACAAAAGCGATGCGCCGGTTGATCGACTCGGCGGCCAGGCGTATAGCCTTGCCAAAATACGGGAAGAGTTCCCAGGACAATTTGCCACGATCAGGACAGGCTATCACCACCCTGGGACGGGGCTGAAACAAACCTCCTAAAAACCACAGCGGGACTGTAGCGCCCCAATCGAGCGGCTGAAAAAAGTCGGGATCGTCTGCCACAGCATAGCCAATGCCTCTGACAGGCACATCCAGCGAGCGAGCCGCATCGACAATAGCGGCGTTCAGCTCTTTATCCACCTCAAACATGAGGGAGAAGCCGTTGCCCGTTTCATTTTTTTCAGGAGCAAGTTCGCCGCGTACCCGTTCGTTGTTGAGCAACGAGAACGCGTCATCAACCCTGTGGCCGTGCGGCGTTACCAGCACGATCGTCTCTGGTCGGGCAACAGCTACGCGCCTCCCCAACTCTTCCATCGCCGCGCGGGTCGCCAGCGCCTTCTCCCATCCCTTTTCGTTCAGTACTGGCACAATCATACTGCCATGTGGCGCAATGCACGCGAAGACCAGGCCACTCATGTATTCCTCCTACCTGCTTTGATGATAAAAATGGGGTTCAAAAGAGCGCGGCCCCTTTAAACCCCAACTGTCCTTAGAAGCTCGATTGCCTGGCGGCTGTGCCGGTGAAGTCAGGGGTTAAAGGCCTGGCATCATTTGGCTGCGTCGGATCAATCTGGAAGACGACCGAATCACGTGTGGGCACGCGTTGATTGGGCGATGAACCGTAGGTTACGGAGGGGTACAGGCCACCCAGATCGACACTGCCCAACGAATTGAAGGCGTTGTACAGGCCATCGCGCGTGAGGTCATTATTCGCCATCGCCTTCTTCAGAATTGCGTAGGTAATGTAGGACTCGGCATAGCCGAACTCGACGTACCCGTCGGGCTGCTGCCCTGGAGCATATTTAGCGACATCCTGGAGCAACTGCGCCATGCCTGGCTTGCTGGTATCACCCCAGGTCGCTCCCTGGCCAACCACCCACAGGCGTGTGAGCAGTGGTTTCAGAGCGGCGACTGCGAGCAGGCCGTTCGCCCACGCGGGACTCTGGAGAATAAACTGCGGGAAGTAGCCCAGTTTGGCAGCCGTACCGACGATGGTAGCAGTAACGAGCGGCAGCGTAGTGAGGAAGACGTACTTCGCCCCCTTTGCTTTCATCTGCGAAACCTGCGCGGTAAAATCCGTATCTGTCGGCGCGTAACTGGCCTCGGCCACGTCATTCAACTGGTAGGCGCTGACAGCCTCTTTGTAGCCGGTCAGTCCATCCTGGCCATACTCATCATTCTGGTAAATGATGCCTGTCGCAGGATTCTTGACACCCAGCGTATTCACCACGTAATCGAAGGCATTCTCGACCTGCAAACGATAGGGCGTCCCGACCAGCACAATGTATTTCTGGCGCGCCAGTGAAGAAGCCAGTGTGGCTGCTGAAACCAGCATGTGGTCAGAAGTGGCAAGGGGAGTAATGGCTTCAGTGGTGGGTGTTCCCAGGCTGTCGGCTATCATCAGCACCTGGTTGTGGATCTGGTTGTACATCTGAACCTGGATTTGAGGATTGTACTGCGAATCCTTCTCGATGAATTTCACCTTGTAGCCGTTGATCCCGCCATTATCATTGACATGGTCAAAGAACAACTTCACTCCAAGCGCCAGCGGGTCCCCGATGGGGGCTGCTACCGGGCCGGAGTATGGCGAGATGATGCCCAGCGTAATGGTCTTATTGGCGGTATCAACACCGGGACCAACCTTGAGAGTACTCCCGCCGGAATTGCTTGGGCTACTGCTGGCGCATCCCGTGAACGCCATCACACAGACAACAATGAGACCTACGCACGCAAAAAGCTTCTTCCTGGTAAGCATGGATTGCACCTCTTTATGTAACATTCGAGATGACGACGGTTGAGCATATACAATGCGCTACATCACCTGCTCCATGCGATCTGTCACACATAAGCCTGGGCGTTTTACCCTTTTGTAAGCGTTGAGCCTCCGGCATCTGTCGGCAGATCGATTATCTCGGCTGATTCACCTCCTTCGTCCTTACGCGTAGTAAACTTGCGACGTAACGCCTGGCCCCGGCGCGCAAGTCCAATCACGCCTCCCGGCTCAAAGAGCAGGAAGACGACAATCAGCAGGCCATAAAGAAGTGCGTTCAGATCGCCACTGCTAATTCCTCCCGAACCGCTTGCCACCGGCAGCAGAGAGAAATGATCAATCACCAGAGGCAACCCAAACACGAATGCTGCTCCCAGAATCGAACCCCAGACGCTGGCAACGCCACCAATGATGATGGCTGCCACAAACTGGATGGAGAGCGTCAGGCTCCAGTAATCAGGGGTGATATAACGGCTGTACGAGGCAAACAGCGCGCCCGCAATGCCAGCCAGGAACGACGACAGGATGAACGCTCCCATCTTCGCCTCAAACAGGTTGACCCCCATGATGGTCGCGCCAGTTTCGTTATCGCGCACCGCCTGGAAGGCACGCCCGGCTCGCGAACGCATGACGTTGTACACAAAGAACGCCACCAGCACTAAAACGACCAGTATCAACAAGAAATATTGCTGGCCAGACGTTAAGGCCAGCCCAAGGAATGT
Organism: Ktedonobacteraceae bacterium; assembly: GCA_035534255.1. Classification (GTDB taxonomy): domain Bacteria; phylum Chloroflexota; class Ktedonobacteria; order Ktedonobacterales; family Ktedonobacteraceae; genus CF-113. The sequence goes on along the minus strand of DATLSI010000136.1, from coordinate 18,193 downwards.
ATTTTGCTGGTCAAATGTTGCGTTGCCAATGGCTGGTATGGGGAAGGCGCGGCCCTGCGGCCCGCCGGTGATGCCACGCGCGTTTAGAAAAATATATTGCCCGATGAAGATCAGCGAGAGTGAGACAATGCCCAGGTAAAAGCCTTTCAGTCTCAAGGCCGTCGGGCCGACCAATGCGCCTACGAGCGCGGCCACGATACCCGCCGCCGGTAGCCAGATAATGAATGGCAGGTTCAGGCCGAGCGGATCGAGTGGAAAAGATGGCATAGCACCGCCCAGATAAGCGGCAGTATACGCGCCAATCGCCATGAAGAAGGCGATGCCCAGTGAAACCTGACCCGTATATCCCGAAAGCACATTAAGCCCAATCGCCGCGATCGCCGCGATCAGCGTATAGTTAGCAATCGTGAACCAGTCATCATTTGCCACAGAGAAGAAGATCAGAATTACCGCTACAACCAGAATAACGGCAATCCAGCGCGACGCCTTTCCTCTCAGTATGCGTATCGCTGGTACAGCAGAGGATGGAGTGCTGGCCTTCGAAGAGACGCTCATATTCGCTCCACCTTTCTGGTACCGAAGAGGCCATAAGGTCGGATGAGCAGCACAAGAATCATCACAAGGTAGGGCGTAATCTGGTGAATACCCGCGCCCAGGAAACTGGCGACGTGACTTTCATAACCGGCGGTCAGGTCCTGCACCAGGCCAATAATGATTCCACCCACTACGGCCCCCGCGACTGAGTCGATACCGCCCAGGATGATGGCAGGGAACGCCAACAGCGCAGCGCCACTGAGCGTCGGGTCCATCGCAAACGTACCAAATGCCAGGAAGACCCCGCCGATAGTTGCTATAGCGGCAGCCATTCCCCAGGCCAGTGCGTAGACCGTGCGAATATTGATGCCTACCGCCAGCGCGGCTTCCTGGTCGAGCGCGGTAGCCCGCATGGCCAGTCCGTAGCGCGTGTACTGAAAGAAATAATAGAGCAGAGCGCACAAGATAACCGTCACAATGACCGTCAGTAAGTCGTCCGCGCCAAGATGAACGCCGTTAATGTTAAAACCATTGGTGATGGTAAACGGAGAAGCTGCCGGAATAGGATTCGATCCCCATCCCACAACAACAACGGTGCGCAGGATGATATCCAGGCCAATTGTAATCATGAGGATGGAGAAGACCGGGCGACCGATCATGTGCCGTAGAATAAAACGTTCAAATAGCAGACCAATCACCACCGTCACAGCGACACCGAGCACCAGCGCGAAAATAAAGTTCAAGTGCCACGCAAACACGCCCGACGAAACAATATAGGCTCCCACCAGCAGCAGATCACCCTGAGCAAAGTTAATGACTTCGCTGGCCTTGAAAATCATGGTGAAGCCCAACCCGATCAGTGCGTAGATACACCCCAGCGCAATGCCCGCGAAGGCGATTTGAATAAAATAAGCCACATCACTCTCCTGCTCATCATGCTATGCGCGTTTCTCTTCAGTGGGAGCGGACAAGGCCCCCGCGCTGCCGCCCCCAAATTCTTCACCCAGATATGCCTTTATCACATCAGGATTGGCCTGTACCTCAGCCGGCGTCCCCTGCGCGATGACGCGCCCAAAATCGAGCACCAGCACGCGATCCGCGATACCCATTACCAGTGCCATATCATGCTCCACCAGGATCTGAGTCACGCCAAGTTGCTCTTTAATATCCAGAATAACGCTGGCGATATCTTCCGTTTCTTCCAGGCCCATGCCCGCCACCGGCTCATCCAGCAGCAGTAGTTTCGGCTCCAGCGCCAGGGCGCGCGCGATGTCGGCGCGCTTCTGCAAGCCATACGGCAAGCTGCCCAGGGGATAGTTGCTCAGGTGTTTCAGCCCGATCAAATCAAGCAGGTGGTTACAATAGGCGCGGTTGCGTTTCTCTTCGGCGCGCGTCTGGATGAAATACAGCCCGCCCAGCAGGATACCGCTGTGCATGCGGGTATGGCGACCGAGCAGCAAGTAATCGAGCACCGTCATAGTTGGAAATTGCCCCAGATTCTGAAACGTGCGAGCAATACCGGCGCGCGCGACCTGGTGAGTTTTGAGCCGCAGCAAGTCGCGGCTCTCAAAAGTGACGCGCCCCGCCACCGGCTGGTAGACACGCGATAGCACATTGAAGAGCGATGTTTTACCCGCGCCATTTGGCCCGATCACCGCAAACAATTCACCGGCAAACACGTTGAACGAGATATCGGTGAGCGCCTTCACACCGGCGAAGCGAACCGAAATATCTTCGACAGCCAGCAAAGTCGCGCCGGACTCTTGCCTGGCATGCACGCTGGCAAGCGTGTTGTTCATAGGGTCCACCGCCGTTCCGGGCGGCGACGACCGATGGTTGCCATATTACCGGGTTCTCCTCCCTCGTGCAGACCCAGGTAGAACTTGCGCACGCTCTCGTCCTTCAGGAGTTCGGCGGCTGTCTGCGCCAGCACGACTTTGCCTGTCTCCAGCACATAACCGTGATGAGCAACAGAAAGCGCCATCTGCGCGTTTTGTTCTATCAGTAATACGGCAGTACCACCGGCATTTATCTCAGAGATGATCGAACGGATTTGCTGCACCATAAACGGGGCCAGCCCAAGTGAGGGTTCATCCAGTAAAAGCAGCTTCGGATTGGTCATCAGACCGCGCCCGATGGCCAGCATCTGCTGCTCGCCGCCGGACAGGTAGCCGGCGTGGCTTTTGCGGCGCTCGCGCAGAGCTGGAAACAAATCCATCACGCGATTATAAGCGCGCCGCACGCCCGCCTGGTCGCGCGCGGAAATCGCTCCCGTGCGCAAATTCTCATCCACCGTCAGATCAGCGAAGAGCCGCCGTCCCTCCAGCACCTGGGAGATGCCGCGCTGTACGATCTGCGTCGTATTGAGACGATCAATGCGTTCGCCGTCAAAAAGGATCGTGCCGCGCACGAGGCTGGCCCTGTGGATACGCAGCAAGCCGGAAATAGCGCGTAGAATGGTCGTTTTCCCCGCCCCGTTCGCGCCGAGCAGCGCCACCACCGATCTATCCGCTACCTCGATTGACACTCCCTGCACAGCCGGAATGATGCCGTTGTAGGTGACAGCGATGTCCTGGAGGAGTAACATAGTGCAACCTCCCCGTTGTCATGAGCGTAGTATGACTGCGTAAAATAAAAGGTAAGAATGGCGATGAAAAAACTGACAGATCAGTATAAGTGTTGATACTATAATACATTCATCCTGATGTTACAAGGCTTTTACAGCAGCCTGCCGTTTATACAAGAGGGTTGTTCACTTGCGCTTATCTGTTCGTCATAGCTTTATAGAAGATAGATGTAAGCGAACACAATAAGAAAAGTGAGTAAGATAATGAAGGAAATGCAATGGCTCATGGATGGCTTTTGGGAACAGTGGTGTTCGGTCTGGCTGCCTCGCTTTCATGGGGTTCAGGAGATTTTAGCGGTGGATTAGCAAGCCGCAAGGCACACGTGTTCAGTGTTGTAGTTGCCGTATATATAGCCGGGCTGGTGCTATTGTCTATTCTGGCCCTGGCATCGGCCGAACCGCTGCCCTCCTGGCGCGATGTGCTGTGGGGCGCTAGCGCGGGACTGGCGGGAACCGTTGGACTTACGGCCTTTTATCGCGCGCTGGCCATCGGGCGCATGGGTATCAACGCACCCATCACCGCTGTTCTGGCCGCAGCCGTGCCTGTCATCTTCAGCGCGTTGTATCAAGGGCTGCCAGGTCCGCTGCAACTGGCTGGTTTCGTGCTGGCGTTGCTGGCAGTCGCGCTCATTTCGCGCCCAGAAAAAGCGTCAGGGCGTCCCGAAGGACTTGGCCTCGCCCTGCTGGCCGGTCTGGGTTTCGGCGGCTTCCTCGTCCTCATCGGCCAGGTCAGCGCCCATGCCATTTTCTGGCCTCTGACCGCCGCCAGAGTGACCTCTTTACTCTTCATGCTTGTCTTTGTGCGTCTCATGGGCCAACCGCTGTTGCCTAGAAAGTCGGTATTTCCTCTCATCATACTTGCGGGCGCGCTCGATGTAGCTGGCAATGTCTTTTTTGTGCTCGCCACGCACGCCGGGCGTCTCGATGTCGCCGCCATCCTTTCCTCTCTCTATCCAGCAGTCACGGTCATCCTGGCAGCCATCGTACTCAAAGAACGCGTATCGCGTATCCAGACCATCGGTATCCTCATGGCATTATTGGCTATCCTGCTCATATCAGCTTGAGTCTTCACGTGATACTATAATACCTGGTAACAATACATGGTGACATCTCACGAAGTTTGCAGCAACGGGAAAGGAGACACGAGCATGAGCGCACCAGTTTATTACGATACAGATGCAGACCTGTCCATTGTCCAGGGAAAGCGCCTCGCCATTATTGGCTACGGCAACCAGGGAGCGGCGCAAGCTCAGAACCTGCGCGAGAACGGTGTGAAGGAGATTGTAATCGGCAACCGCGACGATTTCTACAGGGCCGATGCTCTCAGCGCGGGCTTTCGCGTCATGAGTATCCCGGAGGCTAGCGCATGGGGCGAGGTCATCTTCCTGCTCATCCCCGACGAAGAGCAGCCACAGGTCTTTCGCGAGCAGATCGGGCTATACTTACATGCGCACACGACACTGGTCGTCGCTTCCGGCTACAATGTTGCTTTCAACCTGCTGGCGGTGCCAGACTCCGTGGATGTCGTGATGGTTGCTCCCCGCATGATTGGGGCGGGCGTCAGAAGTCGCTTCTCGCGAGGCGAACCGTATCCCTGTTTTATCTCAGTAGAACATGACGTGAGTGGCAAGGCATTCGACCTGGCCCTCTCGATTGCGCGCGGCATCGGGGCGACGCGCGGCGGCGCGATCGCATCGTCGGCAAGAGAGGAGGCCGCCCTTGACCTCTTCAGTGAACAGGCCATCTGGCCGAACATTTTGCTGACCCTGCGTACTGCCTACGAGGTGCTGCATGCGGCGGGTTTCAACGACGAGGCTATTCTCTACGAAATGTACCTGTCCAAAGAGCCAGCCGAAGTCTTTGAGCGTTTCGCCGAGTTGGGTCTCTTCGGACAACTCCCGATGCATTCCCACACCAGCCAGTACGGGCAATTGCGCGCCCTGCTCGCCGACAACGGGGATGCTTTACGCGAGCGTTTTACGCGTGTCCTGCATGACGATATTCTCTCCGGCGCGTTTGCCCGCGAGTGGTCGGATGTGCAGGCAAAAGGCCCGGATCGCCTGGAGCAACTACGCGCTGAAGCCCTCGCCAGCCCCATCGCGCGCGCTGAAGCCGGCATCCTCCAGCAAGCAAAAAGGACAAACGCGTGATACAGCCGCGCGTTGGCCCACTCGTGCGAGCGGTTAGCCCGCATAGTGCTATCATCTGGACGGAGTGGACGTACCCCTGCGATGTCACCCTGAAAGCTACAAAGGCATGCGAACATGGCAACGAACAAGATGCCAGTGTGCTCACAGCCTGCATGCATACCGTGGCTATAGGAACACGTCACTACGCTCTTTTACGGCTGGATGGTCTGTATGCATCGACCTGGTACGACTATCATGTTACCTGCGAACCAGACGCGGGAGAACAGGCAGAGGACTCCGCAGCCAGCACGCTGAAACAATGCTTTCGCACGCTCGATCTCCCCGAAATGGGCAATTCCCTGCGGCTCGCCTATGGGTCGTGTCGCAAACCTTCAGCCGTCGAGCCAGACGCCCTGAACGCCTTTGGTCCCTGGCTCATGCAGCGCTTTGACGAACGCGAAACCGCCTGGCCGCGTCTTTTGCTATTGATCGGGGATCAAATTTATGCTGATGACCGCATTGGTCGGCATAAGGGTAGAGCATCACTGACGCAAAACGCGTCGCCGGCAACACCTCAACGCGCTGGCGCGCGCACCTTCGCCGAGTTCGCGGCGCTCTACGAGCAAGCCTGGGCAGGTGATAGCGGCATACGCCAGGTCTTAGCGACGATACCCACTTTCATGATCTTCGATGACCACGAGATCACCAACAGCTGGAACACCTCGCCGGACTGGAGGGCGCGCGCCCTCAAGCATGGTCTCGAACAGATGCTAGTCGATGGCCTTGTCGCGTACTGGGTCTACCAGGGTTGGGGCAATCCCGGCGCGCAGAGTGAAGGCAACATTGACCTGGCGGCGATCATGCAAGAAGCGGCGCAGAGCGGGGAGAATGCTCTTGAGCACTTGAGAGCCTGTATGCGCCAGGCGGTTTATGAAGAGATTGCCCCGCACTGGCACTACGAGATACTAACTATGCCGCCCATCTTTGTAATGGATGTACGCGCCGACCGGCCCGCCATTCTGCGCACCACAGACGATACCTGCGCGCCTGCGCGCATTATGTCCCGCGCGCAAATGAGCGAACTCCACGCCTGGGTGAAGTCACACGATACTTCGACTGTGCTGCTTGTCTCATCAGTTCCCGTGCTATTGCCCCCATTGATCGGCCTCGCGGAATACATCATGGGCATCCGTCCCCTGCACAACACACCTTTGCGACATCTGGGACAACTACTCGCGCGCGTGCAGCGAAGGGTCACGCGGCGCATGAGCTTCGATCACTGGCCCGTCTTCGCAGCTACGTGGCGCGAATTGGTCAGGTTCCTTGCCGGGCGCAAACATGATGTAGTCGTCCTATCAGGTGATGTCCACTTCTCCTACGCAACAGAAGCGCAGCGCGGCATTGTGCGCTCGCAGCAGAAGCCGACGTTATACCAACTGGTAGCCAGCCCCTTCGCAAACGCTCTGCATAAGCGCGACCAGCGCCTTGTGCGCGCCCAGGCCCGCATAAAACGTGCCATCTATGGAGGGTTGCATATCCGCATGCGCCGCCTGGCACCCACAAACGCCAAAGCCAATGTCGCCCACGACCTGCTCATACAAAACACGGTGGCGCTCGTTACTCTGGAACCTCAATCTACTGGCAACAATACGGGAAAGTATGGCATACGACAGGTCTATCTCGGAATCGTGGATGGGAAACTCGAAGAAATAGCCTGTCTATATATTGACAGAAACTCCCCCAGGGTTCATAGTTAAGAAAACATGTGAATGAGCACAATCTAATTGGATATCCAGACTCGACAAGTTTTACAGCAGACGGCCCAATACCTGGATTCACAACACCAGCAAGCCTATCTCGTTGGCGGTTCGCTGCGTGATATCTTGCTCGGCGAGCCGTGCCAGGATTGGGACATTTCCATCGAAGGCGATGCTCACACGACTGCTCGACGCCTGGCCGATGCGTTTGGCGGCTATTACGCCCATATGAACGAGAAAGCCAGCCGCGTGATCGTCAAGCATGACGAGCGCGACATCACCCTCGATATCACATCCCTGCATGGCAAGTCCATTGAAGAGGATTTGCGGGCGCGCGATTTCACCATCAACGCCATGGCCGTTGCATTGAGCGATGCCTTGCTATTGGGCGATATGCAAGACGCCGAGTCCTTGCCCTTAATCGATCCCCTGCACGGTTTTCAGGATATTCAGAAGCGCGAGTTGAGAGCCGTCGATGAGGCGGTTTTTCGCAATGACCCCCTGCGCATGTTGCGCGCCGTCCGTTTGATGACTCGCGGCCAATTTAATCTCGATCCCTGGACGCGGGAGCTAATCAAGCGAGATGCCGCGCTCCTGTCATCAGTAGCAGCCGAACGCGTTCACGACGAGCTATACGCCATCCTTGAAGCGGAAGGCGCGACCTGCCACCTGCGCTTGCTGGACGACCTGGGTTTGCTGACCATCCTCATCCCTGAATTTAGCGCCGCCAGGGGCATGCGCCAGCCAGCCCCACACTACTGGGATGTCTTCGAGCATTCCCTCGAAACCGTCGGCGCGCTCGAACTGGTCGCCCATACGCTTGTAGGGACGCGATTTATCGCGTCCTCTACTCTTCCCTTCCCACCTACTACTCTACCCGCGAACACACTCGCTCACCTCGCGCCGAACGAGGCAACCGCAGCGTCGCTCGCCGAAATTCGCGCTACATTAACGGAGGCGAAAGAGCAGGGCATCTTTTCCCCGGCAGAATTAACCACACCACGTATGAAAATGGCTGCCTTGCTGCATGATATCGGCAAGCCTTTCACGTACACGACAGGCGAGGATGGCAGTATTCGATTCTATACCCATCCACAGGTGGGCGCGCCCATCGCCTTTCAAATCACGCGGCGACTCAGCGCCAGCACGCGCGATCGCCGCCTGGCCCAACTGGTGGCTGCTCATCACATGCGTCCCGGCCAGCTTGGACAGGATGGCATGGTCACGCCGCGCGCCATTCGCCGCTATTTCGTTGATCTGGGACCGGCAGGCATTTCAATCGCGCTCCTCTCGCTGGCCGATCATCTTGCTACCTTCGGGCCGCAGCCGCTCACTGACGCCTGGGAACGTCACCTCTCAGTCGTCAGCCTCCTGCTCACGCGCTATATTCGCCAGCGCGAGAGCATCCTGCCGCCGCGTCTCTTATCCCCCGAAGAATTGATGCGCCGCCTGAAACTGGACCCCGGCCCACTCGTCGGCCAACTGTTAGAAGTGATCGCCGAGGCCCAGTCCGACGGCATCATCCACTCCAAAGAAGAGGCCCTCTGGCTCGCCGAAGAACACCTCTCTGCCCTCGCCGGTGATGCGTAGCCATTTGTAAAATTCGCTTTTTCCAGCCTGTTATGTTAGAATAAGGTCGATAGAGGGAGCGTTCTCGGCGCACAGAAAACTTTTTGAAAGTTTGAAAGATGCAAATCGCGATATTTTATCAGGGCCGCAAAGAAGACACCTCGGAAGTCGCTTTTCACCTCACACGTCTATTACAAGAGCAGAGTTATGAAGTCCGTACTATCGATATACGTGTAGAAGGAGAAGAGGCTCCCGATCAGACATTGAAAGGGTTCGATCTGGCGCTGGTACTTGGCGGCGATGGCACCATTCTGCACGCGGCCCGCCTGTGCGCCCACGCCGATGTTCCCATTGTCGGGGTCAACTTCGGGCGCGTGGGGTTTTTGACGGAACTGGAACCCGACGAGCTTGAAGCAAAATTACCGTACTACCTGCATAAAGACCCGTCTGTCTGGGTAGATAAGCGCAGTATGCTGCATGCCGCGCTGCACCAGGATGGGCACCTGGAAGAGTTCCTGGCCTTGAACGATATTGTGATAGCGCGTGGCACATGGCCGCGTGTAGTGAAGATTCATATCACCGTCGACGAGTATGCCTATAACACAACCTACGCGGATGGCATTGTTCTCTCGACTGCTACCGGCTCTACCGCCTATAATATGGCGATAGGCGGTCCGTTGCTGCATCCACAGGTGCAGAGCAGCGTGCTGACGCCCATCGCGCCACATCTGGCCTCTGATCGCTCGTTGGTCTTGCAGCCCGCATCGATAGTAAAACTCCAGATATTTACCGGCTCGCAGAATGGAGTATTTTCAGCCGATGGGCAGATGAACCGCGAGATCACCGATGGCGCGACAGTTATCGTGCGGAAGAGCGAGTATGAGACGCAGTTTCTTCGACGCCGGCCACCAACCTATTTTTACCAGATCATTCAATCCAAGCTGAAAGGCGACGATACATAAGAAGAAGCCATGTTACTTGAGTTAAACATCAAAGATTTCGCCATTATTGATAACCTGCATCTCACCCTGCATCGTCTTTTTAACGTCTTCACAGGCGAAACGGGCGCGGGTAAGTCGATCATTATAGACGCGGTAAGCGCCCTGTTGGGCGGCAAGATTGGCGCGGATTTTGTGCGCGCCGGCTGCGAACGCGCCACCGTCGAAGGCATCTTCTCAATCCAAGCTTTGCCACCCATCCAGGAGGATTGGTTGCCATTCGAAGCATCGTTGCAGTCCCAGGAGCATCAGAACCACAACGGTGATGCAGCAAGCGCTGAAAAAGAAGCGGACGCCGGTGCAGAGAGCGCGGATGCCGGGGTCGCGCTGGCCGCGCTGCTGCGTGAGTACGATATCACGCCCGAAGATGGACAGCTTATGCTCTCACGCGATATCTTTCGCTCCGGGCGCACAGTGGCGCGTATCAATGGACGCACAGTGGCGCAGCAAACGCTCCAGCAGGTGGCGAGCTGGCTGGTTGATATACACGGGCAGAGCGAACATATGAGCCTGCTGCGTCCCGAACAGCACGTAAATTTCCTCGATCGTTACGCCGACCTGCTGCCACTGCGCGAGCAACTGGGCGCTAAGGTCAGCGAGTGGCGCGCCGCTCGCAAGACGCTGGCCGCGCTGCAACAAAACGAAAAAGACCAGTCGCGCCGCGCCGATTTCCTGCGCTTCGAGATCGAGGAGATCGAGAAGGCCAACCTGCAACCCGACGAGATCGAGGCGCTGGAAGAAGAACGCAAAGTGCTGAGCAACGCCGAGCGCCTGCGCGAACTGTGCGCCCTCATCTATGGCTCCATCAAGGGCGGAGAGAGCGGCGACGACAGCTTCCAGCCAGCCCTCGACCTGCTGCGGCCAGCTTTGCGCTCCATGGCCGAACTGGCGCGGCTGGATAAAGAGCTACAGGAGTACGAAACAACCCTGTCGGAGGCCATCTACCAGCTCGAGGACATCGCGACCAGCATCAGCAGCTACGAAAGCGATATCGAGGACGACCCGCAGCGCCTGGCTGACATCGAGGAACGCCTTGACCTGATTTCCAGGTTGAAGCGCAAGTACGGCACGACCATCGACGAGATACTCAAACGCGCAGAGGAAGACCGCGCCGAACTGGAAACCATCATCAATCGCGACGAATTGATCACTACCCTGCAAAAGCAAGATCACCAGATGCGGCGCGCGATAGGTCAGATTGCCGCGCAGCTTGCGCAACGTCGCCGCGAAGCGGCGGGTCGGCTCTCTACAGCTATGGAAGAGCAGCTCAACGATCTCAATATGCAGCGCGCGCGCTTCTCCGTTGAGATCAAGCAAACGCCCGACGAAAACGGCGTGCCAGCCAGCATCGATGGTCAACCTGAACAGCATCTTGCCTGCGATGCTACCGGTATCGACCGCGTGCAATTTTTAATCGCCCCTAACCCTGGCGAACCTTTCAAGCCATTGACAAAAATCGCGTCGGGTGGTGAAACATCCCGCCTGATGCTGGCTCTCAAGACCATCCTATCGGCTGCGGACGCTACTCCTACCCTCATCTTCGACGAGATCGACGCGGGTATCAGTGGCAAAAGCGGGCAAATCGTCGGCGAGAAATTGTGGCAACTCACGCGCAATCACCAGGTTATTTGTGTCACCCATTTACCGCAGATCGCCACATTTGCCGATACGCACTACAATGTGAATAAACAGATATTCGACGAACGAACCGTCACCATTGTCAATGAACTTCGCCCCGAACAACGAGTACGCGAGATCGCGCATATTATGGGTGGAAACGTCAGTGAGTTCACCATGAAAAGCGCGGAAGAAATGCTGGCCCGTTCTTACCTCTGGAAAGAGAACTGGACACGAGGCATACAGGGGGAAGGAAAGGAAGCAAGTAACACATGAACAAGAAATTATTGAGTACCGTTTTATTATTCCTGGTCTTTAGCGGTTTTCTGTGGTGGGGCCTCTCCATGCTTCTCCATCCAGACCCCACGGGTCCGGCAGAAAGCATCGTGTTCGCGCTGTTGCTACTCGGCTGCTCCGGCTACGCGCTTGTCTCCATCCTGATGTTGCCCCGTAAGAGGTAACAGAATATATCTCAGAAACGAGAGCTGTATGATCGATGAAACCCCGACAACGCCGTCGGTGATCCGTCTTGCCACACCAGGTGATATCGAGAACATCAATGCGCTTGATCGCATGAGTACATCGCCGACGCGCGATATTCACCGTGATATGGAGAAGTACTTTGGCTCGGTTGATCCATCTACGCACGAACTGACATTGATCTTTCTTGCCCAGGTTGAGGAACAGGTCGCGGGAAAAGCCGAACTGATGGTGGCCCCGGCCAGTGACGAGGAGGATGCTTCTACGATTCCGCGCACAGGCTATGTTAAACGAGTGATCATCAATCCTGCCTACCGCAAAATGGGCCTGGCACGCCAGTTGATGGAGCATATCATTTACTATGCCCGCACAGAACTATCATTAACCGCCATCGACCTGCACGTCTGGGAAGAGAATATACCCGCTATCCGTCTGTACGAGTCGCTCGGCTTCGAGGTACAGCACCGCGAACTCTACTTCCATCTGTCCCTCTAATATCTTTTGTGACGCAGCTATTCTCCTCTTCGTCTTAAACTCAGGCCCCGTAAGCCTCGTCCACATAAGGGGGTCAGGTCTATCTGGTCCACAGGGGAAGTCAAGAAACAAGGCAGGATTTATGCGCGAAGATACGGAGCAACACAGTGTAGTTACACAATGTATCCCGCTACAAGAACAGCAGCGAAGCAAAAGCGGATGGATGCGCTACTTTATTACCGATGATATTTCACCCGATAATTCTGCAATTATCGACCTGCAACGGCGAGCATGTTGGATCGGCATGGCGATGATTTTGCAGGCCATCAACGAAATCCCTTCCTATGTCTATACAGCCGCCATGCCATTTCTTATCCCCTGGGCTAACCTCATTTCATTTAGCCTGATTACCACCAGCTTTGTAGCCTTATGGATGGCTTTACGCCCGGCCACTTTGAAGCAGCGACTGGAGAAATCGATCGCGGCGCAAAAACGCCCGCGCCGCTGGCAGCGCGTCATCGTCGTGCTCCTGCTCATCACCTCTCTCGTAGGAGGCGTTCAACTGGTCCGCTCGGTAGCCATGGGGTTTTTCATGACGCCCAGCTACAGGAACGATGGAACTTCTCTTGACACAAACGCCGCTGCTCTTCTCTCACAGGGACTCAATCCCTACGTAGATTCCAGTATTTTGAATGTCGTGCGGCGATTCCCTATTCAACCAGATTGGACAACGCCTCTGCGCCAGGGACAACTGGCTAATAGCATCACCTACCCAACCGTGTGGGAATTACGCAGCATCCTGGATACTGATCTCAAGTCTGGCAGCGCGCCAGAATTCGAGTCAAAGGTGAGCTATCCCGCGCTCTCTTTTCTGTCGCTTTTGCCTTTTACCTGGCTCAACAACAATAATACCCTGCCGTTCTATCTGCTTTGCTACCTGCTTATCATGTTCATCGGCTGGAAAAAGGTACGCCCGGAACTACGTCCCTGGCTTTTGCTGGCATCAATGGCGGATGTCTCCATGTGGACCGCGGTAATAGGTGGCAGCCTGGACCTCTTCTATATTTTGCTTGTTCTACTGTCCTGGCTGCTGCTCGATTCGCGCTGGTGGTCCGCCATCTTCCTGGGGTTAGCGTTCGCCACGAAGCAACTCGCGTGGTTCTATGTCCCTTTTTACGCCATTCTGGTCTGGCGTCGCTATAGCCTCAGAGAAGCATCCTGGCGCATAAGCGCCGCGGGTCTCATCGCCCTTGCCATAAACCTACCCTTTATCCTCTGGAACCCGCAGGCATGGCTGGCCGGCGTACTGGCTCCGGTTGCCGATCCCATGTTCGCTATGGGCGCAGGCATCGTCGCGCTAAGCTCAATACCCATATTTCCAACCTTTATTTATACCACCCTCGAAGCCCTGGCCATGCTATGCTGCGTCGCGTGGTTCTGGCGCATATGTAAGTCACGACCGGAGGCCGCTATGATACTGGCTGTGCTGCCCCTGTTCTTTGCCTGGCGCAGTCTGCCATCCTACTTCACCTGCGCGGCCCTGCCCATCTTTATATTGCAGAGCGTGCGACCGTCGCGCCGCCGCGAAAGCCGCTCCCAACGTGCCGCACTCCCTCTCTGGAATATTGAAGAGATGCGCACAGAAGCAAACAGTCTCGCCAACAGGATTGGTACGCGCGCCGCCTTCCAATCCTTGCGCCTCTTCTAATTCCCTCTTGCTCAGCATGATACAATCTTAAACAAATGAGAAAAGAAGACAGGCAATAATGACAGCGAAGAAATCACAGCAACCTTTCGTCCCACAGGGTGACGAAGCGCATCTACAGCATCTGATCGAGCAACGACACACTTTAGCGGAATCGCTGCGCGGCAGCTCCAGCAGGGTACAGGCGGAAACAGCTCTGATCGAAATTACCAGCAATGCGGAGGGAACGCAATTAGCATTTCTCAAGGCGCTGGCCAAACAGCAGGATATGGATGCAGCCGACGTGCTGCTCGCCCTCAACGAACTGGCTCCTGACAAAGTCGTGCGCAAAGAAGCGCGCCGCGCCCTGATCCATCTCGCTGGCAGCAAAATCTACCCCAGTTGGACGCCTGAGCCAGAACACCCCACGACTCCGGTTGGTTCCTCCACTGCTCCGCGTTTCTGGAAAGGCGTGGTGCCGGTCATGCGCGAGGTGGGGGATATGGAAATCGTGCTGTGCTGGGAGCAGGGCTTTGAATATGGTGAAGTGCGCATGATGAGCTTTTTGCTCGACTTCTGGCAGAATGGAATCAAACACTTTAACACCGAGATCACCAGCAAACGCCATGCCGAAGCGCACATCAATGAACTACAGACGGGCATAGCCAGAACGATAGGCAGAGCGGTGAGCATGACCGATTGCACGCTGGCGGAGGGACGGCGCTTGATTCTTGAAGCGCTCGCGGTCAATGCATGGCGCAAGACGACGCCGCATAAAGATTACCGGCACTATCTTCCCACCATTCAACAACTGGTTTTGAACGCGCCGGAAGCGGGCGAAGATCGCGGGCTTACCTTTATCAAACCTGATATGGAGCCGGATGATATGGCAGCGCACGCCATCGGTGGCTGGTGCATGGGCGATTATGGCCTGTTTTTCGACCTGCTCGCGGCTGGTTGCCCCATCCGCGAAGGGCTGACGCGCGATGAGTGGGTTGAACGCCGCCGCTTGTGGGCTGATGAAGCGCTGCCAGTGGGACTCTCTATCACTGTCATACGCGAACGCGAGCACAACCAGAGCGCGCTCTGGCTGCCCGGCTCATTTCTGAGTGACCGCTCGACATCACGGCGCGATATCGAGTTGAGCTGGTCGCTTGAACTGACCGAGACACCGCTCAGCGGCACGCTGCTCGAAATGCCGATGGGAACAGCCGTCCTCAAAGAGACAGGAAGGCACTGGTTCTGGACGAGCTATACCGTTGTGCAGGAAGCAGGAGCGTGGCGCATCCAGCGCATGACCGATGAGGGTGCGAACGCGCAGGGCCTGCCGCTGGCCGAAATGCAGCAGCGCCTGAAAGAACACGAAGACGCTATCCAGCAAATTATGCAAACGAAAAAACCAACCGATCCTGACGCGCAAAAGAATTATGAAGAAATCATCTGGCGTACCATCCAGGCGATGCATTACCTGGACGCGCTGCTCGTCAAAATGCCGCTGGATTTTGACAGTTACGTGGACGCGGCGGGCCGCGCCACCAGTCTTGGTCAGGACGAGCGC
The DNA here is from genome assembly GCA_035534255.1 of Ktedonobacteraceae bacterium. Taxonomy (GTDB): domain Bacteria; phylum Chloroflexota; class Ktedonobacteria; order Ktedonobacterales; family Ktedonobacteraceae; genus CF-113. The sequence continues at coordinate 2,767 of DATLSI010000136.1, read as the reverse complement.
GCCGTTGTGTACCTGGAAAAGTGGGAGCAGCGCTTCTCACAGCATGCCCAGTACACCAACATTTTGCAACAACTGGGCGCGATAGAGTCGGTGCTGGCAGGACAGTACGCCGAAATAGGCCAGCAGGAGCGTTCAGATCTTTTCTACAAACGCGCTGAAACTCATATGCGAGCGGCGTTGGAGAGGAATAAGACGCCGCTGGCCTACATCCTGCTGGGCGAAGTGAAAGCGCAGCAGGGCGATTATGAAGAGGCAAAAACCTTGCTGCAAACGGCGCTGGCCACCAACCCCACGCGCGATGAAGAGATTGAAATCGAGCATGACCTGGGCGGTTTAGTCCTGAATCACCAGCAATACGACGACGCGCTGCGTCATTTCATGCGGGTCGCTGAACTAGCGCCCCATCGTGAGAATATCTGGTTCAATATTGCGCGCACCTATCGACTTCTCAAGAATGAGACCGAGGCCGAGGTTCATTATAGACGCGCCATCGAGGAAGAGCCACAAAATATCGCGGCTTTTTCCGAACTTAGCAGCATCTATGCAGGCAGGCGCGAGCTTGATAAGGCGTATATGATTGCTGAGCAGGGCGCGCGCATCAATCCCCAATCCGCTCACCTGCGCGGTTTGCTGGCGGGCGTCCTGCTAGATATGGGCCAGCGCAAACGAGCGCAGGCTGTGCTGGAAGAGGCCGAGCGCATAAATCCCGATGTTGAGATAGTGCGAGCAGTACGTAGTATGCTGGACTCGAACAAAAAATGAACAGCGACGCACGCCCTATCACCTATCACCGCGTCGTACTCGGCGCATTGACTCGCGCAGGCGACGCGCTCGCCGAAATTACAATCCAGAATGAAAATGGCGAGCAACAAACGTGCATGGTACATGTGCCTGCCGGCTTGCCGGGCGAAGATGTGACGATTGCCATCGAAGAAGCCGCGACTGCGCCCCCCAAACGGCGCAGGAGACACTGGAAGCCACGCCCACCGCGCGTGTGGATTTCGCTATTCCACGCGACATCAGCGGAGAGAGTGCAGGCACGCTGCCCGGTTTTCGGTGAATGCGGCGGATGCCAGGTGCAACACATGCCCTACGAGCAGCAGTTGGCCTGGAAACGTTCCATCGTCGAGCAGCTTTTGCGCGAAGTCGGCAACTTTGCCGATCCACCTTTGCTAGAGACGGTAGCATGCGATGATCCCTGGGGCTATCGCAACCATATGCGTTTCTCGGTCAACCGTGCTGGACAGCCAGGGCTGACAGCCAGGGGAACGCACCGCGTGCTGCCGCTCGCACACTGTCCCATCGCGCACGAACAGATCAATCGCGCCTTGAACATACTGAGCACGCTACCCAATGCGCGCCCGCAGGTCTTGATACGCTGTGGAACGGCTACCGGCCAGGTGATGATCCAGCCGCAGCCAGAGGCAAGCATCGCGCAACAACTGTCGGACGCCGGGCTTGAGCTGCGCGGGGAGACGATGGAAGAACGGCTGGCGGGCGAAACCTTTCGCATCCGGCCAAGCTCATTTTTCCAGACCAATAGCGCGCAAGCCGAAAAAATGATGCAGATGGTACTTGAGGGTTTGCTGCGTAACGCGCCGCGCGTTGTAGAGCAGCAAACTATTATCGATGCCTACTGTGGAGTCGGCACCTTTTCGCTGCTGCTGGCGCGGCGCGTTGGCAAGGTCATCGCTATCGAAGAATCGGCCAGCGCCATCAAGGATGCGCAGTGGAACCTGCGCGAGGTCAGCAACGTGGAAATACTCAAAGGCAAGGTAGAAGATATACTACCGGCGCTGGAGGTGAGCATCGACGGGCTGGTGATAGACCCACCGCGCGCCGGTTGCCAGCGATCAGTGCTTGACACGCTGGCGCACCATCCCGTCGCTCGCATCGTCTACGTCTCTTGTGACCCATCAACGCTGGCACGCGATCTTCATATTCTCTGTCATATTCATCAAACTTACCGCCTGCGCTCGGTGCAGCCGCTGGACATGTTTCCTCAGACGGCCCACATCGAATGCGTCGCGGTACTGGAGCATCAATCAGCATGACATCATCACACCCCTTATTGCTGGCCTCTGGTTCGCCTCGTCGCCAACAGATCATACAACTGCTCGGCCTGGATGTTAGCATCTGCGTCGCGCCGACCGACGAGGATGCCATGCAGCAAAAATATCAAGGCCCGCTCGAAGAACTGGCCCCATGGCTGGCGAAACATAAAGCGGCAGCCGCGCTCACCCTGCCGGAAGCTAAAGGCTGCACCGTAATTGGTGCCGATACAACAGTCTTGTTGGATGAGCAGGTACTGGGCAAGCCGCGCGATAAGGCACACGCTCGCGAGTTATTGCTCACGTTGCGTGGACGCACGCATTACGTGGTTACGGGCATCGCCGTGAGCGGTTTCATCAACGGCAAACGTAAGATGCTCGCCGCGAGTTGTATTACACCCGTACAGATGCGGCAATACAGCGTACCCGAAATCAAGGCCTACATTGCCACCGGCGACCCGCTGGATAAGGCTGGCGCTTACGGCATCCAGCACCCCTCGTTCCAGCCAACCAGGCGCATCGATGGCTGCTATTTTAACGTCGTTGGTTTGCCACTCTGCACGCTGGTCGATTTGCTGGCCGAATTTCGCATCTACCCCACGCGGCACGGCCCGAACGTAGAGGCTGGCCCCTGTCCCTGGTCGGAGCAATGTCAGATTTGATAGTTGCTAAGAATATGGTGGTTCCCAAAACGCAAAGCGCGGGAGAGCCACTTT
>DATLSI010000135.1:0-28355 GCA_035534255.1 Ktedonobacteraceae bacterium | reverse complement strand
ATCGCCTGTTAACGCGGAGCGAAGGACGGGTGACTCATCGGACTCAATGGTAGTTGCAAGGTTAACGGTGTCAAGTTGCCTGATTTTTGTGTACTTCACGGGTGACTCATCGATGGGTTGTTTAGATGTAAGTACGATCATGGGGTAGGTCACGGCTTCCGCGAAGATGGGCAGATCACCAAAGTCTACCACACGCTCAAGCTTTACTTGCGTGGTCAAGAACTGGCGTAGGGGGCTGCCATAGTTGGCGCGCACAAATTTGTTGGGGATGATGAAGCCAAAACGTCCCTCATCTTTCAAAAAAGTGTTGCCGAGTTCCACAAAGTAGGTATAGAGGTCTGCAACACCGTGATAGACGCGATAGAGGTATTTGAGCGCGGCCTTGTTTTCGTTAAACATTTCCTGGCGTATCCAGGGAGGATTGCCTATTACCGCGTCAAAGCCTGCCTGAGCGCGCTTCGCTTGCCCGTGTTTGTCGAAGAAGATTTCGGGAAACTCTAATTCCCAGTGGAAGAATTGATGCTGCATCTTCAATTCGGCGGCTATCTCCAGCCATTCTATGAAGTCCGAGGGGATCATCAGCATACGCCCCGTGGCGAAGTCAATCAGGGGTTTCCATAATGATGGATCAATAGTAATGCCATAATGGGCAGCCATAGCCAGGTCGGCAAGTCTTCCATACTTACCGGTGAGTTCGTTACGAAATGCATCATACAGTTGTTCTTGTTCCTTCACCTGCTCAATCGTCTGAGCGGGGTTGTCTGCCACCAGCCACATCAGGCCAACCGCGGTAGTGATGTTCTGACGGAATGTGTCGTCATCAAAGAGCGATAATTGTTCTTGAGGAGCCTCTTGCTTCCTGGTCTTGCTCTGCGCCGTGTTGCCGTTGGGGCCAGCAGTAAGATGAGCGAGTTTGGCTCCAATAAGAGCGTTGCCTGCGCGCAGGTGATGATCGAGGAATGATAATGGGCGATCCTTTGCTACTGTGCTTAGCCACAATGAAAGCTTGGCGAGTTCGACAGCCAGGATATTTTTATCTATGCCATAGATGCAGGACTGCACCACGCGCCGTTTCCAGTAGGCCAGGTCGGCGTCTTTCGTAGTTGTTTCGGGGTGCGCGTTTAGCTCTACCAGGAAACGGGCGATGTACTCGGTGGCTTCAACCAGAAAATGCCCGCTGCCCATCGATGGATCAAGCACTTTCAGCGCGAGCACGGCTTCAATTTTGGCCTTTTCGCCAGCCGCGCCATGCACTGCTTTAGAGAGCATTGGCCCAACGGTCTGGTCAACGATGTATTTGACGATGTAGTCCGGCGTGTAGTAGCTGCCGCTGGCTTTGCGCTCTCCGCGGTCATTGAGCAGGTCAAGCGTCCAGCCATCCCGCGCATCTGTCATTTCCAGGTGGTATTCAAGCAGTCCCTCGTAAATCGTTCCCAGGTTGCGGACGGAAAGGTCGCGATAATCGATAAAATGTCGTTCAGCGGAACCGTTGCTGCTGGTGCGGGTCAACATATCGATAGCCTGTTGCAGGCGGGCGTCACTGATGCTATGCGTTTCCAGAAAGACATTGCTGGCGCGTTGTGGATCGAAGAGGCCGCCGTTAAAGGTGGATATCTGCAACGGCGGGTCACCCGCGTTGATATAGCCAAATAATTCCTTGAGCGCAAAATAGATGCGCGTGCTGTTTGAGCGCAGTATTCTGCCCTCGTCGAGGTTTTTTGCGATGTCGCGTGCAATGAAACGCAGGCTATAATTTTCACGATACAGTTCGCTGCCCTGGATTGGCAACAGGTCACGCGCTTCCGCAAACAGAACAAAGAGCAGGCGATAGAGCATAATCAGCGAGCTGTCGTAGATGGCCTTGAGCGTGGCCGGGTCGCCGGGCGAGAGTTGATTGGGCGTATAGTCTACGAAGCCCTGGGCGACATGCCGTAACGCGGTGTACACCTGCTCTTTGAGCGAATTGCTGACCCCCAGCGCGTATTCGATGCTCTCGCGCAAGATTTCCGCAACGCCGAGCGGGTGCGCGTCGAAAGCCGCGCGGCGAAAGAAGGCATAGAAGTAGAGAAAATCCCGCGTCTCCCCACTTTGTAACAGGGCAGGCAGATCGACTTCGTAAAAGTGATCGAGTTTGTGGGCGCTTTGCCTGTGATAGAGCCGCCAGAGCCGCCCGTTGGTGAGGATGCCCCATTCGAGACCGCTGTGCTGCATATAGAAAGCGATCTGGTAGGAAGGGTTCTTGTTGGTAAATGGGTCACTGCCTCTACCTCTTATGGCCGTATCAAGCGGGCAGTCCCAGTACTTGGCATCGCCGACAGCAAACGCGCCACTTTGCAGCAGCGTGTCGGTAAGCCTCTTGCCCTTGTTGGTGTTGAGCGCGTGCGCGTCCCGGTAGAAGATATAATCGGGCAGTTTGACGCCATCAGGGGTTGCCAGCGATGCCTGTACCTCGAAGGTATGTCCCAAAGCTTTGAGCACAGGGCGGATGAAATCATGTTCCGCCTGGGCTTCCTTATCGCTCGGCCTGTATTGCGCGAAAATGGCGGCAATCTCGTCCCTGACTGGTTCCGCTTCAATCAGCAGCTCCTGCCAGTCCTGCCGTTGGGGCAGCAAGGTATCCAGATAATAATCGGAGAATACCTGCTGATTGTGGTGTTGTGACATAAACTATACCAGCCTCTACCCTGTGTTTCATACCGTAGTATTCTTCTGCTGACCTTGTATTGTGGAACAGTATAGGGCTTATGGCGGCGGATTACAATATGAACGCCGGGCGGGGGGGCGCGCTATTTTTTGCGCGGATGGTAGGGATTCCAAGGGCGCCCGCAAGGGGACGCCCCTACAATACCCCGACGGATGCTCAAACGGGTACCCGCTTCGGAGTCATTGTAGGGGCGTCCCCTTGCGGGCGCCCTTTAGAACCTCATCAATGCAAAAAATAGCGCGCACCCGCCGGGCGGGCGCACCCTCACTTTATCCATCTCCGTCGTCCTACTGCCCATCTCAGAAGTTCCCGAAGCATAGTAAACACGCGCTGGCGACTGAGTACACCCAGCCGGTGGTAGATGAGCAGACTTTGCCACATATGTCTGAAAGCAGTTGCCAGGTGGCCCATGGTGAGGTATGCAATCGCCAGGTGACGTAAACTGCTGGCTTCTCCTTGTTGGTTGTGCAACTGGCGACGCGTGAACAGCGATTTCTTCAGATGTTCTATAGCTTCTCTGCCCTGTCCAGCAACCAGTACTATGCATCCCAATTGCTCATACGTATCAGATAAGCCCCTCTCATCGCCAATTTCCCTGTAGAGCGCAAGCGCCTGACCGCACAAGCTGCGGGCCTGGCGCAAATCCCCCTGGCTTAGATAGACCCATGCCAGATGGTGAGCAGCGGTAGCAGTGGTGCTGCGGCTTCTCAGCATCTCTCCACCCTCAAGGAGCCGTCGCAAGCACGCGCTAGCCCGCTCATAATCTTTTTTCCTGCGGTAGACTACGCCAAGCATCAGTAGTGTATGATCTGATGGTTCTGATACTCCGGCGTTTTGACGCAGGCGATTTATTTCAAGATAAAGAGAAAGAGCTTTATCCAGGTCTCCTCTATTGAGATGGTAGGCGGCCATCTCTGCACGAACAATCATTACGTGTTCGTTATCCTCTGCTAGCGTGGAGCTTGTCACAGACGCGTTCATCGTCTCAAAAGCGATTCCATAATCCCCCTGGTTAAATTGGAGGCGTCCGAGCGCGAGAAGGGCCTGCGCGTGTGTCCGAGGGTCTTCTCGCTCACTCGCCTCGATCGCAGCATGGAAGCTCATGGCAGCCTCATTCCAGCGGCCAAGCGCGTTTTGTCCCAGGCCGAGGAGTAACAGAACCCATCCAGGATTCTGCGGCACCGTTTTACTGTCGCGCAGCCACCCTTCACACCAACCCACTAATTCAGCCTGGAAACCTCGCTGTTGCAGGTAGGGCGCGAGCACACGAATATATTCCAGTCGGAGGTGTGTTTCCTCTGGGTGTTTCTGGCTAGCGAGCCAGGATTGACATCCACGCAGGTTGGCAAACTCAGCATCCAACCAGTCATATTGATCGTTGTGGCGACGAGCGAGTTGGAGTCGAGTTATAGCAGACAGGGAAGGTGATGATGCCCAATAATGGACCGAATGGTTTGATATTTCCGCGTTAACTTGCTGAGACATGCTCATACCAGCCCTTGATCTCGCCATAGTTCAGGTAATTCGCTGTTGACAAATTGACGAGTCAGTTGGTGAGTGCTGTAGCGCACCTGATTGGCAGCGAGAGAGACTTCCAGCAGGGAATAGGCCACGAGTTCATCTATGGACGCGAGCAACTGCTCTTCGCTTTCGGCAATCTCCATACCTACAGTGGCCAACTCTTCCCAACCTATTGTTGTTACCACTGTGCGACCAATATAGATGAGCATTTTTTGAGCGATGAGCGAAAGCTGTTCCCAGCTCTGGCGGTAGATGAACGGGTAGAGCTTACCACCAGCATTGTAGAGCCGTCTTAATACAGCGTCCAGTTCGAGAAACCTGGCCTGAGCGACGACTAACTTGAGAGCGAGCGGCGCTCCACCTGTTACCCTGTGAATTTCGATAAGCTTTTCATCTGAGGCATGCATAAGTTGTTCCACTCTGCGCTTTTCCAGGTCCTTGCGTAAAAAGAAAAGTGCATCTTCCTGTAGCAGTTCACTCAAGGCATGGGTTTGCACAAAATCGTGGCGTACTTGCTTACGGCTGGTGACGACGGCACGACTCACGCCGAGCAGGTTTTGTAGTTGAGAGACGAGCGCATCGGCGTTTTCAGCAGTTTCGAGATTATCTATCAAAACAAGGTAACACTGTTGCCGCAGGAGTTGCGCAATCATAGAACGTTTCTCTTCGCGTGGTAACGTGGTCAGTTCCCAACGCCCGCATTGTCGCGCAATAGTGTCCAGCAGAGCATCGAAATCGAGCGTAGCTTCGTTGATTTTGACAATTTCTCCACCAACAAAAAGTTCCTGTTTCGCGCTGTCGCCAATGACGCCCTTGAATAGTCCCTGATGCAGAGCACGGCGAGTAAGTTCAACAGCCAGTGCCGTTTTTCCCAGGCCACCCAGTCCATCAATAGTAATGATCGAAGCACCCTGCGGGTCTTGCAGAACCTCCAACAGGTTGTGCAGGTCTTTCTCACGTCCAGGCAATGGATAATAAGGCTCATCGGGCAAAGTAGAAGGCCACACAACCTCTTCTGATTCCTCGTTATCAATATGCAGCATCTCTTCCCCATCCCGGTTTGATGGGAGGTTGTTGCAATCTGTGCGGGCGTCACCGGGGTTTTCTCCCTGTCTGTCAATCAATCCCAACGCTGCGGCATCCTTGCCAAACAGATCGACGAGCCTCTGTTGAAAGTAGGGGGCAGGGGAAGTAAGACCAAGCTCCCATCGACTAACGGTCTTGGGATCGCTTCCAATGCGAGATGCTACATCCGCTTGTGACCATCCACGCAATTGGCGCTCGTGTTTCAGGTTATGCTGCCGGGATAAGTTCCTCTCCATATGGCTTCTTCTGTCCATTATTCTAAAACACGCTAAAGGAACTGTCCTTTCAATGCCCCCTAAATATACCATATGTGTTCACTGAATGACGTTCATTTGTCTCTGCTTTCCCCGTACACTTACCCTCGTGATCAGATCGCGATGGGCCCATTCGATTGCGAGCACGCTCCCTGAGACGACAGGGACACGTGAAACAACATTGTTTGCTTGCAAAGCAAACAGAAAAAGGAGTATCCGTGAAAAAGATACGCTATTACCTCGCAGTCATTGCGCTGTTAGCGACGCTGAGTGGATTTTCCCTCCAGGGGATGGGATCGCTGGCAAACGCGTCTTCTAGCCGGCATGCCGGTTCTCCATCCGTGGTTGGGACGCTGACGAGGACAGTTGCCTTCAGGCGCTTCGGGCCTTGTCCTTCGGGAGGGTCTCTCGACTGCTAGACCAAAACGATGAGCGTTGACTGGCTCAACGCGGTGGCGCGACAGGTTGGTGGACAACATCCTGTCGCGCCTCTCTTTTGTTGATGATCCTGCTCAAGTGCTCGCGATAGGTGATCGTATCAGGATGCTCTGGCCCCAGGATGTTCTCGCAGATGCTCAATGCCCTCTGGCAAAGGGAATATGCCTGGTTATAGCGACCCTGCGCAAAGGAGAGTTCGGCCAGGTCGTTGAGCCTTTCAGCAGTCACGGGATGCTCTGGCCCGAGCGTTTTCTCAAGGATAGCGAGGGATCGCTTCCAGAGCGTCTCGGCCTGTTTATAGTCTCCTTGTTCATAATAGAGCCTTGCCAGCAGATTGAGGCTCTGAGCAATGTGGGGGTGCCCAGGCTCCAGGACACGTTCACTCGTTGCCAACGCCTGCTTCAAAAGCAGCTCGGCCTGCTCATATTTTCGCTGTTCTGAATAGAGCTTTGCCAGATTCATGAGGCTAATCAAGGTGTAGGGATGTTCAGAGCCTAGCAGTTGCTCGTGAACGCTAAGTGCCTGCTGGAGAAGAAGCTCGGCCTGTTCGTACTTCCTCTGGGTACGGTAGAGAACGCCAAGGTTATTGAGGCTTTCAGCGACAGCGATATGAGTAGACCCGAACGCCTGCTTGCGGATGGTCAGGGCTTGCCGGTGAAACTCCTCCGCCTGCTCGTAGTCATTCTGAAGACGAGCGAACATCGCCAGGATGTTGAGGCTTTCAGCGACATCAGGATGCTCAGACCCGAATATGTGCTCGCGCAAGTCCAGGGCCTGCCGGTGAAGGGATTGGGACTGGGGGTGGAAGCCATGAAAATACATAAAAGCTCCGGCCTGATAGAGCAGTCGCCCTGCCTCCGGGAATTGGAGTTGGTACTGTTTGATGAGCGCTGCGCACTCCTGCAGGTGGGGCAGGTAATACTGGTGGTTTGAGCCAATGCCAGAGCCGACTTCTGGAATGGCGGCGTTAACGGCCCGCACGGTCCGTTCTGCCCATGCGCGTTGGGTTTCCTGATCCATGCTCTCCTTGAGCACGGTTTGCACGAGACGATGGATGCTCAGCACGTGCGCGTTCCCATTACGCCGCACAAGTGAGTACTTGAGTAGCACCTCCAGGGCCTGGTTCAGTTTGAACTGATCGCTAGCTTCGGCCCCATGGACAGCGCCAGCTTCGGTAGTACCGCGAGTAAGCAACTCTTCAGGGATGGCATCTGGAGCCAGAAACGCGCAGAGGCGTAACAGATCGGCGGCAGCAGGGTTGGCCTGCTCGACTTGCTGAAACGAGAGCGACCAGGTGGTGGCCACCGTTTCAGGATAGTCGAAGAAGAGGCGACTGCGCCGCGCAAGTAATTCTTTGCGGTGGGTAGCATAGAGGCGCAGGTAATCAGCAAGACTGCAGCCCGTCTCCTCCACGTAAGCGCCGACCTGGACGAGGGCCAGCGGCAACCCATCCATCTCTTTAACGATGAGTTCAGCAACAGCACGATCAGCGATTTGCGCGTGGTCGAGAGGGGCATCCATGTCCAGAAGTTTAGCCCGGCGCAACAGCAACAGGGTGCCCTCCTGCAGATTCATTTGCTCCACTTCGATGCTGGCTGCGATTGCTCCTGCGGCCCGCGCGCGAGTCGTAAACAAGATATATCCTTTGTGGCTGGTGGGCAGAAACTCTTGTGCCAGGCGCATGTCGTCGGCATTGTCCAGGATGAGCAGCCAGCCTTCCTGGGCCGCTAACCAGCGCTTGACGGCGGCAACAATCCGTGTTTGATCCTGCTCACCTTTTTCCGGGAGATCGAGCAGTTCAGCCAGCGTCACAAAATCAGCGATGAGTGTCTCACGGCTGGCAGCCTGCATCCAGAACACATGGGCATAGTCGTCAACGTAGCGAAAGGCGTATTCGGCCGCTGTCTGTGTTTTACCGATGCCGCCCAGTCCATAAAGGGCCTGGGGCTGGATCAGCGCAGCCGCTTTCACCGACGAGAGTCGCCTGTAAATCAATGCCAGCAGCTCTTCGCGACCCGTGAAGAACGGGTTGCGCGCAATGGGAATGTTCCGTATCCTGGAAGTATACGATGAGGGTGGCAACAGGCCAAGCTCAGCAGACGTTTTGCTAAAAACCTCGCAAAGCCGCTGGCGATAATAGGGAGAAGGAAAAGTCGAGCCGTTTTCCCAGCGACTAATATTGACGGATGTCGTGCCGATAAGCTCGGCTAGCTCCGGCTGTGACCATTTGCGATCAACTCGTGCCGCGCGCAAGCGAGGATTCAGAGGCAACTTTCTATCGTTTTTCACTGTTACCAACCACCTATTTGCTTTCTACGAATAGGAAAAGAAAAAACGGATGCAGAGCACCTCGTACATGCTAAATGATAAATTGGTGGGTAAATGTTAAGAATGTTATTCCCTTCTCGGCTGTGCTTATGGCATACTTTCTGCAAGAAACGGGCATTGCGCATTTTCAGATGATGCTGCGTGTTGATGGTCATTGTATAGGTTTTTGTAAATCTACGCAATACCTTTGCCAGTGAAAAAGTGGTTTTCATCGACACCGTCTGAATCTATTTGTAGCAATGGGTAGGGTCTCATTATAAAGAGGGAGGGATAAGGCTATGTGCATTATACATATGCGCGTCAAATGTTCAAATCTATTTTCAGAGCTGCTTGAAATAGATGAGGAGCATACCGAGCTTACAATCGAGAGTATTGTGAGCACAGCTTTATTGGAGGTTTTTGATACCGTGGTTGTTGAGAATGTAACAGTTCAACCTTCCCCGGAGAGCAGTCCTTTTGATTAAAGAACCACGTAACCAAAAGGACGAGAAGCATGACAGTCACTGTCATGCTTCTCGTCCGTCTAACGCCCCTCGAAGTCGGGCTTGCGCTTCTCGATGTAGGCGGCGATGCCCTCTTTGGCATCCTCGCTCTGGAAGAGGAGTTGTTGCAGTTCGCGCTCGATTGCCAGGCTCTCGGAGAACGGGACTTCCGCGCCTGATTGCACGGCGCGCTTGATACGCCCGACAGCTTTGGAGGCTTTATTGGGCGGGCAGAACGATTTCGCGTACTTCATTACCTCGTCCCAGTAGTTTTCAGGCTCGTAGATGTAGTTGATGAGACCAAGGCCGAGCGCATCTTCAAAGCTGAGCAGCTTGCCTTCGGTCATCAGCTCGATGGCCTTGTTCTTGGGCAGGGCGCGCGCCATGCGCTGCGTGCCACCCGTGCCAGGCAGCACGCCCAGCGTTACTTCCGGCAAGCCAACCTTGCCCGCGTTGCGCCTGGCGATACGGATATCACAGGCCAGCGCGATTTCCAGCCCGCCGCCGACGGTATGACCATTGAGGGCCGCGATGACCAGTTTCGGCGTCTGCTCCAGGCGCGTGAGCGTCTCATTGGCGTGCAGGCAGAAATAGTATTTGAAGGTAGGCGTGACGGCATTGAGCATGCTGATCTCCGCGCCCGCGCTGAAGAATTTTTCACCTGCTCCGCGCAGCAGGATAACATGCACGTTATCATCGAAGCGCGCCTGCAAAATGGCTGCATCAAGCTGGCTCATCATTTCGTAGCTGTAAGTATTGGCTGGAGCATTGGTCAGTTCGATGATGGCGATGCCATCGGTGGCCGTGTAGTTTACCAGGGTGCGTTCTGTTGTAGTGGTCATGAGTGACCTTCCTTTCGTGTTGCGTAAGCGTCCAACATGTCGTCGTCTTTGACGTATTCAAACGGCGTATGACATGTATTGCAATAAAACTGCACGGTCAGCAGTTGCTGGCCGAACAGCGAAAAAAATTCGGTGTCGCGCGAGTCACAATAGGGGCAGATTACCCGCGCCCGGGGTTTCAACTCGTCGGATGGATAGTGCATACCGCTCACTCCACCCTTCTTGCTATGGCATTCCAATCTGACCAGGGCAGAGGCTGCGTCGACTCCCAGCGCTTGCTAGCGGCATTGAATGTAACCGGCACATCAATATCCAATTCGTTCAGAGTAGGCATAATTTTGTGCAGGTAGCGATTGCGCAGTTCGTCGGGTGTCGCGTCAATGATGCCTTCATTGTACAACTGTAACATGATAGGATCGTCATCAAGGCCAAACCAGCACAGCGTTTCATCCCACAAACGCTGCAAGGCGACAATCAGCGCCGCGCGTACCGCCCCACCCGCTTTTGCCAGCCTGCGCACCCAGCCCTCAGCATGCATCAAATGGATGCGTTCCTCCTGCACAACCTTTCGCGAACGCTGGCGCAGGGCGTCGTAGCTGGAATTCTGCGCCGCCTCAAAAAAAGTCGTCAGAGCAGTATCGAGCAGAAAATTTGTGGCTACGAAGTCAGACCAGCCCGCAAAGTCGTGATCGAGAGCAGCGAGGTGGTAATGCAAGGTGCGCGTTGTTGGCTCGACCTGAGCGGGGTCTGCTTCGGCCTGTGTGAAGTCTTCCAGGAGTGGGTAGAGCGTGCGCGCGTGTCCCAACTCGTCCTGCGTCATGGCGGCGGCAGCCACAGCAGCTTCTAAAGCTGGAGCGCCGTTACACCAGTATGCATAGCGCCGCCCGATGGCCTGCTTATTATCGGCCAGCGATGAAAGTACCGCGAACAGCGCCGCATTATCTACATGTGTTCCAGTCGTCATAGCTTTTCCTCACGATTCGATGACGGTGACAATCGTCTCACGCGGGACAATCACCATCTCAACCCAGCTAAATTCGTCAAAGATGCTGCGCGCGTAGACCGTTGCCAGTTCGACATCATCGGCCATCACGTTGCCGACCTCGCGCAGCGGCTCCTCGTACTTGTGCCGCGCAAACACATTCCACACATGGCTTTCATTGAGCGCATCGCGTCGTTTTGGCGCAGCCGGTGTCGTCTCAGTTCTCGTTTCGTTCATGCTGATATCCCCCAACTTCGCATAATATCGATGCCCTCCTCGCTGAGCCGGGCTTTTGTCCAGACCGGCTCCCAGACAACCTCAATGCGTACATCTTTCACTCCCGGCTCTTGCAGCAGGCGGGCGCGCACGTCATCCATAATGAACTCGGTGGCGGGACAACCCATCGCTGTAAAGGTAAGTTTAACGTAGACTGTTCCATCGCGCTGTGTGAGATCGACGATCAGCCCCATATCCACCACGCTGATGGGGATTTCAGGATCGTATACATCGCGCAGCGCGTCCCACAGAGCGGCGCACGCGTTGTCCTGCGAAGTATAAGCCCGTAAGGATGGATAGGTGGTACTCATGCGTCTTGCTCCAACAAGCGCAGCATCTCTCGCTTACCGCGCTGCACCATACCGACGAACTCTTCATTCATGGGGCCGCGCGCCTTCCAGCGTTTCATAACGTCATCCCAGGTGCAGGGGCCGTCTTCAAGCAGCCAGTGTTTGGCTTTGGCATCAAAATGCGCCGGGAACGCGCAGTCAACCACGTACTTTTTCTGCTCCTCGTCGTAATGGGCCGGGACTTTAAGCTGGAGTTCCTGGCAGAATGGCACCGCCGTAGACATCCAGATCTGGCGCAGTTCGTCGTTGCTATGTCCCTTGAAGCCATATTCAAGCTGCTCGCTGTGTTTTTTCAGGTCATCGGGCAATCCGAACCATTCAACAGTCAGCAGGAACATCCAATCAACGGCCATTTGCAACGCCTCGTGTCCGGCGTTGTCCTGGTTGAGCTTGCGCATGCCCTGTTCGCCATGGCGCAGGTGGAAGGTTTCTTCTTTATCAACTTTCACCAGCGCGCGTTTCCAGGGGCCAAAGGTGGTGCTCTGGTGGACATCCCCCAGCAGCGTATAACCCGCCCGGTCGTAGAAAGCGTTGGCGACCAGCAGTTCAATCCAGCTATCCAGAGGAATATCGAAGGAATAAGGGTACTTGAAATTGCGCGGTTCGCGCTCGAAAATCAATTTTTCTGTATCGACACCCAGGTCGCGCAACAGGCGATAGGCGATGTGCGCGTGTCCCAGTTCATCTTGAATAATGGAGATCGCCGAGCCAAAATTGTTCAAATTCGGCGCGTATACGGCAGCATGATAGTAGGCAGGCGCGCTGATCAGTTCGGTATCGGCGGAGACAGTCAGGATACGTTTCATACCTTCGAGATACACGGGACTCATATGATCGATAGACTCGATTAGTTGCTGCTTACGAATGCGGCTGAGCAAAGCCTCTTCGCTCTGTAGAATGACTGTAGTAGGAGAGGCCATACGCATGACTCCTTGTTTGCTCAGAACGTGCGTCCTGAAGCGACTACGCCGCTCCACGCGGACGCGGGAGGACTTGACACCCCAACGCTTCAACCCTATAATTTAACCACCTGGTATGTTTATACCCGATACAAGCAAAAAAAGCAAGGGTATACCTTATGAAAATTCTACCGAGTAGTAGAATTATTTCTAGCGCTTGTTTACCATTGCCATACCTTTGCGTACATGTAGGAAACGGATGGTGTCCATGGCTCTTGATAAAGATCAACTGCAGGAGAAGCAACAGGAGGCGAACAAGTCCGCTAAAGTGAAGCGCGCCCGCTTAACGCAAAAAGCCATTGAGAGAGTCGCATCCGAGCTGTTCGCGCGCAAAGGATTTGGCGCGACGAGCCTGGATGATATAGCCGAGAGCCTGGGCGCAACAAAGGGCGCGCTCTATTATCACGTGAAAAACAAAGAGGAAATCCTGCGCCTCATCTATTTGACAGTTCTGACGGTCTGTGAAGAGCCTTTGCGTCATATCGTTGAAGCCGATCTGGCGCCGGCTGAGAAACTGCGGCGCGCAGTCGAGCACCAGACCGCCGTAGCTGCTAATCGCTCACCAGCTATGACGGTCTTCTACCGCGAGCAGCATTACTTGACCGGCCCCTTTGCCAGAGAAATTATCCTGCGCAAGAAAGCCTACGAACGCTACTTCGAGCAAATCATCGAAGAGGGACAGGCGGCGGGCGTGTTCCAACCCGATATTGATGCCAGGATTGCTACCTATGGCCTGTTGGGGATGTGCAACTGGCTCTCCCAGTGGTACCGTGCAGAGGGCCAGTATTCCCCCAGGCAAATTTCCGACATGTTCACAAACATGATTAGCGGCTTGCATCGCTAGTACGCAAGTGCGCTGTTTCGTTCAAACGCACGATCGTCACGCGGTCGCCGCTCAGATGTAGCTCGCTGATCGAGGCGTTATAATGGCGAAATTGCCAGCGGCGATTGAGATCAAGCTCCAGAATGTGACAGAGCAACACGCCGATCAGACCACCATGTGTCACCCATAAGACGCTGGCCTGCGGGTCGCGGCTTTGCCAGCGCTCGAGGGCACGCGCGCAGCGGTCGCGCAGTTGGACGAGGGTTTCGCCGCCTGGTGGAGCATACGTCACAGGATCAACTTGCCACTGAGCGACCAGCTCCGCGTCACGCGCCAGAATTTCACTGTAGATGTATCCCTCCCATTCACCCATAGCTATCTCGCGCAAGTCGCTGTCCACTACAACAGGTATCTCGTGAAAGTTCGCGATTGCCTCCGCCGTGAGACGCGCGCGCTCCAGATCAGAGCTAACAATGGTATCCAGGCGTTCGGAAGCCAGCCACTCGCCTACAACAGCCGCCTGCTGCCTGCCGAGCGTGCTGAGCGGCACATCCGACTGGCCGGTGAAACGTCTCTGAGCGTTATACTCCGTTTCTCCGTGACGTACAAGAATGAGGCGCATTATCCCTCCTGCTCGACAAGCAGCAAACCTTGCTGATGCGGGGCGGCAAAGAGCGAGTAGTTGTCCATCATTCCTTCAATCCTCTGCAAGGGTAAAGCTTGTAGCGGCGGATACAACACGGGATACACAAGCTCAAGGCCCAATTCGTCATAGACCCTCTGCAAGTGGCACTTTACGTTATCAGGTAGCCAGGCTTCGTAGTGGAAAAAGCTTCCCAGGCTTTCCTCGATCATTTCCTTGATATGCTCATCCCCTTTCTTCTCGTGGAAGTGCGGACTTTTGGACAGGTATTGATGTAGAATGATCCCCTCGGCGCGTCCTTTTCGCTCGTTCGCGTGAAAGAGCAGATCGAGAAGCTGAAGGGTCTCGACGGAGAATCCCGAAGAAAAGCGCAGCGAAAGCGCGGTTTTGACCGTCATCCCTTGCTCTCCCGCGTTGGATGAACTAATCGCGTGGTCGCGTATGCCGAACCATCCCTCCAGCAGGTCGTTAAAAAGCGGGGAAACGACCCTTGTGCAGCGGCCCATAACCCTGACATCCCAATTGCCATCGACGAGTTCAGGTTTGGAGGACCAGCAAATGCGTACATTGTGCAAGTCAGGTGCAGAACGCATCCCCGCCTGGCTTCCGACAGCCAGTGTATCATATGCGCGGAAGCGTGCAGGTAGGATGTCTGACATAAAGAGCCTGCTCATGGCTAATGTGTATTCGAGCAGGGCGCTGGGGACAAAGTTATCCGCGTCGTAAAAGACTATCCAGCGGGGATAACCCAACTGGTAAGCACAGAGCGCCCCGATGTACATGCCCTCACCTTTCCCATCGATGACTCTGTTGTCTGATCCGAGGATGCGGAAGACGCCATACGCCTCGAACAATTGAGCGAGGGCCTCGTCTTTCTGATGGACCAGGTAGATCTGTTTGTGATGTGCCAGCTTTGTCTTTAACACGTGCGCGAGTTCGTCTTTTTCCCTTTCAGGGCAGTTTGTGACAATGATGGTCGGGCTATCAACGGGTAGGTACCAGAGCACGCCGAGCAATGTTTCAACACTCTCGCTTTTGTGGGAGATCACAAAAGCGGTGCGGGACAAAAAGTAGTGCAGATTGTCCAGGTCGGCGTTCTCCAGGATATGTGGAAATTGTATGGTGTTAATGTTCACGTAGCGCTACTCCATTTTTGTTGTGAAGCGAGTGCAAACGCCACTCCATTTTGAAATGTTCTATCTCGAGTGAGTGGCAGGTTCTCACCCGTGGCACGGCGATAGTGCTCCCGGTCCTTTTTGTTAAAGGACACGCGAGCGGCCAGAATGTGCTGTTGCGAGTAGGAATAAGCGACGGTGCTTAATGCGGTAAGGATGCAGAGAAAACGTAACGGTTACCGAAAGAGTAACGCCGAACCGTTATACGCCAGGCAGCGCGAGCACGAGTGCTATTATCGTGTATTCATTCAGTCGGCTCTCTAATCGGGTGCTAAATCAAAGCTACCATATAAGTATAGCTAGCCTGCTTGCTTAATGTCAAAGGGTAGTATGGCTGGTAGTACTTCCGTCTTTTGACAAAGCAGCAGACTTTGCTCTTGCGATGCCGGTAAACCGGGCATATACTCTTATAGTATAAGAGATCGGCTAAGAACATGGAGGAAAAAATGATCGAGGAAAATAGCCTGGAGTTGGATAATTTCTTTGCCACCATTCAGGACCCTTATCCGGCGTATACGTACCTTAGAGAGCATGAGCCGGTGCGCTGGAATCCCATGTTCAATTGCTACATGCTCACGAGATATGACGATGTGAATATGGTTTTCTCCGATCACCGGCGTTTCTCCTCTGATATCTGGTCAGGAGTTCCTGAAACCCTCGGTTTTGGAGGTGAAGATGAGTCAAGCCAGTACCTCAAACAGATCATTCCTTTTCTGGCGTATAACTTGCAGGGCATGGACCCTCCCGGCCATACGCGCCAGCGCACCCTGATGATGAAAACATTCACCCCGCGTATGATAGAATCGTTCAGGCCAGCCGTGCAAAAGCTGGTGGATGAACTGCTTGGTCAGCGGCTGGCGGAGGGTTCGATGGATCTTGTGGCTGACCTGGCCTATCCCTTACCCTCGAATGTAATTCTGGATTTGCTGGGCATTCCGAGAAGCGGGCGACCGTATATCAAAGCCAGCTCCGAGGCGATCAATGAGTTTGTCGCCACCCTGCTTTTTTATGGGCCGCAGGTCTGGCCCCGGCTGGCCGGCGTTTTTGCCGATGTCACCACCTACTTGAAAAGCCTCATCGCGGAACGACGCGCGCACCCCGGCGATGATTTGCTCACTAAGATGGTGCAGGCCGAAGAAAACGGGGATATGTTGAGCGTAGATGAAATCGTCATCGCAACCAATTTTCTGCTCTTTGCCGGTCACGAAACGACCGCCAACCTGATCGCTGTCGGCATGTACTACCTGCTGCAAAACCCCGGGCAAATGGCACAATTGCGCGCAGACCCCTCCAAAATCCCGGCGGCGGTAGAGGAGTTGTTGCGCTATGTCAGCCCTGTGCATACGCTGGCTCGCCGCGCATTGCAGGAAGTGACGATACGAGGCGTGACGATTCCGCAGGCTAGCGGGGTCTACTTGCTCGTAGGAGCGGCGAACCGCGATCCAGAAAAGTTTCCCGACCCGGAAAAGCTGGATATCAACCGCCCGCCCGCGCGTTCCCTGGGTTTCGGGTATGGCATTCACTTTTGTATCGGAGCCGCCCTGGCCCGTCTGGAGAGCCAGGTGGCTTTTGAAACGATCATCAAGCGGCTGCCAGATCTCAAAATGGCCGCTGATCCTCCAAAATTTCGCCCGAATTATTCATTGCGCGGGCTAACAGACTTGCCTGTTTCATTTGCATAGGGAGGGTGGCTATGGGTGGCTGCCATCCCCGTTCCCCCGTGCGTAGCCAACGGGGACAGGCGCAAGGCCCCCGCGTCCGTCCATCCCCGCGTCCCTGTCCCTACGCACGGCGGGAACGGGTCGCCCTGGTCAACTGGCGAAGCGTTCTACTACCTCGTAGAGTACGCGCATGCCCCATTGCAGCGAGCGCACACTAACACGCTCATCGTGACTGTGAACGCGTCTTCCCTCGTCCGCCCCACTGTAGAGACCGGGTACGAATCCGTATACTTTTGTACCCAGTTGCGTGACATGCTTGGCGTCCGTTCCACCGGTCAGCAAGAATGGAATTGCCGCTGCCGCCGCGTCGTGCTCTTTCAATACCTCTTTGATCGTGTTGTATAGAGGCGATTCCAGGTCGGCTTCCAGCGGCGCCGAGGGGTCAAGCAATTCGATCTCCGCCTCGTTACCAATCGCGGTGCGTAGTTCTTCCAGGAACATGGCGGGCGTCCAGCCAGGCAGGTTACGACCATCAACCTGCGCCTCTGCCTCCGAGGGGATCACGTTGATCTGCGAGCCAGCCTTGAGTACCGTTGGTGTTACTGTATTACGCAGCATGGCACGCGTGCGCTGTTTGAGCGTCTCATCGAGAGGGAGACGATCAATGGCTGCATCCGCGCTCGCTTCGTCGGCGAGCACCGCCTGCAGTGCCAGCGCAACGTCAGCAGGTTGCGTAGCCGCGATTCCCGCGATATATCCACGCAGCGTACCGGTGAAATGGACTGGCAGCATATCAGGCGTTAACTTTGCCAGCAAAACAGCGAGTTTGAGAATAGCATTTTCGCCGTGGGGTACCGAGCCATGACCGGGCCTGCCACGCGTGCGGATACGAAAGCGCACGGTGCCTTTCTCGGCGGTCTGCACGGGGTAGTAGCGGCGGCTATTGATCTCCAGGCCGCTCCCGCCGCCTTCATTAAGCGCGTACTCGGCCTGGATGAGGTGTGGGTAATGCTCAACGACCCAACCAGCGCCATCGTGCCCGCCGCACTCTTCATCGGCGGCAGCCATGTAAATGACATCTCGCTTGAGCTGCGTTGCGGTTCGCTTGAGTAGAAGCATCGTCATGGCTTCCATCGTCACCATTTGCTTCATATCAAGCGCCCCGCGCCCGTAAATAAAGCCATCGGCGATATCACCTGAGAATGGATCATGCGTCCACTTCTCAGGTTCAACAGCTACCACATCGGTATGAGACATCAACAAGAGGGGCGTTGCCGAGCCATCTCCCTTGAGCCTGGCAATAAATGTGCCGCGCTCTCTATTCGGCCCCACTATTTCACCTGGGATACCTTCGGCCTCGAAGAGCGCGCGCAGGTACTCGGCTGCTCGTACTTCGTTGCCTGGCGGGTTGCGCGTATCCAGACGCAGCAGATCGCGTAGATGCGCCACCGTCTCTTCGCCCACCTCTTGCCAGTTGATAGACATGCCCTTTGTTGATTGAGCCATAAGACACTTCCTGTTCTACTCTAATTGGACGTTGCATGCTAGTTAGTATAGCTTTTCCCGGAGGGGAAAATCAAATGCCGGGTGTTAATGCTCTCTGTCGCATTACTACTTCTTCGAGTAAGATGCGCGCCTGCTCATCTGCTCATAGTCACCCCGTGTCTGTACGATGAATGCCATATTGAGCAAGGTGTTGGTAATCACTTCAACTAGCCATTCGCGCGTAAATGGCGGTGGGGTCTCACTTCGAGACCCCACATTTTCATTATTTGAGAGAAAGAGATCGCCGCGAGTGTGGTAGTATAAACGTTGTTGGGTCATGTAAAAATCCCCTCTTGTTATTTTTTAGGAGGTAGTTTTGAAAATTGGTATAGGTCTTCCGGCGTCAATTCCTGGTGTCAAAGGAGAGTTACTCCTGGAGTGGGCCAGGCGGGCAGACGCTGCTGCATTTTCGAGTCTCAGTGTTATCGACCGCGTCGTGTATTCGAACTATGAGCCGCTGATTACGCTGGCAGCCGTCGCCGGCGTGACGCAGCGCATACGCCTGGCGACGACGGTGCTGGTCGCACCCCTACGCAGCGCGGGTATGCTGGCGAAGCAGGCCGCGAGCCTGGACGCGCTCTCCGGCGGTCGTCTGACGCTGGGATTAGGCGTTGGCGGGCGCGAGGATGATTTCGAGGCGGTAGAGGCTGATGTGCGCAAACGAGGCGAACGCTTCGATAAGCAGTTAGAAACGATGGCACGCATCTGGTTGGGTGAGCGTTTCAGCGAGACAGTCGGGCCAATCGGGCCACCGCCTGTGCAGGCTGGTGGGCCTGAAGTGCTAATTGGGGCGTACTCGGAGGCGGCGATCAAGCGCGTGGGACGCTGGAACAACGGGTATATCGCGGGTGGTCGTAGCCCGCAGCAGGTGCCAGAATTCTTCAGGCTGGCGGAGCATGCCTGGCAGAAAGCTGGTCGCGCCGGTAAGCCGCGCCTGGTGGTGTGTTCGTATTACGGGCTGGGTCCAAATGCGGAGGAGCGCGTGGCCGAAACTATTGTTCACTACTATTCGTTTCTGGGTGTAGGAGCGCAACAGATGGCGAGCCGTATTCCGTCTACACCTGACGCAGTGCATGGCATCATCGAGTCATTCAAGAGTACTGGCGCGGATGAACTGATCCTCTGGCCGTGCATTCCCGAACTCGATCAGATTAGCCGCCTGCAAGAGGTGATCGGCGCGTAGGACCGGAAGAAGGAGGATGCAAACGAAATGAGAAATCATTACCCGGCACATAGTATTACTTATCGTACTATCTGGGTAGCTTTTCTCGTACTGCTCGTGGCTCTCGCCGCTTGCAGCGATTCGACATCCTCTTCAGATAGTCAATCGTCAGGCTCAACATCTCAGACGCCTATTTCTCTTAGTCCATTTCCCACTCCTAACTCTTCCAACACAAAAGCGCCGACAGCAACTGCTCCTGTTTCCAGTGCAGACTGGACCATGTATCACCGTGACCTGGCACGCACGGGTTATGATGCCAACGAGCCTGATCCAGCGAGCCTGGCGCAGGAGTGGAATTCGTCGCTTGATGGCGCGGTGTATGCTGAGCCGCTGGTTGTTGGTGGTCATGTGATCGTCGCGAGTGAGGGAGATACACTCTACTCACTTGATGCCCATACAGGCCAGGTGCTCTGGCATACCAATGTTGGGACTCCTGTCCCGCTTTCATCTCTCCCCTGCGGGAACATCGATCCTCTTGGTATCACCGGTACCCCTGTCTATGATCCAGCCACAAATCTTGTCTTCGCGGTTGCCGAGGTCAGCGGACCCGCGCATATTCTGGTAGGCGTCGATGCCGGTACAGGGCAGGTGCGCGTGCGCCGCACAGTTGACGCGCCGGGCATGGACCCGCGCGCTCACCAGCAGAGGGCCGCGTTGGCGCTTTCTCACGGTATGGTTTATATTGCGTATGGTGGCCTTTATGGTGATTGCAGTGATTATCATGGCTGGGTAGTCGCCTCGCAGACCAACGGGCAAGGTGCCTTGCTCTCTTACCAGGTTCCGACCGCGCGCGAGGGTGGTATCTGGGCAACGCCGGGGCCAGCTATCGATGCCGCGGGGAATCTCTATGTCTCAGTGGGAAATGGTTCGGCCACCGGAGGTTCCTGGGACCGCAGTGACTCGGTGCTCAAATTGTCGCCAACCTTAAAGCTTCTAGACGATTTCGCGCCCACACAATGGGCGCAGGACAATGCAGGGGATGCCGATCTTGGTTCGATGGGACCTGTTCTGCTATCAGACGGGTTAGTCTTTGCCGCCGGCAAATCTGGACTTGCCTACCTGTTACATGCGAATGCTCTGGGCGGCATCGGCGGCCAGATTCAGGTAGCATCTATCTGTACGGCCTTTGGCGGTGCCGCTACCTATGGATCAGTAGCCTTTATCCCCTGTACTGATGGTCTGCGCGAGGTAGGAGTTGGTACTGGTCCATCGATACTTGTCGGCTGGCACGCGCCGGGACAGATAAATGGTTCGCCCGTCATCGGAGGCCATACCGTTTATAGCCTTGATCCGAGTGGCACGCTCTATGCCCTCAACATCAGTAATGGGACGGTGAATACCTCCATTTCCGTACCGCAAACGTCGCGCTTTGCCACCCCGACACTGTCCGCAGGTTATCTATACGTTGGCACAATGACGGGGATTGTCGCCATCGCCATCAAGGAATAATGCTCATGCATGAATTGTACATCTCTTCAGGGATGGCGCTGAACGCTCGAACGCTGGCTGATCGTCGCGCTGCTGGTCGGGAGCTGCGTAACAAGGTGCCGCGTTCCAGTCACGCCAGATGGTCCCCGGCTGCTGATCGTCCTGATCCGCTGAGCCTGCTGGAGGAACAGAACCGTGCGCGGTTAGCGCATCTCGTGCCGCTTCGCTATCAACGGATGGCCGTCTCGCCTTTCACCTTTCTACGTGGGTCTGCCATCGTTATGGCACAGGACCTTGTTGCGACTCCTGTTACCGGGGTTCAAGTGCAGGTCTGTGGCGACGCGCATCTCAACAACTTTGGCATCTACGCCACCCCGGAGCGTAACCAGGTTTTCGATGTGAATGATTTTGACGAAACGCTTCCAGGCCCCTGGGAATGGGATATCAAGCGGCTTACCACCAGTATTGTTTTAGGTGGACGCGCGAACCACTTCCCAACTGCTACGAACAGGCGGGCTGTCTTGAGTTGTATCCAGTCGTACCGCGAGCATATGTGGAAGTACAGCGAAATGCGCCATATCGATGTCTGGTATTCTCGCATTGACTACGAAAGCTCACTGCAATTTGTACACCCTACGTTTCGCTGGTACATTACTAAACAGCGCGAAAAGTCTCGCCAGCGCTCAAGCCTGCAAGTGTTCCCCAAACTTACCGCGCTAGTTGATGGGCAACACCGGTTCAAGGACGATCCTCCCTTGATTGCGCACCTGCACGATGAGGAACTGGCCCGGCAGTTGAAAGGGCTGGTGGAGACCTATCGACCAACGGTGCAGGAGGACCGGCAGGTGCTGCTTAGCAAATACCACTGTGTGGATGTCGCTCAGAAAGTGGTTGGTGTGGGGAGCATCGGTACGCGATGTTATGTGCTCCTTCTGCTGGGGAATGATAGCAACGATCCCCTGCTCCTGCAAATCAAGGAAGCGCAAGCCTCGGTTCTCGAACGTCACCTCGGCCCAGGTGCCTATCCCAATCACGCGCAGCGCGTGGTTTGCGGGCAACGCCTCATGCAGGCGGCCAGCGACCTTTTTCTTGGGTGGACACGACTGGGTTCCACCGATTACTATATACGCCAACTGCGCGATATGAAGTTGACGGTAGATATAGAGACGCTGACAGAAGACGGCTTCAGCGAGTATTGTCGCTTCTGTGGCTGGGCATTGGCTCGCGCCCACGCCCGCTCAGGGGATGCCGCGCAAATCAGCGGCTACCTGGGGCGAGGAGATGTGTTTGACCGCGCGCTTGCCACTTTCGCCGAAATCTACGCCGACCAGACCGAGCGCGATCATACCGCGCTTGTCAGGTCTTATGCAGCCCTGACGGGTGCCAATTAAGATAGATGAGGACTCTGTTCTATTTTGCGTCACGCACAAAGAGAACGTCAAGGAGGGAAGCAAATTGGGCGACCACGCGGGTCGCCCAACTGACATTGGCTTATACCATGGCGTCTTCAAGGATACGCCCTATGTAGTTATCATACTCTGGTAGATCGCGCTCGTAGTCTCCGGTCATCAACGGGGATGAGATCATGAAGTCTGCTGAGGCCCGGTTACAGGCCACGGGTATGTTCCAGACGACGGAGATGCGCAGCAGAGCTTTCACATCTGAATCGTGCGGTTGCTGGGTGAGCGGGTCCCAGAAGAAGATGAGCAAGTCGATCTCGTGCTCTGATATCTTCGCTCCGATTTGCTGGTCGCCCCCCAGAGGTCCGCTCTGGAGTTTGTGAACCTCAATGCCGAGTTCCTGCTCCAACAGTTTTCCTGTTGTGCCTGTTGCATACAGTTCGTGTTTGGCCAGCAAGGGCTTATTGTATGCTGCCCATTGCATGAGATCCTGCTTTTTATTATCGTGCGCCACGAGGGCGATTCTTTTTTTGTTTTCCATTGTAACGGTTTACCTTTCGTATTCCCTGTCGCTTTTGAGGCGTGGGAGTATCTTTTCACACAACTACCATGTAGGGACGCGATAATTCGCATCCACCTTACATTGAAGCTTGCGGATGTTCAATCAACCTGGACATTGGTGAA
Organism: Ktedonobacteraceae bacterium; assembly: GCA_035534255.1. Classification (GTDB taxonomy): domain Bacteria; phylum Chloroflexota; class Ktedonobacteria; order Ktedonobacterales; family Ktedonobacteraceae; genus CF-113. The sequence continues at coordinate 5,552 of DATLSI010000135.1, read as the reverse complement.
GTGCTGCTTCGCACAGGGAACGGTATTCAGCCTGGGGCACTATCCACAACTATGTGGCACAGTAGAGAGGTTCGTGGCTGGCAGAAGTCAGAAAATTTGCACCAGCCTTCTCATTTAAGACCTTCCTTATGGGGGGATACTCCTTGAAAGTATCTCTACCCAATACTTAGTATACCACATCTTTAATCAGCCTGTCGGATATTGCCGCTCTGTTGCTTCCTCAATCCCCGCTTGTGTTTGCGAAGTGGTATACTCTGAGAGCGATAGTGTGTGTAAAACGAGTGAATAGACTGCACGGATGCCAGCAATATATACGCAGGGCGCGAAAATCGACCACTATGAGATTATCCGCATGCTGGGGCATGGGGGGATGAATCATGTCTATCACGCGCGCGACCTGCGCAATCAACAGGATGTTGTTCTCAAAATCCCCAACGCGGATTTGATTGGGAATGTGGCGGTTTTCGAGCGTTACAAACGTGAAGCGGAGATTGGCAGCAGACTGGCGCATCCCCGTATTCAGCATCTCTTAAATCTTGATGAAGAGCGCAGCGATACATACCTGGTGGTTGAATATATACGTGGTCGCACCCTGCGCGCAGTGCTGGAGGAACGCGCGCCAGAGGCGTTACCACCCAGGGAAGCTATACGCATCGCGTTGCAACTCTGTGATGCTCTCACCTACGCGCATGAGCATGGCGTCTTTCATCGCGACATCAAGCCAGAAAACATTATGATTCTGGACAATGGCGATATCAAAATCATCGACTTCGGCATCGCATTGCTGCAAGGCGCGCGCCGCGTGACGTGGCGCGGGCTGTCAGGCACAGTCGGCACGCCGGATTATATGTCACCGGAGCAATTGCGCGGCGAGCGGGGTTCCGCCGCTTCTGATATTTACGCTGTCGGGGTGGTACTTTACGAAATGCTGTGCGGGCGCACACCTTTCGAGGACGAAAATATCTTTGCCGCCATGAACCAGCGCATCTCGCGCGATCCTCCGTCTATTCTGCAATTCAATCCGCACATTTCGCCTGCCCTGGCAACGGTGGTCATGCGGGCTATTCGCCGCGATCCAGAGAAGCGTTACAAAGACATAAAGGATTTGCAAAGGGACCTGGAGAACCTGGACGAAGTAGAACCCGTCACCTACCAGCCAGATACGCCGGTAGCCAGCGGCAATCGCCGTTTAGTCGTGCAGGCCGTGCTTATTATCACCATTATCTTTGTTGTCATCTTCATTATTGGCTTCATCGCGCAGTTCGCGCATCATGCTGTCCGTTAGTTTTGTGCTTCCTGGACGTTGTGCGGCAGGTTGTAGATGAAACCGGGTCCGCCGAGGAACATGCCCCCGTCCACGTTGATGCACTGTCCATTGGCGTAGGTCATGGGGGTTGTGACGTTCCTGGGCGAGATGCGCGTGAACGAGCTGATGGGCGTATGACCATGCACAAGTTGCTGCCCGCCGTAGGTGTTGAGGAAGCGCCCGGCAAATTCCGCACCCGTCTCTTTGTAGGCGAAGATGCCGCGCCTGGCGAAATCCTCCAGCAGTTCCTCCCATGCCAGGGCGTCGCTTTTTTTCAACAACGCCCCGATGGTGGTGTTCACTGCTTCGACCGATTGCCCATAGTTGAGATACAGGGGCGCGTCGGCGTGGATAAGCAGACATTGCTCGACTACCGCCATAGCGGGCAGTTGCGCGAGCCATGCCAGGTGCTGCGTGGTCAATAAGGCCAGGTCCTTGCGTGAGCCGCCGTTTTGCTTCCACCTTGAAATGAAGTTGCCCCCCAGTCCTGTGGAGCGCCTGCCGAAACGGTAGGCCGCCAACATCATGAGTTCATGATTGCCCAATAGTGATGAAACCTGCCCACCGGCTAGCTCTGCTTCGGTCTGCAAGTGCATGACAAAGTCAAGCACCGCGATGCTGTCGGGGCCGCGATCAACGAGATCGCCGATGAACCAGAGGGTGCTATCGCCAGCTTTCCATGCATGTGCATCGTCAATGAGTTGCGTGTCGCGCAGCAACTTCACGAGCTTTTTCAAGTGTCCATGTATATCGCCGATTATATAGACTTGTTGTGGCATCTTCTCCCCGCTCATGATATGATTTGATCGCGTTGTGAAATGGCGGCATCTACCACATCGTAGGCCCTGGCTAATAAAGAAGTAATATTACGACCCTCAAGGGTGTATGGCGCGTCGCCCAATCTTTTAAGCAAGGCTCTGTCGATGCGGGGAGCGGCGGGATTCACGCTAAAGACGTCCAACCCCTCGCCCGCCTGCCAGAACGTGTCAGGGTCGTCCGCGAGCAAGATGCCGGTGTCAGCCTGGGCTGCATCCTCGCTGCCTGCGGGCGATGCACTTTGAGACGGCAATGTCTCGATGCGCTTTGAGCGCAGCGCCTGGATGATCTCCTCTTTTGTACGCCCGCGCAGTTTGAAAATCAGAAACGGGTCCTCGTCGAAACGTTCGGCCAGCAGGTAATAGACGGCGGCAATATGCTTGCAGGGGTTGGCCCAATCAGGGCACGAGCAGTCGGTTTCGAGGTCTTTTTCGCGTGCCGGGAAAAGTGAGAGATGTACGGCGTGAAAGGCTTCCTCTATATTGGTGGGCATCTCGCCGACCAACAATTTGGCCGCGAAGAGAGCCTGCGCAGCCATAGCTTGCGTGACTTTTTCCCAATCCTGATCTGTAAGTGGCTTTAGTTTGATCTTGACGTTATAAGGTTTGGGCATCGAACCTTGCACTCTGGCCTTGACGATGCCGGGCATGATATCTATCGAAATGACCTGCCCCTTGCGGGCGTAAGAGCGACCGCGCGTGAGCCGCGTTCCCATGCTGAATGACTCCAGAACTTTTATCCAGCGTTTGGACCACCACGTTGAGCCAATCTCCCCGCGTTCGCTTCTGGTCTTAATGCCGCCTTCAACCTTGATAGGCTGGTCTTCTCTGTAGTAATTCCACGCGAAATCATCGTAACTATCTCTCCAGCGTCCCATAGATTATTCCCCCCCGACTGCTTCGCGGCTCAGCGCGAAGAGTTCCTTGAGCTGCGCCGTTGACATTTCGGTCAGCCAGTTCTCGCCGCTGCCGACAATGCTTTCCGCCAGTTCCTTTTTCTGCTCAATCATCTGGTCGATATGCTCTTCCATGGTGCCGACGCAGATGAACTTGTGAACTTGCACGTTCTTTGTTTGCCCGATGCGAAATGCTCTGTCCGTGGCCTGATTCTCGACCGCCGGGTTCCACCAGCGATCAAAGTGAAACACGTGGTTGGCGGCAGTAAGGTTGAGACCTACGCCGCCTGCCTTCAGTGAGAGGATGAAGAGTGGCACGGCGCGCCGCTCCTCCTGGAAACGCTGCACCATGGCGTCGCGCTGCTTTTTGGTGGTGCCACCGTGCAAGAAGAGCGCCTCGCAGCCCAGCGTTTCCTGGAGATGATGGCGCAACATGGTTCCCATCTCCGCGAATTGGCTGAAAATGAGGGCTTTGTCGCCCGCCGCCAGCACCTCTTCGAGCATCTCTTCCAGGCGGGCCAGTTTGCCTGAGCGACCCGGCAACGCGCTGCCGTCGCCGACGAACTGCGCCGGGTGGTTACAAATCTGCTTGAGTTTCATGATCGTTGAGAGTACCAGCCCTTTGCGCTCGATGCCATCTGCCTGCTCGATCTTCTCCATCATCTCCTTGACCACCGCTTCGTAGAGCGAAGCCTGTTCCTGGGTGAGGTTGCAGTACACTTTCATCTCCATCTTATCGGGCAGATCGGAGATAATGGCTTTGTCGGTTTTCAAACGGCGCAGGACGAAGGGCTGTATGACGCGCTTGAGCGTTTCGGCGCGATCGGCGTTATGATACCTCTCGATAGGAACGGCGAACTTCTGGCTGAAATCTGTAGCGGAACCCAGGTAGCCGGGATTGAGAAATTCCATAATCGACCAGAGTTCGGAGAGCCGGTTTTCTACTGGCGTGCCTGTCAGCGCGATTTTGTGAGCGCCATTGATGCTTTTGATGGCCTGCGTCTGTTTGGCGGACTCATTTTTGATATTCTGGGCCTCGTCCACCACGACGTATTCCCAGTCGATGAGGGAGAGGTGCTCCCTGTCGCGCAATGCCAGCGCGTAGGTAGTGATGACGATGTCGTTCTGTTTAGCCTCTTGCGCGAACGCCTCGCCGGAGAGCCTTTCGTGTCCGTGATGCACCATGACTTTGAGCGATGGCGCGAAACGCTGCACCTCTCTCTCCCAGTTGCCGACGATGGACATGGGGCATATGAGGAGCGTGGTGCCATGTTGAGAGGTACCATTAGCTGCTTCACGGTCGTGAAGTAGGAGGGTGATGAGCTGGATGGTATTATGGCAAAGAATGTTATTAGCTACAAAGTTGTGGTGATCTGCAACTTCAAAATCATACACCCAACCATCGTACTGAACTTCCTTGATTTCTTTGATCCTACAGTAATATACTTCCTGTTCAATCAGATGCTGTAATTGCATCCGGGTCGTAACTAGCTGTGGCATATCAAGTTGAGCATAAGCGGCAAATGTCTGAATTGTCCACCTTGAGGGCGGTTTCTCCCGATACAGCTGTTCTGCCTCACCGCTGAGAATGCCATCGAGTGCAGAGACTACCCGCTTCAGGCTGCTAGATGAGAATTGCTGTGAACCGGCAATATAGACTGAATGCGTCCCCAAATGAAGTGGAGGAAGGCGGGTAGCTGCGACGGTGCGAGTCATTATTTCAGAAGCTGGAATACCTTCCACGTTGGTATTAGTTACTCGTTCACAAATCTTTTCCAGCCGTTGTTGCTTTCTTGCACTTACAAAACCTATCTCCTGACAAAATTTCCTGGCGGCATTCCCACCTATGACGCCGATTTGGTAAGGGCGAAAAATGCCGGTACCGTTAGTTGCTCGCTTTTGTTTGGTTGAAATCCTCATCCAGATGCCAAAGCGCCGGAGTAGATAAGAAAGTTGTTGAATAAGTACCTGTGACGCGGAACTGATTTCGACGCTTCTCATACTCTCGACAACCGAGGCTTCGGCTTCAAAGAAATTTCGCAGAAAGATACGGATGCTATCGAGGTCAGCTTGCATAATAAAATCTGGGATGCGCTTCTCATTTGAAAGCTTTCCCCACTGGTAGCCTTTGGCTTCAAGAAAGCGTCGATATGCTACGCTAGTAAGCTGTAGATCAGAGGGTCGCTCTTTATACGTGTGAATAGAAGGACAATTAACCTTAATAGTGTGCCTTACACCCAGGCGTTGAATGCATTGCTGTAACTCTTGAAGTATAGAAGCGTCTTTCTGTGTTATGCGGACAGCATTTTGGCCTTTTACCTCGTAACCTTCGGAAATTTGCCAGGCCAGGAATTTAACAAGGTCGGGGTCTTCTGGCTTGCCATCCCATATGAGCTTTGCTGGTACGCAAACATAATCGCCCATATGCAGGTTATTTGTCCAGCCTTTGTCGGTGAGCAATTTATGAGGATAGGTAATGGTGACACTGCTGCCATCTTCGAGACGAATAGTGCGGAGTTTTTCAGAGATATGCTG